>VGTK01000025.1 GCA_016874715.1 Deltaproteobacteria bacterium | reverse complement strand
AGACCCGGCCGGCGCCGGCGCTGCGGCGGCCTGCGCCGCCGGCGCGGCGGCGGGCGCATCCTTCGTCATGCCGGAGGCGCTGCCACCGTGCCCGCCGATGGACATGATGTAGTCGCGCATCGCCAAGATCTGCTTGTCCTCGTTCCCCTCGAAGACGTCGTCCGGCCCACCGGGATAGAAGGACGGCATCTTGGTACCGGGCATCAACGCGTTCGGGTCCTTGATCCACGCGAGGATCCACTGCGGGTTCAGCCGCTCGCGCGCATAGGCCAGGTTGGGCGCCCACTGCTCCATCGGCCCTTCGGGCGTCTGGCTGCCGCGGACGTGGCACGCCCAGCACGCGAAGTACTGATCCGACATCAGCGTCTCGCCGGCCTTCAGCAAATCCGGCGAGGAGTCCTGGCGCGAGTCCCAGAAGAAGTACGGGTTCGGCAGCTCCGCGACCGCCTTGAAGTAGTTCACGACCTTCGTCGTCTCGTCGCGGGAGAGGTGGAACGTTGGCATCCGCACCTTGAGCCAGAAGCGCAGCGGCTGCCGCGCCGGATCCTGGAGGAAGCCGTAGAACCACTGCGGCTGTACCTTCTCGCCCTCGCCGTTGAGGATCGGGGGAGCGCCCGCCGGGTTGTCCGTATAGAGCCGGCGGATGAAGCCGCCCTGATCGTTGATCACGTGGCAGCCCATGCAGTTGTACTGCTCGATGACCCAGCGGCCCTCGCGCACCTGCTGCAGCCGCGGCTCGTTCTCCGGATCGCGGAACTTGCGCGGCGGTATGCGTTCGACGCGGCTCTGCAACCACACGCGCAGCGCGACGATGTCCTCGTCGGCGAGCTGGAAGTTCGGCATCAGCTGCTCGACGTGCTCGGTCTCGTAGACGCGCGGGTTGCGGAGCTTGCCCTCGGTCCACACGTTCCACGTGCGCGGCATGTGCGGGTTGTTGCCGAAGAACAGCTCCTCGATCGGCTTTGCGCCGAACGTCGAGAGCTCGACGCCGATCCGCGACTCGCTCTCCATGCCGTTGATCACGTGGCAGCCGTAGCAGCCGTACTTCCGGACGATCGCCTTGCCCTCTTCGGCCAGCTCCGCATCCTCGAGCACGGCCGGTGTGACGGCCTGGTCTGCGGGTGGCGGCGTCGACAGGCTGAGCAGATACGACGTGATCGCGCGCGCCTCGTCATCGGTGAGGCGCAGGTCGGGCATCCGGGACTTCGGGTTCCACCCCCGCGGATCCTTGATCCACCAGTAGATGAACCGGCCCGATTCCTTCTGAGCCACGTTGCCGAGGTTCGGCCCCCAGTCCTTCGCTGCACCGAGTGGCGTCGCGATCTCGTCCGCCGCGATCGCGTGGCACGCGCGGCAGCCGACCTCGTCGAACAGGCCCTTGCCCTTCTCGACCAGCGCCGCGTCGCCCGGCGAGATCCCGCCCGGATCCGGGTGTGCCGCCAGCCAGGCATCCCCGTCTGCCTTGCTCGAGGTCCACAGATACGCCGCCACCGCTTTCGACTGCTCCTCCGTCAAGAGGAAGTTGGGCATCTTGGTGCGCGGCCGGAACTCGAACGGATTCTGGATCCACGAGACCATCCACTGCGGATCGACCTTGGCCGCGATGCGCTCCAGGTTCGGCCCGACCGGCTGGAGCTCCTCGTAACCGCCGACGAGATGGCAGCCGTGGCAGCCGAGCTGCTCGAACAGATACTCGCCCTGCCGGATCTTGGCGGCGTCGGGAATGAGCGAGACGTCGAGGTGGCAGTTGAGACACCGCGACTGCTGCTCGTCGCCCGCGAGAAGCGGGTGCTCCCAGAACTTCACCTCGCCGTGCGCCTGCTCGATGGTGTTGACCGCGACGCCCTGGCCCTCGTGGCACGGCGTGCACCCGAACTTCTCGGTGGGATGCTTGACCAGGAGCGGATCCCGTTTCGGGTGTGTCTTGTACGGATTCGCGAGCTCCTCGAATCCCGCCTTGTCGATGCCCGCGTGGCAGGAGACACAACGGTCGACGCGGGCGACCGGCTCCTCGAAGTTGTTGATGTCGAAGTCGGGCAGCACGACCTGTCCGATCGCCGGAATGCGCGACACGGCGACGGGCCCGAACATGGACTTCATGCCGTCGATCTTGTTGGCGATCCGGTCGCGCTCCTCCCCGACCTCCTTCATCTGCTTGTCGAGCGTGACGATGGGCGCACGGAGCTCGTCGATCTCCGCCTGGAGCTTCGCGACAACGGCCTGCGTCGCCTTCCACTCGCTCTCGAGCCTGTTCTTCTCGACGGCCAGCTCGTCGCGACGCTTGCGCGCCGCGTCGACGTTGCCGCCGGCCTCGATCGCGTGGTCGTAGTGGTACCAGGCCTCCTCGAGCTCGCTCTTCACGAAGCGCACCTGAATGTCGGCCTCCTGCTCCGACATCGTTGCTGCCTCGAGCTTCTGCGTCGCGGCCGCGAGCTGCTTGGCGGACTCGCCCGATCCGAGGCTCTTCTGCGCCTCGGCGAGCTTGCCCTGCAGCTCCTGGTACTTGGCGTCGGAGCCCAGCTTGCCCTCTTCCGCCTCGAGCGCCGCCCGTTCCTTTTCCTCCTCGATGCGGAAGAACTCGGTCTGGTAGGCCTTCCAGGGGCGCCTGAAGAAGGTGTCGTCGAGGAGCGACCACACCGCGCCGACCACCAGCAGGATCGCCGCGACGAGCCACACCCCGGCGTAGCTGCGCTTCTCTTCGTCGAGATTGAGCTCTCGTCTAGCCATTTGTCCCCGCGCAACCGACCTGTTTCAGGCCGGGCCTCGACCCTCGATGATGCGACCCAGGAGGAAGATTGCCGAGCCGATGATCAGCATGCGGAGCTCGAAGCGAAGCCCACCTTCGTTGGTGAGCCCGTGCACCAGACCGAAGCCCACGTTTGCGATCCCGATCAGCTCGAGCAGCTTGGCGAAATAGAACCTCACGGAGCTAGATGTTGATCCAGGGAGTTTCCATGACGTACTTGATGTTGAACATGTGCCGCATCAGCATCTTGATGAGCGTCGCGACCATGTTCAGGAAGAGGAAGGACGTGATCGCGAACCGCGTCATTCCCCAGCGCTCCATGAACTCCTGACCTTTCAGCCAGACCACCCAGGCGTACATCGCCACCGTTCCCACGACGAAGAACGCGACCACGAGAACGCCGCCGAACACCGCCGACCAGAAGTAGTCGCGCAGCCCGAGCAGGTAGGGAAGGTTCACGCTCGTGAGCGCCTCGACGCGGTGCGGATCCCACTTCTCCCAGGGCCAGAACCAGTTCCAGCCAGGGCCGCGCAGCAGCGTTCCGATGATGATCAACGACACCCACAGGATGTGGAAGCCGAAGATGAACGTCAGGATCTCCCACTTGCGGTCACGGTAGCAGTAGTAGCCGTTCCCCTTCGGGTTGATGTCGATGTACGGAATGACCATCAGCCCGACGATGATGAACGACGGGAGGACGACGCCGGCGTGCCAGGGGTCGAAGAAGACCAGCATCTCCTGCAACCCGAGGAAGTACCACGGCGCCTTGGACGGATTGGGCGTTCGCGACGGGTTGGCCGGCTCCTCGAGCGGCGCGTCGAGCATCAGCGCCCAGACGATCATCCCGAAGATCACCAGCACCGAGCAGAGGAACTCCGCGCGCACCAGGTGCGGCCAGGTGTGAACCTTGTCGTCGCCCGGTCCGATCGCCTTCTTGATCGAGACCTCGATCCGCTTGCCGGTCTCCGCCGGCTTCGCAGCTGTGCTTGTCGCCATCGTTGGGCTCCGTGCGTCCGGGCGTCAGAGGTCGCGCGGCTTCGCCGCGACGTAGAGTCCCCAGATGATCAGACAGAACAGGATGGGCAGAACCATCACGCGCATGGTCGTGTCTCCCTACGCGGGCGCTCTCAGAGCGCCGGGCCCGAGAACCCGTCACGGCGGATGCGCCAGAAGTGCACCGCCAGGAAGAGGCTCGTGACCAGTGGGATGAACACGCAGTGCAGGATGTAGAAGCGCAGCAGCGTGTGCGGACCGACCTCGCCGCCGCCGAACAGGAACGCGCGCACGTCGTACAGCGCGTTCACGCCGGCGAACTCGGCAAACGGGCCCTCGTGACCCAGCAGCGGTGTCGCGCGACCCATGTTCGAGCCCACCGTGACCGCCCAGATCGCGAGCTGGTCCCAGGGCAGCAGGTAGCCGGTGAAGCTCAGCAGCAGCGTGAGCACCAGCAGGATCACGCCGACGATCCAGTTGAACTCACGGGGCGGCTTGTACGACCCGGTGAGGAACACGCGGAACATGTGCAGCCAGACGGCGATCACCATGCCGTGCGCGGCCCATCGGTGCATGTTCCGCATGAGCATCCCGAACGGCATGTCGAACTCGAGATACTTCATGTCCGCGTACGCGTACTGCGCGACGGGTCGGTAGTAGAACATCAGATAGACGCCGGTCACCACCGTGATCAGGAACATGAGGAAGGTGATGCCGCCCATGCACCAGGTGAAGCGCATGCGGGTCGCATGTCTCCGGACCTTCGAAGGATGCAGGTGCAGCCACACGTTGCCGGACACCATCAGGATCCGGTTGCGCGGTGTGTCGTCGTACCCGTGGCGGAAGATCGACTGCCATACGGGTGACTCTGTGATCTGCTGCTTGACTTCTGTCCACCAACTCACGGGTGCAACCCCCTAACCCTGAAAGGCCCGACCGAGCGTTCCGGGACTCGCGCGCCGGGCGAGCTGCGCTCCCCGCGCCGCCATCCCGGCGTCGTGCTCACGCCTTGACGAACGAACCCGGCTTGCCCCACTGCCCCTTCTCGAAGAGGAACTTCACGCCCTTGTCGACGACCAGCTGGCCGTCGTCGGCGAGCGTGATCTTGACGCGCTCGAGGGGACGCGGGGCCGGCCCCTCGAAGTTGATGCCACTGCGGTAGAATCCGCTGCCATGGCAGGGGCACTTGAACTTCGCTTCGGCGAGCAGCCAGCGAGGCGTGCAGCCGAGGTGCGTGCACTTCGCGAACAGCGCGTAAAACCCCTCGGGTTCGCGCACGATCCAGACGCGGAAGTCCTTCTTGAACTTCTCGCTCACCTCGCCCATGGCGAAGTCCTTCGGCGAGCCCGCCTTGAACGTGCTCGGCGGCAGGAACAGGACGCGCGGGAACGCCGAGCGCACCGCAGCGAGGATCGTCGTCAGCGAGAAGGCGCCGAACAGGATCCAGCCGAAACGCCCGATGACGTCGCGCCGCGACCACAGCCCGCCGAGCGCGGCCTTCTCGCGCTCACGCTTGGCGCGCTCGCGTCGCTGCTCCTCTCGACGCTGCTCCGCGAGGTCTCTCGCGTTCTCTCCCACCAGTGCTTCGCCAGTAGCCATCGGTTGTCCGTCGCCTCGTACGAAACGGCACGTCGCCCTGCGGCGGCAGGCCGAGTTCGCGCAAGTCTAGTCCCGAGCGCAGCTGCGCTCCAATGAAAAGCCCTTCGCCCGCCCCATAAGCCGTGCTGCAGCCCCGCTATCGCACATCGCCTCGAGAACGCCAACGCTCGCGAGCACTTCGGTACATCGCCATCGCGACGCCCGCGAGACACGCCACCGTCCCAAGGCCCAGCAGGGCCGCGCCGACGGGCGGAAAGAGGAACGTCATGAAGATGCCGACCAGGAGGATCGGGATGCCGAGGGCGAACGGGTTGAGCGCGGTGCCCGCACCCGCCGGTGCCCCGGGCACCGCCTCGACCTCGCTGCTCACGGTCTCGCGCAGGACGTCGATCGCGTAGTCCCGCATCACCACCCGTCCCCCCGCCTCGGCGTCGTTGATGGCCTCCGCGAGGTCGCGGGCCAGTTGCTCGACACGCGAGTCGAGTCCGTCGGCATCCTTGGGCTCGATGGTGGCACCCCGCCCATGCGACTCCTCGTTCCCTCGAGAACCGGATGGGCCCCGGCGAATTATGGCAGCGAATGCGGGATGTCAACGCAGTGGCGCCGTCGCGCCGGGCGGCGTGAGCGACCCGCCGAGACGCGCCGCGATGGCCTCCAGATCACGGAACTGGGGTCCCCGCCGCAGGAAGCGGTCGCGCTCGCCGCCGCGCTTCTCACGCTCGAGGCAGCCGACCTCGATGAGCCGGGAGATCGCATTCCCGAAAGTGACGGGGGTGGCTCCCTCCGGCTTGCGGACCTCACCGAGGACGAGCGCCGCCTCGAAGTGCTTCGCCATCTGCGCAAGCACCATCGACTCGGCCTTCGCCTCGCCGTCGATGGTGAGGGCGGTACGTGCGGCGATCCAGTAGGCCTCGCGAAAGTTCTCGAGGACACCGACCAGCGCGGTCGCGAGCGGAACCGGCCGGCGCTCGCCATCGAAGCTCGCCCCGTGGGCACGGAAGTAGTCCAGCAGGCGACCGGCCTCGGCGGCGACGCTCTCGCGCTCCGGCAGCGCGAACTCCCACCGCAGCAGGTTGAGCCACCACCAGAGCTCCTCCTTGAGCTCCGCGCGCGACACGCCGCGCAGGTACGCGTGTGCCAGCAGCGACGGCAGAAGGAAGAAGTGGATCGTGTTGTTCTTGTAGAAGTCGATCACCTTGCGCTTCGCCACCGGCACCTGAAGGACGCGTCCGGCGTCCCCGTCCGACAGCGAGATCAGGCCCGACGACGCAAGGAACCCGGTGATCTCGCTGAAGTTCGCCGCCCCGAGATTGCGCTCGAGGGACGGCGTGAACGCGAGCCCGCGCCAGCGCAGGAGCTCCGAGAGGGCGCGCGCTGCGATCGCGAAGTCCCCGGCCGCGCTCGAGCCGCGCGGGCTCGACAGCAGCACCGTCGACGACAGCGAGGTCGCGCCGACCACCGCGGCCTCGTTGACCTCGTGCAGGATCCTGAAGCCGAGCTTCTGCACGAACCGGCGCTGCTCCTCCTGCACCACCGGGTCGTTCGGGCCCTCCGCGAAGCGTCCGAGGCGCTCGCCGAGCGTGTCGCGCAGCGACATCGGCTCCGCGAAGCTCACGTAGACGGTGCCGTGCCGCTGCTTCAGCACGCTGCGCGCCTTGAGCAGGGCGCCGAACGACTCCCTCTGCTTCTTCGCACCCGAGAGCTCCGCGTCGTACGCGCTCTCCTCCGCGATGCGCCCGTAGTGGATCGACACCGGCACCAGGTAGAGGTCGCGTCGCACCCCGCCGAGGAAGGCGCGCACGATGCCGCCGAGCATGCCGAGCTTCGGCGTGAGGATCTTGCCCGTCCGGCTGCGTCCTCCCTCGATGAAGAACTCGAGCGTGTAGCCCTGCCGGATCATCGTGGTCAGGTAGCGATGAAAGACGAGCTTGTAGATCTCGTTGTCCTCGAACGAACGCCGGATGAAGAACGCGCCGGACCCGCGCAGCAGCGCGCTCATCGGCCAGAATGCGAGATTGATGCCCGCGGCGATGTGCGGCGGCGACAGAAAGTGCTCGCGGAAGATGTACGAGAGCACCATGTAGTCGAAGTGGCTCCGGTGGCAGGGCACGAGCACGACCGGGTGCTGCTTGACGCACTCCACCACACGCTCGAGCCCACGGACCTCGACGCCGCTGAACATGCGCCGCCAGATCTGCTTGAAGAGGACCTCGATGATGCCGAACGCGAAGCCGTTGAAGTTGGCGGCGATCTCCCAGAAGTAGCCGCGCGCCTCGCGCCACAGCTTGCGCTCGGGAACGCCGCGGTCCTGTGCCATGCGCGCCAGCGTCGACGCGACCTCCCGCCCCTCGAACACCCGCTCGGAGATCGCGTGGCGCGGCAGGAGCAGCGGCCCCCACACCGCGCGCTCCTCCTGCGCGAGCTCGCGCTGCAGCGAGTTGTTGAGCCGGCGCGCGAGCCGGGCCTCGCCGAGCGTCCGGTGGCTCGTCAGGAAGCTCGGCAGATCGATGACGCGGCCGATGTTGAACAGCAGGTCCTCGCGGTTGAAGCGGTAGGTGAGGAGCTTCTTCAGGTCGCTCGGGGCGTCGTGCACGCTGTACGCGAACGCCGACAGCCGTCCCTCCTGGCGCCGGAAGACGCGCCCGCGGAAGAACGAGATCGGCACCACGAACACCGGCCGCTCGAGATCGCGGGCGCGCCGGACGATCTCCTGCAGGTACTCCGCACCCGGCCGCGCCGCCGCCAGCCGCGAGCGCCGGTTCGACAGCAGCCTGGGACTGCGCGCGCGCAGGAACAGCAGCACCGGTTCGCCCTTCTCGAGCAGCTCGCCGGCGAGCGCCCGGTCGGCGGTCCGGCGTCGCGGCCACGCGAGCAGGCGCCGTGGCGACAGCGCGCCGGCAAGCCGCGACATCATCTGCCGCAGCGGCTGGAACGACCAGGTGGCGACGCCGTTGGCGAAGCTCGCGAGCGGCAGGCCCTCGCGGATCAGCAGCCAGTTGATCAGGCAGTAGTCGAGCAGCGAGCGGTTGCGCAGCACGTAGACGATCGTGCCGCGCTCGGCGAGGCGCTTGAGCTGCGCGAGACCGTTCTCGTCGACGTGCACCTGGTTGGTGAGCCGTCGCGCGACCTGGCCCTGCAGCCAGCCGAAGCGGCCGGTCATCGCCGAGGGATGGTTCTGCGCACTCATCGAGCTGCCGCCTCCGCGTCGTCGAGGCGCGCGAAGAATGCGGCCACGTCGCGATCGTCCTGATAGTGGTGGGGTGACAACCGGATGCCGCCGAAGCGTACGGTGCTCGCGACGCCGCGCTCCCAGAGGTCCTGGCGCACGCGCTCGGGCGCGCGTCGCGGGACGAAGCTGACGATGCCGGAGCGCCGCGCGCATCGCCCGCGGTCGTCGCGGCCGAGAACCTCGAGCCCGCGTGCGCGAAACCCTTCCTCGAGGAGTCCGGTGAGCTCGCCGAGGCGCGCCTCGATGACGTCCACCCCGACGTCGATCGCGAGCTCCACGGCGGCGCCGAGGGCGTGGATCGCGAGGAGGTTGAGGCTCCCGGCCTCGAGCTTCGCCGCGTCGCGGCGCGGCGTGAGGTCGTAGGGATGGTACGACGTGCTCACGACGCTCTTCCAGCCGAGCTGCGCCGGCCTGAGACGTGCGAGCAAGCGGTCGGAGACCGCAAGAAACCCCCCGCCCTCGGGCGCGCACAGCCACTTGTGCCCGTCGGCCGCGATGCAGTCCATGCCGTCGCGCGCCATGTCCACCGACACGGCGCCGATCGCCTGGATGCCGTCGACGATGAACAGCACGTCGCGCCGGCGGCAGATCTCCGCGATCCCGGCGAGATCGATGCGCTCACCGGCGCCGTACGCCACCGCCGAAAGGGCGACGAGGCGAACGTGGTCGTCGATCGCGCGGGCGACGTCGTCCACCGTGACGCCGGTCGGGCCCGGCTCGAGGAGGCGCGTCTCGACACCCAGCCGTGCGAGTCCCTGCCAGGGGTAGACGTTGGAGGGAAACTCGCGGTCTGCCGAGAGCACGACGTCGCCCGCCTGCCACGTAAGCCCCTCGGCGACGAACGACAGGGCCTCCGAAGTGTTCTTCACGAACGCGACCTGATCGGGCAGCGCACCGACGAGCCGCGCGCAGGCGGCCCGCACCTCCTCGGCGCGCTCGTTCCAGTAAGGGTAGCGAAGCCGCAGCTGACGCGTCGCCTCGGACGCGAAACGCACGATCGCCTCCTCGACCCGGGTCGAGAGCGGTGCCACGCGGGCGTGATCGAGAAACAGGCACTCCTCCGTGATCGGGAAGAGGGCCCTCACCGGTGATTCGTTCATTCGGCTGCAGCCGCCGCAGGCACGACGCGACGGCGTCGCCCACTTAAGCGGATCGGCGCCGTCCTGTACAACCGACCCCGATGACGCGGCTCGCTCGACCCGTGCGGATCGCGACGCTCGTGGTGTCCGCCGACGACACGGGACGCCGCCTCGACGAGTTCCTCGCCCGGACGCTCGCCGTCGGACGCCGCACCGCCGTCCGGCTCGCAGCGCGCGCGCGTGTCGACGGGCGCGCTGCCCGCAAGGGCGACCGTGTGCGGTCGGGTGAGGTCGTGGTCGTACCGCACGCGGACGGCGCCACGGACACCCCGGCGGAAGGACCGCTCACGGTCGTGCGCGAGACGCTCGCCGTGCTGGTGCTCGACAAGCCGGCGGCACTTCCCAGCGTCGCGTTGCGCGGCGCTGGCGGCGACAGCCTCGCGGCGCGCATCGCCCGGCACTTCCCGGAGTGCGCCGACCTCGGACGCCCCGGCGAGTCCGGCCTCGTCCACCGGCTCGACAACGGTACCTCGGGGCTGCTGCTCGCCGCGCGCACGGCGGACGCCTACGCTTCCCTGCGCGCGCAATTCCGTGCCCACACGGTCGCGAAGGAGTACCTCGCGCTGGTCGCGGGCCGCCTCGAGCGTCCGCTGTGCATCGACGCGCCGATCGGCCAGCATCGCGCTGCACGCAGCCGCGTGCGCGCCCTCGCGACGACCGCGACCGCACGCCGCTACGCCGCCCGCCCCGCCTGCACCAACGTCACCCCCGAGCGCGTGTTCGACGACGCGACGCTGGTGCGCGCACGGACGACCACGGGGGCGCGCCACCAGATCCGTGTCCACCTCGCCGGCGCGGGGCACCCGCTGCTCGGCGACCCGCTCTACGGCGCATCCACGCCCGGCCCGGCCGGCTTCCTGCTGCACGCGAGCCGCATCGAGTGGCTCGACCCCGTGACCGGAGCTGCCCAGAGCGACGACGCTCCCCTTCCCGAGACGTGGTCAGCCCGCACGGCGCAGCCCGGCCACGCGGCGCTACCGCGTGCCGGAGGCGGCCCGCGCTGATATCGCTCGGCGTCATGCCGACTGCCGTCCCGCACCCCGCACGCGACACGCAGCGCCGTGCCCGAGGGCGCTGCGTCGTCCCCGCCCTCGCCGCGGCAATGACGTTGCTCGTCGCCGCAGACGGGAACGCGACCGATCCGCCGGTGGTCTCCCTCGACGAGGCGCTCGCCGCGCAGGCCGACTCGACCGGCGGCGCCGTCGTCGCGGAGATCCTGCGCGGCCGCCAGGCGAGCGTGAACGCCTGGCGGATCACCGACGCGATGCCGCCGCACCTGCACCGCGAGCACGAGGAGATCATCGTCGTGCGAACCGGGCGCGCACGCGCCCGGATCGGCGAGCGCGACGTCGATCTGAAGCCCGGTGACGTCTTCCTCGTGCCGCGGAACACCGTCCACGGCGCACGCGCCTACGGCGAGGAGCCCTGCACGGGCGTCTCGGTGTTCGCGCCGGCCTTCGACGGCAAGGACCGCGTCCCCTTCCCCGCTCCGGATCCCGATCCGCGCACCACGCCCTGATCCGACCCGCGGATGAATCCCGGCGCCGCAGCAGGTAGCGTGGCCAACGGAGGACGGGAATGGCCGAGGATCTCCTGACGAACGAGGACCTGAAGCACGTCCGAGCACGCGGCGTGGACGAGGGCGACTTCCGCCGGCAGCTCGCGATCCTGCGCGACCCGCCGCCGTACACACGCCTGCTGCGCGCCTGCACCGCAGGCGACGGGATCCGCATTCTCGACGACGCGGAGCTGTCCGCTGCCCTGGCCGCTCACGACGCGGCCGCCGCGGCGGGGCGCTTCACCTGCTTCGTCCCCGCCTCCGGTGCGGCGACGCGCATGTTCCGCGCACCGCTTGCCATGCTCGAGCGCGAGCCGCAGCTCGACGCAACGAGGCTCGAAGCGCTTGCCACCGCTGGCGACGGCGATGCCCGCGAGGTCAGCGAGGCGTGGCGCTCGCTCGACCGCTTCGCGTTCCTGCCGTCCCTGCGCGACGCGCTGGCCGGGTGCGGCGCGGACCTCGACGGCGCCGTACAGGCAGGCGCCGTCGCCACGGTGCTCGGCGGGCTCCTGCGCGAGCCCGGCCTCGGCTATGCGTCTTTGCCGAAGGGGTTGCTCGCGTTCCACCGCTCGCCGGAGGGCCCGCGCACCGCGTGCGAGGAGCATCTGGTGGACGCCGCGAGCTATGCGCGCGCGGACGGTGGCAGCGTGCGGCTCCACCTCACCGTCTCGCCGCAGCACCTCGCCGGGTTTCGCGCGCTGCTCGAGCGGGTGCAGGCCGCGCACGAGCGCCGGCTGGGCGCGCGCTTCACGATCGAGTTCTCGCACCAGGCGCCATCGACGGACACCGTCGCCGTCGACCTCGAGGGCAACCCGTTCCGGGATGCGGACGGCCGGCTCCTCTTCCGCCCCGGTGGCCACGGCGCGCTGCTCGAGAACCTCGGCCGGTGCGGCGCGGATCTCGCTTACGTGAAGAACATCGACAACGTCGTGCCGGACCACCTGAAGGGGCCCGTCGTCCACTGGAAGAAGGTGCTCGGCGGGCTGCTCGCCACGCTGCAGGCGAAGGTCTTCGCGGCGCTGCGCAGGCTCGATACCGATCCCGACGCGGAGGCGGTCGCGTCGGCTCTCGCGCTGCTGCAGGTCGAGTTCGGCATCGCCCCGCCGGCGGGCACCGCCGGTGACGCGGCGGCGCGGCTGGCGTTCGCGCGGCGCACGCTCGATCGGCCGCTGCGCGTCTGCGGCATGGTCCCCTGCGAGGGCGATCCCGGCGGTGGCCCGTTCTGGGTGCGCTCGGGCAACGGCGAGGCGAGTCCCCAGATCGTCGAGACGGCGCAGGTCGACGCGTCCGACCCGGCGCAGCAGGCACTGATCGCCGGCTCGACGTACTTCAACCCCGTCGACCTCGCGTGCGGGCTTCGCGATCACCGCGGCAAGGCCTTCGACCTCGCCCGCCACGTCGATCCCGAGGCCGTCTTCCTCAGCGAGAAGTCGAGCGGCGGGCGAAAGCTGCGCGCGCTCGAGCGGCCGGGGCTGTGGAACGGCTCGATGGCCGACTGGAGCACCGTGTTCGTCGCCGTGCCGACGGCCACCTTCAACCCGGTGAAGACGCTCAACGACCTGCTCAAGCCCCAGCACCAGGCACCCGCGAACCGCTGAACGGCAAGCGCTGGCGGGCCATTTCGCGGTCGGGTAGGACCGTCACGCGATGGACAGCATGATCGTGACCGGCGGCGCCGGCTTCATCGGCGCCAACTTCGTCCGCCTCGCGCTCGCGCGGACGAGCCACCGCGTGATCGTGCTCGACAAGCTGACCTACGCCGGCAACCTCGAAAGCCTGCGCGACGTCGAGTGCGAGCCGCGCTTCGCGTTCGTGCGCGGCGACATCTGCGACGGCGCCCTGGTCGCGCAGCTCCTTCGCGAGCACCGTCCGCGGTGGCTGGTCAACTTCGCCGCCGAGTCGCACGTCGACCGCTCGATCGACGGTCCCGGCGCCTTCGTGCAGACCAACACCGTGGGCACCTTCGAGCTGCTGGAGGCCGCACGGCTCTGGGCGAGCGAGCTGCCGGAGAGCGCCCGCCGGGCGTTCCGCTTCCTGCACGTGTCGACCGACGAGGTCTACGGGACGCTCGGGCCGACCGGGTCCTTCTCCGAGTCGACGCCCTACGCGCCCAACTCGCCGTACGCCGCATCGAAGGCCGGTGCCGACCACCTCGTGCGCGCCTACCACGAGACCTACGGCGTACCGACGCTGATCACCAACTGCTCGAACAACTACGGCCCGTTCCAGTACCCGGAGAAGCTCATTCCGCTGGTCCTGCTCAACGCGCTCGAGGGCAAGGCCCTGCCGATCTACGGCGACGGGCTGAACGTCCGGGACTGGCTGTACGTCGAGGACCACTGCGACGGCATCCTGCGCGTCCTCGAGCGGGGCGTTCCCGGCGAGAAGTACAACATCGGCGGGCACGGTGAGCTGACCAACCTGGTGCTCGTCGACACGCTGTGCGCGCTGCTCGACGAGCTGCGACCGGTCGCCGGAAACGCTGCGCTGGCGGGCCGCCCCGAGGTCCGGCGCTACGCGGACCTGAAGACCTTCGTCGCCGACCGCCCCGGTCACGACCGCCGGTACGCCATCGACGCCGGCAGGATCGAACGCGAGCTCGGCTGGCAGCCGAGCCACGCGATCGCCGACGGCCTCGCGGCGACGGTGCGCTGGTACCTCGACAACCGGGCCTGGTGCGACGCGGTGCAGGCAGGAAAGTACGCTCGCGAACGCCTCGGCGGCATCCGGGAGTCGCGATGAGCGGGCCCGCACGCACACCGCTGAAGGGCATCCTGCTGGCAGGCGGCTCCGGCACGCGGCTCCACCCGGTGACGCGCGCCAACTCGAAGCAGCTGCTGCCGATCTACGACAAGCCGATGATCTACTACCCGCTGGCGACGTTGATGCTCGCGGGCATCCGGGACGTGCTGGTGATCACCACGCCGCACGAGCAGGACGGCTTCAAGCGCCTGCTCGGCGACGGCGGCGACGTCGGGCTACGCATCCACTACGCGGTGCAGCCGAAGCCCGAGGGTCTCGCGCAGTCGTTCATCATCGGACGCGAGTTCGTCGGCGACGCGCGCGTCGCGCTCGCCCTCGGCGACAACATCTTTCACGGCCACGGGCTCACCGACGACCTGCGCGTCGCCGCCGAGCGCGAGCGCGGCGCCACCGTCTTCGGCTACTGGGTGCGCGATCCCGAGCGCTACGGCGTCGTCGAGTTCGACGCGCAGGGACGCGCCATCGGCCTCGAGGAGAAGCCCGCGCAGCCCCGCTCGCAGTACGCGGTGACCGGGCTCTACTTCTACGACAATCACGTGCTCGACGTCGCCGCCGGGCTGAAACCGTCGCCGCGCGGCGAGCTCGAGATCACCGACGTCAACATCGACTACCTCGAGCGTGGCGCGCTGCACGTCGAGAAGCTCGGACGCGGCATCGCGTGGCTCGACACCGGGACGCACGAGGCGCTGCTGCAGGCCGCGAACTTCATCTACGCGATCGAGGAGCGGCAGGGCCTCAAGGTCGCGTGCATCGAGGAGATCGCGCTCCGCATGGGCTACATCTCCGCGGCCGACGTCGAGCGCATCGCGCAGAGCATGCGCAGCACCGGCTACGGCCAGTACCTGCTGCGCATCCTCGAGCAGGAGGGCTGAAGCGAGATGGACGCTCCCGAGCGGAGACCTGAAACGATGCGGGCGTTCCCGACCGGAGACCCGAAGCGATGCGGGCGTTCCCGACCGGAGACCTGAAGCGGTGAAGGTGTTCCCGACCGATCTCGAGGGCGTGCTGGTGCTCGAGCCGCAGGTGCACCGCGACGACCGCGGCTTCTTCGCCGAGACGTACCATGCGCCCCGCTACGCGGCGGCCGGCGTCGCCGCGTCGTTCATCCAGGACAACCACTCGCGCTCGGTGCAAGGCACCCTGCGCGGCCTGCACGCGCAGCTCGAGCGCCCGCAGGCGAAGCTGCTGCGCGTCCTGCGTGGCCGGATCTTCGACGTGGTCGTCGACGTACGGGTGGGCTCGCCGACGTTCGCGCGCTGGGTGGGCGTCGAGCTGTCGGAAGAGAACTTCCGGCAGATCTTCGTGCCGATCGGCTTCGCGCACGGCTTCTGCGTGCTGAGCGACGTCGCCGAGGTCGAGTACAAGTGCAGCGACCTGTACCAGCCGGGCGACGAACTCGGGCTCGCGTGGAACGACCCCGAGATCGGCGTGAAGTGGCCCATCGCGGAGCCGCTGCTGTCGGCCAAGGATCGCGAGGGCAAGCCGCTGGCGCGGCTGCTCGACCGCCTGCCCCGATACGTGCCCAAGCCGTGAGGATCGTCGTCACCGGAGCAGCGGGACAGCTCGGGCGTTCGCTGCGGGCACCGCTCGCCGCGCACGAGGTGACGCTGGTGCCGCGCGCCGACCTCGACGTCACGGACCTCGCCGCCGTCCGCGCCGCACTCGCGTCGCTGCGCCCCGACGTCGTCATCAACGCGGCCGCCTACAATCGTGTCGACGATGCCGAGGCGGACGCGACCGACGCGTACCGCGGCAACGCGCTCGCGCCGCGCAACCTGGCGCTCGCAACCGCCGAGCGCGGCGTGCCGGTGGTGCACGTCTCCACCGACTACGTCTTCGACGGCAGCGGCACGCGCCCCTACCACGAGTACGACGCCCCCAACCCGCAGTCTGCCTACGGCCGCAGCAAGCTCGCCGGCGAGCTCGCCGTACGCGAGATCAATGCGCGCCATTACGTCGTGCGCACCGCGTGGGTCTACCACGAGCAGGGTGCGAACTTCCCGCGCACGATGCTCTCGCTCGCGTCGCGCCCCGAGGTCAGGGTGGTGGACGACCAGCGGGGCTGCCCGACCTACGCACCGCACCTGGCGCAGGCGATCGCGCGCCTGATCGAGACCGGAGCGTTCGGGACGTATCACCTGGCGGGCGCCGGGTCGGTCACCTGGTACGGCCTCACCCGCACGCTGTTCGCCCTGCGCGGCATCGCGACTCCCGTCGTGCCCGTCACGACCGACGAGTTTCCGCGCCCCGCCCCCCGCCCGCGGTACTCCGTTCTCACGTCGATACAGGAGCCGCGCATCGTCCTCCCGGCGTGGGAGCAGGGACTCGAGGAGTTCTGTCGCGCGCTCCCCTGACTCCCGCGGGCCGCGCTCGCGGCCGGCGGTAGCCGTCGACACGCGCGCCTGCCGCCCGGCGCACCCGCACCTCAGCGCGGCCCCGGCAGCGCCGAGAGGTCCTCCTTCACGCCGACACCGCTCGCACCCGCCGCCGTGCAACGTTCGGCCAGCGCCACGATGCGCGCGACGGCGGCCGCGTGCGACACGCCGCGGTCGTGGATGTTGCAGACGAGGTTGCGGTCGGCGTCGGTGTGCGCCGCCGACGGGCGGTAGGCGAGGTAGGCCGACAGGCTCTCCGCGGTGCGGAGCCCCGGGCGCTCGCCGATCAGCAGCACCACCACACGCGGAGCGAGCAGCTCGCCGACCTCGTTCAGCACGCCGACGCGGCAGTGACGCACGCAGAAGGGCTGCCCGAAGCTCCAGCCGCGTGCCGCGACGGCATCGGCGAGCGCCGAGAGGACTCCGGGCACCTGCGCGGCCACCGCCGCAACCGACAGCCCGTCACCGATGACGACCTGCAGGTCCGCAGCCGGCGGACACTCGCGGCGGACCCGATCCCGCGCCTGCCGGGACAGGCGCCGGCCCAGGTCGGGTCGCAGCAGGTACTCGTCCTTGTCGCGACAGCAGGTATCGACGACGAACAGCCCGAAGCGTCCGACGACGTCGACCCCGAGGTCCGCGTGCAGGTCGAACTCGCGGCGCACGGCGTCGCGCGCGGCCGCGTGGTCGCGGCGCAGCTCGAGGTGCGTCGCGGTGCGATAGCCGTCCCCGGCCTCGCCGACGAGGACCCGCGCGGGAGTGTGCTCGAGGAGCCGCTCGGTGAACGGGTCGGCGCCGGCGTCGTGCTCCGCCGCGGGAACCCGTGGCGCCACGGGGTCGCGCTCGGGCGTCACACCGCCCCCGGCAGGGCCAGGCGCTCGACCGTGCGCAAGAGATCGCGACGCAGGGCGATGCCGCCCCGGTTGCGGCGGCCGTTGGTGAACACGCCGCGCGCGTCGAGCCAGCCGGCGAACTCCGGCGCGGGCACGAGCCCGAACAGCGCGCGAACGGCCGCGGCGTCGTGGAAGCTCGTCGACTGGTAGCCGAGCATCACGTCGTCCGCGCACGGGACGCCCATGAAATAGTTGCACCCCGCCGATGCGAGCAGGACCAGCAGGTTGTCGCACGAGTTCTGGTCGGCGGCGACGTGGTTCGTGTAGCAGACGTCGACACCCATCGGCAGGCCGAGCAGCTTGCCCATGAAATGATCCTCCAGCCCGGCGCGCACGATCTGCCGCTCGTCGTGGAGATACTCCGGCCCGATGAAGCCCACCACCGAGTTCACCAGGTGGGGCGAGAACGCACGGGCGACGCCGTACGCGCGCGCCTCGCACGTGAGCTGGTCGATGCCGTGGTGCGCCTCTGCGGACAGCGCGCTGCCCTGGCCGGTCTCGAAGTACATCACGTCCTCGCCGAGAAACCCGCCGCGTGCGCGGTGGTGTGCGAGCACTCGCTCGCGCCCCTCGCGCAGCAGGTCGAGCGTGATGCCGAAGCTCGCGTTCGCGGCTTCCGTTCCGGCGATCGACTGGAACAGGAGGTCGATCGGCGCGCCACGCTCGAGTGCCGCGAGCTGCGTGCTCACGTGCGCGAGGCAGCACGCCTGCGTCGGGATCTCCCAGCGCTCGACGAGCGCGCCGAGCGCGCGCAGGATCGCCGACACCGATTCGACCGACTCGCTCGCCGGATTGACGCCGATCACCGCGTCGCCACAGCCGAACAGCAACCCGTCCACGGTCGAGAGCAGGATGCCCGCGAGGTCGTCGGCGGGGTGGTTCGGCTGCACACGGATGCCCAGCACCCCGGCCTCACCGAGCGTGTTCCGGCAGCGCGTGACGCGCCGCATGCGACGCGCCACGCTCACCAGGTCGAGGTTGGTCATCAGCTTGGCGACCGCCGCCGCGATCTCGGGCACGACGGCGTACGGCGGTACGTCCTCGCCGCCGAGCAGGCGCTCGCGCAGCTCACCGACCGTCAGCGACCGGAGCGCCGCGAAGGCCGCTGCGTCGTGCGTCTCGGCGATGAGCCGGCTCACCTCGTCGTGCGCCGGGTCGAGCAGGGGCTCGTCGACGAGGACCGCGAGGGGAAGGTCGGCGAGCACCGACTTCGCCGCGACGCGCTCGCGCTCGCTACGCGCGCCGATTCCCGCCAGACGGTCGCCCGACTTCTCCTCGTTCGCCTTCGCCAGCAGGGTGCGCAGGTCCTCGAACGCGAAGCGCTCGCCTCGAACCGCCGTCGCGTACCCCATGGTCCCGTTTATTGCCGCGGGTGGAGGTGGGTCAAATGTGCGGCGCCCGAGGCACGCGTCGCCTCGGAGCGCCGCGTGCCTCGGGCGCTCACCGCGTGAAGAACGAGCCGGGCAATGTGACGTCGCCGATGAACGTCCACGCGTCGGCCGTGCACTGCGAGGTAGTGCAGCGGCCCGCGCCCCTGCACGCGTAGTCGATCCGCACCGCGCCGGGATCGGGGTTGCCGTCGTCTCCCTGGCGCTCGCACCAGACGAACTGTGGCTCGCCGCCGCTCGCCGAGAAGACGTTCCCGGTCACCGTCTGATCCGGGTTGCGCGTGATCGCCCAGCGCTCGTCACCGACGTCCTTGCTGATCAGGATGCGCTTCAGGTCGGGCGTGATCTGCAGTCCCGACGGCGTGCCACCGGCCACGCCGGACTGCCCCGCAGTCGACACCGTGGCGCTGCTCGACCCGGACGACGGCGACAGGAGGAACGATCCGGGCAGCCTGACCTGTCCGATCTCCGACCACTCACCCGTCGGACACGACGGCGAATCGCACGCACCCGCTCCCGAGCAGATGAAGTCGATCTGCACCGTGTACGGGTCCGGGTCGCCGTTGTCGCCGGTGCGATCGCACCAGACGAACTGAGGCTCGCCGCCACCCGGAGAGAAGACGTTGCCGGTCACCGTGTCGTCGTCCGTGTTGTACGTGATCGCCCAGCGCTCGCGGCCCACGTCCTTGCTGATCAGCGTGCGCGCCCCGTCGGGTGTGACCTGCAGCCCGGAGGGCTGTCCTGCATCGGGCAGGGTCTCCAGCGCGTCGAAGATCCGGATCCGCGGCTTCACGACCCCGTTGCGCAGGTCCTCGATCGGCAGTCCCGTCTGCTGCAAAGCCGACAGCGCGGTTTCGACGTCGCCACGGCCGAGCTTCTGGAAGAGGATGGCGAACGCGCCGGCGACGTGCGGCGTCGCCTCCGAGGTTCCCGAGATCTCCCGGAACGCCGCGGTCGGCACGGACGACCGGATGAAGCGCCCCGGTGCCAGCAGCGTCAGGAACGAGGCCGAGTTCGAGAAGCTCGCGATCTGGTCGGCCTTGGTGACCGCGCCCACGCTGATCGCCGAGCTGATGCAGCCCGGCGCCGACAGGGCGTTCGAGCTCGCCTCGTTGCCCGACGCGGCGACCGTCGGGATGCCGACCGAGCGCAGCCGATCGATGATCGCCTTGCGCGCGGAGTCGGTCTGGTCGCAGGCCGCCTGCGAGGCGAAGCTGCCACCACCCAGGCTCATGTTGGCGGCCGCGATGTTGTACGTGGTGCGCAGCTCGTAGACGCGCTCGAGCGCGGCGATCGTGTCCGAGGTGAAGGACTTCGCGCACGGGTCCTCGACGTCGTCGTCACAGTCGCTGCCGGTGAACCTCGAGAACACCTGCAACGAAACGATTCCCGCGCCGCGCGCCACGCCCGAGAACTCCGAGTTCGTCCCGCCCACGATACCCGCGACGTGCGTGCCGTGCGGGCACGAGCCGGACGCGTAGCTGCACGGTTCGCCGGCCCCGGGTCCGATCATCGCGGTCTCGCCGTTCGGGCAATCGCCCGTCAGGGAGTAGCAGGCCTCGCTCACCACCTTGCCGGCAAGGAACGGGTGCGCGCTGTACACGCCGGTATCGAGCACGGCGACCACCCACCCGGTGCCGTCGTACCCGGCGTCCCACGCCAGGTCCCCCTGCACGAGCGGGACGCTCTCGGGCAGCATCACGGTTTCGAGGCGATCCTCCTCGATGTCCAGCACCTGGCCCGAGAACGTCAGGGCGGCGAGCGCAGCGGGCGACACCTCGAGCGCGACGTACGGAATGCTCGAGAACTCGCGCGTCACGCCCCAGGTGGTTCCTGCCAGGTCGCCAGCGAGCGCCGCGCGCGACGCGCGGATGGCGGTCATGCGGGAGGCGTCGGCGTCGACGCCGGCGAGCCCCCTGGCGGTGGCCGGGACGTCGAGGCGCGCCAGCACCCGGACCGAGCCGCGCTCCGTCGCACGGTCGAGCAGCTGTCCGACGTCGGCAGCCACGGCGTCGCGCGCGACGAGCGAGGCAAGCGTTGCCAGCGCGGCGACGAGCAGCAGGACCAGGCGTGGCGCACGCCGCCTGCCGCCGTTGGGCGGCTTCGGTTTCCTCGGGTCCCAGCTGGCCACGGCATCTCCTCCGGCTCTCGACCTGCTCACCGGGCGATCCTCCCCGCCGCCACCGACCCGCCGCAAGGTCGTTTCGGTGGCCCCTCTCCAAAAAGTTGCCGTAATCGCTCGCTTCGCGCAAAAGCACGAGGCCGTGGCGGCCGGCGGCCGGACGTGTACCGTGCGGGGCGCGCGCGACGGCTCCCTCGGGTCGGTCTCCGCGCTGCGGTCCGCCTCGCGCCATGCGGGACGCCGGTTGGTCGGTCAGCCGCAGAGCCGACGGATCCGCTCGAGCGCGTCGTCAATCGCATCCGACGCGACGTCGAGGTGGGTGACGGCGCGGAAACGGCCCGGCGCGACCGTGTTGACGAGAACCCCGCTGGCGCGCAGCCGCGCCGCGAAGTCGACGTCGTTCGGTACCGAGAACAGCACGATGTTGGTCTCCGGGAACGGGTCGACGAAGATATCGAGCGCCGCGAGACCTCGCGCGAGACGTGCTGCGTTGGCGTGGTCGTCGGCGATCCGGGCGACGTTGTGCTCGAGCGCGTACAGCCCCGCGGCGGCGAGGATTCCCGCCTGCCGCATGCCGCCGCCCAGCATCTTGCGCACGCGGTGCAGTCGATCGACGGTCGCGGCGCTGCCGCACACGAGCGACCCCACGGGTGCGCCGAGTCCTTTCGAGAGACAGAACGCGACCGTGTCGAAGTCGGCGGCCCAGCGTGCCGCCGGAATCCCGGTCGCGATCTCCGCGTTGAACAGGCGCGCGCCGTCGAGGTGCAGCCGGAGCCCACGCTCACGCGCCACGGCGACCACGGCGGACAGCATCTCCAACGGGAACACCCGTCCGCCCGATGCGTTGTGCGTGTTCTCGACCGCGATCAGCGTGCACGGCGGGTGGTGGTGGTCGCGCGGGGTGAGCGCCCGCCGCACGTCTTCTGCCGTGAAGATTCCGGCGCTCCCGATCGTGGCGACCTGGACCCCCGAGATCGCCGCCGCCGCACCCGACTCGTAGCGCAGGATGTGCGCGCCCTCGCTGGCGAGCACGAGGTCGCCGTGCGCGGTCGAGACGCGGATCGCCGCCTGGTTCGCCATCGTGCCGCTCGGGACGAAGAGTGCCGCCTCCTTGCCGACGCGGCGTGCAGCGGCTTCCTGCAGCGCGTTCACCGTCGGGTCCTCGCCGTAGACGTCGTCACCGACCGCCGCCGCCGCCATCGCCGCCCGCATCGCGGCACCGGGCCGCGTCACCGTGTCACTGCGCAGATCGATCGCCGCCATCGCCGCTCTCCCCCTCCTCTGCTCGTCCCGCGGGCACAGCCGGGGCACCGTGCTCGTAGAAGCCGCTGCCGCGCGCACCGCCGTCGAGCTCGAAGCGTGCGGCGCCGAAGGTCACGTGCCGCGGCCTGCCGTCCCGCCCCGGGCGCAGGATCGTCACGTGGCCGAGCGGCGTGCAGCGCAGGACCGGGCCGTCGTCCGCGCAGAGCTCGAACGCGCCGGCAAGCCGTCCCGGCACGATGGCCGGCACGTCCCCGCCGGTCGCGACCACGTGCTCGCGCACGGCGTTCGGCGTCAGGAGGCGCAGACGGGCCGCGTGCGGCAGCCCCACCTCGGCGACGACACCGAGGGTGGAGCCGAACGACGCCGTGAGCCGCAAGGACCCGAGCTCGGTCGGCGGGCGTGCCAGCACCGGAGCGGTGAAGCCGTGCGCGTCGATCCGCCACGCGCTCGCCCCTGCACGTGCCTCGCCGTGCACCGCGCCGTAGGCCGAAGCGCCATGCGCAACGAAGCGCAGATCGAGCGCCAGCTCGACGACCCGCGCTTCCAGCTGCGCGCCCTCCTCGCGAAAGTGCCGGCTCGCATCGGGGACCTCGAGCACCGGACCACGGAACCGGACCTCGAGGCCACCCGGGAACGGCCGAGCCTCGAGGCCGCCGACGCGATCGTTCGCGCCGGTCCCGATCCGCTCGTGCCCGGTGAAGAGGAGCATCCGCTGGCCACCGGGAAACAGCAGCAAGCGCGCCCCCAGCTCCCGCGGCGACATCGGCCCGAGTCCGACCACGACCCCGAGCCCGTCGGCACCGTCGCAGGCCTGCAGCGCAACGCCCTGCGGCAGCACCGGACGGTGCGGCGGCGGCAGCGACGCGTTCGCTCTTCGTACCGGTCGCGAGAGCCGCTCGGGCAACGCGTCGCCGGCCGAGACCCGGCCCTGCGGCGCGTGGCCTGCCGTCCAAGCTGCGAATGCGTGCGACACCGCGCCCAGAAACCGCTCGCGCCACTTTCCCGGGTAGCGCAGCGGTGCCCCGAGCTCGAGCTGGACCGCTTCGACGCGCCCGCTGCAGCCGTGGAGCGCGACCGGGTGCTGCGTCCGCGACGACGCGGCGTCGGGCGCCACGCGCCGGAAGAGCTGCATCACGTTGTTCCGGTGCTGCGCGGGCCAGCGGATCCCGTAGGTCGTCTCGACGCCCTGCGCCGCGGTCGCGGCGCGGAGCTCTTCGAGCGGACCGGCGACGAAGTCCGGTGAAACGGTGAGGCGCTCGGCGCACGCCAAGGCGTCACCTGCCGCTGCGAGCCGCGCACCGATGCCGACGTCGCAGCGTGGCTGGACGATCTGCCAGCCGTGCACGATCAGCACCAGGGCGCGTCCGTGCCGCGCGACGATGCGCTCGAGGTGCTCGCCGAGCGCGTCGAGGAACCACGGGGCGCGCGTGACGACCTCGTCGATGCGGTTCAGGTCCACGTCGTTGCGGTCCACGGCGACGTTCGCGAGCAGCGACGCGTCCAGGCGCGCCGCCAGCAGACGCGCCAGCTCGCCGGTGTGCAGGTCGTTGCCGCGCAGTCCGACTGCCGGGTCGGAGGCCAGCAGGTCGCGCGCGCAGAGTCCGCCGTGCGGAGCGATCACCAGCGCCGAACCGCGGCCCGGCACGGAACGGCACGACGACGGAAGCACGGGCGAGACCATCGTCGATCCGCCGCCGCGACTCAAGGCGCTGCCCGGCGGTCCGGGATCCGTTCCGCGGCGCGCGGCAGCGGCCCGCGCAGCGCGCCGGACTGCTACGCCGCGCGAGCCCGCCGCGCAGGGCCGGCGACCCGCCACCGACCACCGCTGCGCCCGCGACCGCGTCGAGCGCGCCGGATTCGGGAACGCGGTGTCGGGACCACGATGTCGGGACCGCCGCGCCGGGACCGAGTGTCGGGACCACGGTTGCCCGCCCGACACGACCCCCGCTATCGTCGGCGAGCGACCATTGCACCCCGCGCCGATGCTCCGATCGTCCCTCCGTCACGCCGCCACCGTCCTGCTCGTAGCCGTCGCGGCCGGATGCGCGCGCGACGGGGCGCTCGTCGAGGTGGCCCTTCGCCTCGACCCAGCGGCGTTCGGCCGCGACGCGGGCCACGGACGTCCCACAATGCTTGCCATCGGCGACGAGGTGCGCCCGGTGGTCGATGCTCCCGTCATCCGCGTGCTCGCGCACAAGCGTGCGATCCCCATCCGCCAGGGCCGCGCGCGCTTCACCGTCCAGCTCGACGCCGAGGCGAGCAGCGCGCCCGACGACGCGCTCCTGCTGGCCACCAAGCACGTCCGCCCCGTTCCCGGCGGCGACGAGATCGCGCTCGGTGCGGCGGCGATCCACTTCGTGCGGCGCGACTCCGGCTGGCGACTCCTGCGTGCGCCGGACGATCCGGGCCGTGTGACGATCGAGGTCGACGAGCCCGGCGCCGACCCTTCGACGACGCTGGAGGTGCAGATCCAGTCGATGGGCCGGGCCGCGACCGACCTGGTGAGCAAGCCGTTCCCGGTCACGGCCGGCTCGCGTCTGCTGCTGGCCTTCGGCCTCGCCCGCCCGCTCGACGATCCGGCGGGCACGAGCACGTTTCGCGCGGAGCTCACGTGCGAGGGACGCGCGACCCTCATCCTGCTCGAAGAGCGTCTCTCGAGCGACGCGCGGCGGACGGCCCACTGGCACGACGCGGCGTTCGATCTGCCGCGTGCCGGCGACGACTGCCGGCTGCGTCTCCGCGTCGCCGGCCCGGCGGCCGATGCCGGCACCGGTGTGTGGGCAACGCCGCTACTGCTCGGGCGCGTCGCGCGCGGGGCACCGGTTCGGCGCAACGTCGTTCTGATCTCGCTCGACACCCTGCGCGCCGACCATCTGTCCGCGTACGGCTACCCACGCGAGACGTCGCCGCAGATCGATGCCCGCCTCGCCGCCCGCGGCACCGTCTTCGAGGACGTCAGCACGACGTTCCCGCTCACCAACCCGGGCCACATGAGCCTGATGACCGGGCTCTTCGCCGGCACCCTGCCACGCCCCGGGGTGCTCGACGCGTGGACTCCAGCGACGATGCTCGCCGAAGCGCTGGGCGACGCGGGCTACGTCACCGGAGCGTACACCGAGGATGCGCTCCTCGCCGGCATGTTCGGCTTCTGGTTCGGCTTCGACCGCTTCGTCGAGCGACCGCTGGTCGCCGAGGCACGTGGCGCTGCCACCTTCGCCGACGGTGCGCGTTTTCTCCGCCGGAACCGCGGCCGGCGCTTCTTCCTCTTCCTGCACACCTACAAGGTCCACGCGCCCTACGTGTCGTCGCCGGCGTACGGGCGCTTCGCCGATCCGCGGGACTGGGACGGCCCGCTGGCCACGCGCGGCGTCCCGCCCGAGCACCGCGGCGCCGTCGATGCGTACGACCGGGCGATCCGCGAGGCCGACGACCAGGTCGCGGGGTTTCTCGCGGAGCTCGACCGTCTCGGCCTCGCCGACGACACGCACGTCGTGCTGGTCTCGGATCATGGCGAGGCGTTCGGCGAGCACGGGCTCGTCGGGCACGGCTTCGGCGGACACCAGGAGCAGCTGCGCATCCCGCTGATCCTGCGCGGCCCGGGGGTCCCGGCAGGACGCCGCGTCGCGGCGCCGTCGAGCATCACCGACGTGTTGCCGACACTGCTCGACCTGCTCGGCCTGCCGCCGCTCGACACGCAGGGCCGGAGCCTGCGCCCGCTCTTCACCGGGGGCGCCACGCCCGAGCCGCGCGCCCTGCCGTTTCTGTGGATCGGCGGGCAGGCACGCGGTGTCCGCCACGGGTCCGTCAAGCTGCTCGAGGCGGCGCCGTCGCCGGAGCTGTACGACCTCGTGCTCGACCCTGGCGAGCGTCGTCCGCTCGACGACGCAGAGCTCCTCGCCGCGCAGCGCGCCGTCCTCGCCGCGGCGGAGAGCGCCGAAGCCGCTCGGCGCTCGGCACTCACGACGGAGGGCGAACGGCGCCAGGGCACGGTCGCCACCGAGGTGATGATGGAGTCGCTCCGGGCGCTGGGCTACGTCGAGTGAACGCAATGTCCAGCTCCCGCTCGTTGCGCGCCACCGTCGTCGCGCTGACCGCCGCAGTCGCTCTTGCGGGCACGTCGTGCGGTGACCGGCCCGCATCCCGCGCACGGTCCGACTCGCCCCTCGCACCGCTCGCCGTGGCACGCCGGCTCACCGCGCAGGACTTCGGGCTCGTGCCCGTGGCACCGCCGCACCGCCCGGTCGTCAAGATCGGCGACGAGGCACGCACCGTGGCTCTCGGACCGCTCGTGCTCGACGTCGCGACGGTGCGCGGCGTCGCCCTCGACGGCGGCCGCGCCCGCCGCGACATCGAGGTCCCCGAGGCCGCGCGTGCCCTGCCCGACGACGCCTTCCGCGTCGAGGCACAGCTCGTGCCGATCACCGGCGAGGTCGCGCCGGAGGTCTTCGACTTCCTCGCGACGGAGACCTTTCACGCCCCCGTCGAGACGCGCTGGACCCTGTCGCGCGACGCGAGCGGCGCCGGAGATGCCGTCCTCGAGGTGGCGCCCATTGCAACCTCGGAGGGACGACTCAACCTCGACGTGCGCGCGCTTCTACCGCAGCCGGCAAGCGTGACCAGCGCGGCGTTCGACGTTCCGTCTGGCGCGAGCCTGGGGCTCGGCTACGGGCTCACGGCCGGCAGCGCCGGCCCGGCACGCCTGCGCGCGGCGCTGCTGTGTGAAGGCGTCGAGACCCGCCTGGTCGACGAGACGCTGACGCCCGGCGAGCTCGCGTGGCACGACGCGACGCGCGACCTGCCGCCCGGACGCGGCTGTCGCCTCCGCCTCGAGACGACCACGCCGGAGGGGGGCGCGGTGCGTTCGGCGGCCTGGGCCGAGCCCATGCTGTTCGCACCGCAGCCGCCGCGTGCGCATCCGATTGCCGAGAACGTCATCCTGATCTCGCTCGACACCCTGCGCGCGGACCATGTCTCGGGCTACGGTTACCCACGGCCGACGTCGCCAAGCATCGACGCCCGCCTCATCGCCGGCGGCACGACGTTCACCGACGTCAGCACGACGTTTCCGCGCACCGACGTCGCCCACCTGAGCCTCTTCACCAGCCTCTATCCGGCAGCCCAGCCCGAGGCGGGGCGCCTCCGGGCCGATACGACCGCGCTGCTCTTGACCGAGTCGCTGCGCGACGCCGGCCTCGTCACGGCGGGGTTCACCGAGGATGCGATGATCGCCGGCGCGTTCGGCTTCTGGTTCGGCTTCGACCGCTTCGTCGAGCGCGCCTACGCCGAACGCGAGCGCGGGCACAGGACCTTCGAGGACGGCATCACGTTCCTGCGGACCAACGCCGACCACCGCTTCTTCCTCTTCCTGCACACGTACAAGACCCACAAGCCGTACGTCGCGGCGGAGCGCTACGCGGGGTTCGCACCGGCCTCGGACTGGCAGACTCTGCCTCTCGACCCGCGCGTGACGCCGGCGGAGCGCCCGCCGATGGACGCCTACGATCGCACCATCCGCGAGGCCGACGATCTGGTCGCCTCCCTGCTCGCGGAGCTCGACCGGCTCGGCGTTGCCGGACGGACGCTCGTCGTGCTGCTCTCCGATCACGGCGAGGCCTTCGGCGAGCACGGCGCCGTCGATCACGGCTACGCGGGCCACCAGGAGCAGCTACGGATCCCGCTGGTGCTGCGCGGCCCCGGCATCCCCGCAGGCCTGCGGGTCGATGCCCCGTCGAGCATCGTCGACGTGGCGCCGACCGTCGTGGCCCTCGCCGGCGCGGCCCCGCTCGCTGCCGCTCAGGGCACGAGCCTGGCCGCCGCGTTCACCGGGCACGACCTGCCGCGTCACCGCCCGTTGTTCTTCTCGTGGCTCGCCAAGGGCGCGCAGGGCGTCCGGCACGGAGCGTGGAAGTATCTTCGCGCGGACCACGGGCACGAGCTCTTCGACCTCGCGAGCGACCCTGGCGAGGATCGGCCGCGCCTGCGCAGGCGCCCGGCGCGCGCCGCGGACGCAGCACTCCTCGCCTCGCACCGCGACGCGAGCGCGCGCCTGCGCGCGCTGCTCGACGACCGGACCGGCGGCGGGAACGGCCCGACACCACCGGCGGGCGCCACGGCACCCGTCGACGCCCGCACCCACGAATCCCTGCGGGCGCTCGGCTACGTGGGCGACTAGCTCATCGCCTGCCCGGCTACGCTCGGCCACGCGGCGTGCGCGCGGCCCGGCGCTCGCGGAAGATGCCGAACGCGCTGGTGTAGCCGTGCAGGAACGTCGTGCCCTGCACCGGGCCGATCTCGCCGTTGCAGAAGAACCCGCCGAGCGCGACGTCGCCCAGGTGCCGCTTGAGCACCTCGCTGTCGTGGTTCGGCCGCCCGTAGAGGTGTGCGCCGCGCCCGAGACACGAGAACAGCACCGCACCGCGCGCCGCAGCGGCATCGCGCTCATGCCCGTAGACCGCGAGCCGCCGCTCGAGGTCCTCGGCGGACGTGCGCGCGTCGCGCAGGTGGAACTGCACGACCTGCAACGGTCGCAGCACGGCACCGATGGTGAGCGTCCCCACATCGGGATCGGATCCCAGCAGGTTGCGGATCAGGAAGTCGCCCTGCTGGTACTCGCCCTGCGCACCCTTCATCTCGATGCCGAGGAAGAGCGATCCGCCGCACAGATCCTGGTCGTCGGGGGACAGGGTCTCGTACAGCTCCTGGAGGACCTCCAGCGCCGGACGGCCGTCGAGCTCCTGCAGGACGTTCTCGCGGCAGCGCGTGACGAACAGCGGCATGCCGATCGGGCGGCAGCCCTGCGCGACGATGGTGTCCAGCTCGATGTCGCCGGCGAGTGCCACGCCCACCAGCCCGGCGCGGTGCACGCGGTTGCCGAGGTACAGCGCGTTGTCACCTGGGGTGCGACCTCCGCTCGCGACGCCACCCAGCTTCTTGCTCGCCGGGAACGCACCGTCGAGACCCCTGATCAGACGCTCAACGTCGAACGAGAACGGGTCGGCGAGCAGTAGAAAGTGGGCATCCGCCCCGGTGCCGAGGCCGCACGCGCGTGCCCAGTCCGCGGCGGGAGCGCCGGGTTCCGGGATCTGCTCGACGTCGAGGTAAAACGGAGTCAGCTCGACGCCCGGGAGCGTCGCGGCGGTGAGCGACAGGGCGGGGCTGTCTTCGATCTCGCGGCCGCCGCCGATCACGCTGCGTGCCGTGCAGCCGATCAGCAGCGCACCACCGAGCTCGGCCGCGAGTAGCGGCGCCAGCTCGCGGTACGCCGTGCGGTGGTGCTCCGACACAAAGGCGATCACGAGGTGCGCCCGCTCACCGGCGAGATCGCCCCGCAGCGTCGCGCACGCCTCGCGCGCGGCTTCGTCCAGCGCCCGCTTCTCCGACACGGTGGAACACCATCTCATGCCCATCGCTGCTCCGTTCGCTCGACGCTGCCGACCCGTGGTCCCATCGACGACGCTGCTCGATTCCACGCCGCTCAGTTCAAGAACCGGGGCGGCTCGGCGTCGCCGCCAGTGTCGCCTCCCGGCGCGATCGGACCAGCGTGGTGGTGCACGATCCGCCACTCGCCACCCTCGCGGACGAAGACGTTGGTCGCCGCGAGCGACCCGCCGCGCAGCGACTCCACGCAGAGGACCACCGCGACCGTCTCGCCCGGGATCACCGATTCCCCCGAGCAGACGATGTCCGGCGCATCGGAGCTGCCGAGGATGGAACGCCAGCTCTCCATGACCGCGTCACGCCCGTGCAAGGCCCGCCAGCCCGGGTGGATGCACGCCACGCGCGCCGAGCGCGCCCACAACGCGTCCATGGCGTCGAGGTCGCGATCGGCGAACGCGCGATAGAACGCGGCGTTGGCCGTGAGGACGTCGGGGTCTTCGTGAAGCATGGCGAGCCGCTCGGACCGGGCGTGTTTAACACCCGGGACGGCATCGGCCATGCCGGCCGAGAGGAAGGAAGAACCCGGCTGGCTCCAGGAGACGCCAGGCGCCGGGGGCGTGCCGGGAGCCCGGCACACCCCCGGCCCTACTCACTTCGACGAGGCGAGCTCGTCGTCGATCACGGCCTTGAAGGTGGCGGCGGGCTGCGCGCCCCTCACCATGCGGCCGTTGATGACGAACGACGGGGTACCGGATAGGCCGAGCGACGTCGCCTCGTCCTTGTCGGCCTTGACCTTCGCAGCGGTCTCCTTGTCGTCGTAGCACTTGTCGAACTTCGCCTTGTCGATCTTGTCGGCGGCGGCGAACTCGAGGGCCTTCTCCTTCACGTTCGCCGGCGTCACGTCCTTCTGCTTCTCGAAGTAGCCCTTGTAGACGTTCCAGGCGGCATCGGCGCTCTGCGCCTTCATGCACTCCATCGCGATCGCGGCCGGCTCCGCCCACGGGTGGAAGGGCAGCGGCAGGTGCTTGTAGCAGAAGCGGACCTTGTCCTTGTACGCCGGCAGCACCTCGTTCTCCAGCGTGGTGTAGCCCTTGGTGCAGAACGGGCACTGGAAGTCCGAGTACTCGATGATGGTGACCTTCGCGTCCTTCGGGCCACGGCAGAGCTCGTTCTTGAGTGCCACCTTCGCCATCACCGCCTTGGACGGGTCGATGGTGACGTCGTCGACCTCGGCGAAGACCACGTAGCGGAAGTCGGCCGAGCTGGTGAACGGCACCTGGCGGACGCGCGGTGCCGTGCCGACCTCGACGACGCCCTGCTTGGCGCCCTTGATCGGCGAGTCGTTCACGTCCTTGACGGTGACGGTCTCGCTGGGCGGGACGTTGTTCTTCTTCCGGTAATACTTGACCAGCGTGTCCTGCTCTGCGGCGCTCGCCCCGAAGACCATCAGAAGGCCAGGCAGCACCAGCAGACCGAGCATCGCGGTTACGCGTCGGACAGACATCAATCGACCTCCTCGGGTTCGAGCTTCGTATCGCACGCTGCTCCGGACCGGCGACCGAGCACGGGCGCCACGCCGGGAGCTAACAATCGTGCCCGCTCACGACAAGCTGGTCAAGCGGACGAGGCCTCGCGGACCCTTCGCCACCGGGCACCGAGGGCGACGTCCCGCCGGCCCCCGGCAGGTGCCCTGTCCGGGGCCCCGCGCCGGACAACCGGTCGCGCGAGCCCGGGTCGCACGGCCCGGGCCTGCCGAGCGGCGCGGCCGGCCATCACGACACCGCACGGCCGCCGCGGAGCACGGCCCGAGATTCGCGGCTTGGCCATGACGCGCCGCATGATAGGGTCGCCGACAAATGGCGCACGGATTCTTCCATCCGGACATGAAGCTGTTCATCGACCACCGCGTCGACTGGACGCGATACTTCCACCTCCTGCGCGGTGCCGACATCGAGATCGACGCCGAGATCGAAACGTACCGCTCGATCCTCGGCACGTGCGGCGACATCTGCGCGGACATCGAGGCAGGCGCGCTCGGGCACTGGCACGAGGAAGTGCGCCTCGAGGACGGCATCGTGGCCGTCCCGCCGCACATCGCCGCCGGCTACGACAAGCTGCGCGGCGCCGGCCTGGTCTGCCTGACGCTCAGCCCCGACTTCGGCGGGTTCGGCCTGCCGATCCTGTTGAACTCGCACTACCTCGAGATGGTCTCGCGCGCCGACACCAGCCTGATGACCATCCTCGGCCTGCAGGCCGGCGTCGCGGGCGACATCCAGAAGTACGGCAGCGACGAGCTCAAGCAGCGCTACCTGCCGCGCTTCGCGGCCGGCGAGCTGCAGGGGTGCATGGACCTCACCGAGCCGCAGGCCGGCTCCGACCTGGGCGCCATCGCCACCCGCGTGACGGAGGAGAACGGTCGCTACTTCGTCGACGGCAGCAAGATCTTCATCACCAACGGCGGGTCCGGCGTGCACCTCGTGCTCGCGCGCGACGGCGCGACCTACGACCAGTCGAAGGGCACGACGAACGGCCTGTCCCTCATGCTGTGCCCGGTCGAGCTGCCGGACGGCACGCGGAACACCGTCGCCGTGACCCGCGTCGAGAACAAGATGGGCATCCACGGCTCGCCGACGTGCGCGATCGAGTTCGACCATGCGGAGGCCTTCCTGCTCGGCGAGCGCGGCAACGGCTTCCGCGCCATGCTCGACCTGATGAACCAGGCGCGCATCGGCGTCGCGGCGCAGGGCATCGGCATCGCCGAGGCGGCGTTCCGAAAAGCGCGCTCGTACGCGCTCGAGCGTGTGCAGTTCGGCCAGCCGATCGTCCAGCAGCCGCTCGTGAAGTCGATGCTCACGACCATGGCGCTCGACATCAACGCCGCGCGCGCCCTCCTCTACCGCACCTGCGCCATGATCGACCTCACCGATGCGCTCGCAGCCTACCTCGCGAGCGGCCGCGACGATGCCGGTGACCGGACGGCGCTGCAGGAGGAGCACGAGCGCAACATGGCGCTCATCCGCTTCTTCACGCCGCTCTGCAAGTACATCGGTACGGAGGTCGCGACGCGCGTCACGCGCAACGGCATCCAGATCCACGGCGGCATCGGCTACATGGCCGAGTCGGTCGCGGGCCACTACCACTCGGACGCGATCATCACGACGATCTACGAGGGCACCTCGGAGATCCAGGCGAGCTTCGCGCTGCGCGAGATGAGCAAGGGCGCGCTGTTCACCGCACTCGACGCCACCAACGCGGAGCTCGCGCACCTCGACGAGCGCTTCCCCGAGGAGACGCGCCACGTCCACGAGGGCATCAAGGCGATCAACGACTCGCTGCCGGGGCTGATGACCGACCCGAGCTACGCCATTCTCAACGCCAAGCACGTCTGCGACATGATCATCGACGTCGTGGTCGCGGCAGAGCTGCTCCTGCAGGCGGAGGTCGACCCGTCGAAGCTCGTTGCCGCGACCTCCTTCATCCGGAGCCGGATGGCGATGGTCGGGATGCACGCAAAGCGCATCCAGGCCGGCGACGTGACGCGACTCGACCGCTACACGAAGATCCTCGGTCTCTGATATCCAGCGGAGCATGGATTCGATCCCCAACGACACCCACGAGCCCCCCCAGGACACGGACGCCCCGCTCCGCATCGGCATCCTCGGTGCTGCGAAGATCACCCCGATGGCGCTGGTGCGCCCGGCGCGAGCCGTGCCGGAGGTCGTGCTGGCCGGCGTCGCCGCGCGCGAGCCGCAGCGCGCCGGCGACTTCGCCATCAAGTACCGCGTAGAGCGCGCCTACCCTTCGTACGACGCCATGCTGCGGGCGAAGGACATCGAGGCGATCTACAACCCGCTGCCGAACGCGCTGCACGCGGAGTGGACGATCCGCGCGCTCGAGGCAGGCAAGCACGTCCTCTGCGAGAAGCCGCTCGCCTCGAACGCGGCCGAGGCCGAGCGGATGGCCGAGGCCGCGTCACGCACCGGGCGAGTCCTGATGGAGGCGTTCCACTGGCGATACCACCCGCTCGCCGCGCGCATGCGGCAGGTGATCGAGAGCGGCGAGCTCGGGCGCCTGCGCGACATCGAGACGTCCTTCTGCATCCCGCTTCCGTCACCAGGCAACATCCGATTCGACTACGCGCTGGGCGGCGGCGCCACGATGGACACCGGCTGCTACGCGATCCACATGCTGCGCCACCTCGGCGCCGCCGAGCCCGAGGTGCTCCGCGCGCGCGCGCTGCTCATGGGCCCCGACGTCGATCGCTACATGGAGGCAGAGATGCGCTTCCCCGACGGGACCATCGGTCGGATGAGCTGCTCGCTGCTGTCGGGTACGCTCTTCCGCGTCCGCGTCCACGTGCGCGGCGACCGCGGCGAGATGCGCGTGTTCAACCCGATCCTGCCGCACGTCTACCATCGTCTCACGGTGCACACCGTCGACGGCACGCGCCAGGAGCGCGTGAGTGGCGACGCGACGTACACGCACCAGCTGCGCGCCTTCGTCGCGCGGGTCCGAAGCGGCGCGACGATCCCGACCGCTCCCGAGGACTCGATCGCCAACATGCGCGTCATCGACGCGGTCTACGAGCGCGCCGGGCTGCGCCGCCGCGGAGATCCGGCGTCACCCGCACGGGCCGCCTCGTGACCTGCCCGGGCGCGACCCTGGTCAGCCGGCCAGCAACTCCACCGGCAGGTCGACGAGTCGCGAGCGCAGATACTCACCGAGACCCTTCGCCTGCGGATCCGCGCGCGTCGAGGCCGCGACCCCATCCCCGAGCAGCCCCACCACGACGAAGTTGAGCGACAGGATGTTCGGCAGCTCGTAGCGCCGCACCTCGAGGCTCGCCGCGTCCGCCACGAGCCCGCGGAAGCGCTCCTCGTCGAGAAACGCGCGCAGCCACGCGTAGGCCTCCGGGGTCCGCGCCCAGACCCCGACGTTCGCGTTGCCGCCCTTGTCGCCGGACCGGGCCCCGAAGAGGGTCCCCAGCGGTCGCCGATCCGTCGCCCCACGCGGCGCCGCCGGAAGCGGCGGCGCGGCAACCGAGACGTCGGCGGTGGTCCCGGCGCCCGCCGGAGCCGGGATCGCGATGCGCCGTCCGTCGTGCGTGACCACCACCTCGTCGATCCACGTCCGCGGCACGAGTGCGGGCCAGTAGACACCGAAGGGGCTCTCGGACGACGGCGGGGTGGTCGCGAAGAAGCCGGGGTAGTTGCCCAGCGCCATCTCGACCGCGGCGTTGGCGAACGCGCGCCCGACCTTCGCGGCGTCGGGATCCTTGACGGTGACGCGCAGGTACGCGGTCGCCTCCTCGTTGCTCGGCGCGTCGGCCTTGTCGTTGCGGACCAGCCGTACGTCCACGCTCGCGAAGCGCTCCTCGCCGCCGAGCGCGGCGAACAGGGAGCGCCGCACCAGTGCCGCCTTCTCCTCGAGTTCGAGCCCGGTCAGTACGAACGTCATGCCGTTGCGGAAGCCGCCGAGGTAGTTGATGCAGACTTTCGCCTCGCGCGGCGCCGGCTCGCCGCACGCCCCGGACACACGAACCCGGTCCGGACCCTCCTGCGAGAGCGTGACGCTGTCGAATCGCGCGACGACGTCCGGGTTCGGGTAACGCGGCCCCTCGATCTCGTAGAGCAGCTGGGCGGTGACCGTACCGACCGTCACGGCACCACCGGTGCCGGGGTGCTTGGTGATCACCGAGCTGCCGTCGGCGGCGATCTCGGCGATCGGGAAGCCCGGGTGCTCGAGGCCGGGGATCTCGCGGAAGAAGCTGTAGTTGCCGCCGGTCGCCTGCGGGCCGCACTCGATGATGTGACCGGCGACGACCGCGCCCGCGAGACGGTCCCGGTCGTCCTGCTGCCAGCCGAAGTGGAACGCAGCCGGACCGACCACCAGCGAGGCATCGGTGACCCGCGGGCAGATCACGACGTCGGCGCCGGTCTCGAGCGCCGCGACGATGCCCCACGCGCCCAGATACGCGTTCGCGGTCACGGGCGTGACGCCCGCCTCGGCGAGCGCGCGCCCGGTCTCGAGGTGAGCGAGCGTCACGCCCTGCGCCTGCAGCTGGCCGAGCCGCGGCAGCAGATCGTCGCCCTCGACGTGCGCCACCTGCGCCGCGATGCCGAGCTTGCCGGCGAGTGCACGAACGCGGTCGGCGAGGCTCGCGGGATTGAGCCCGCCCGCGTTGACGACGATCCGCACGCCGCGCTCGACCGCGAGCCCGAGCACGTCCTCCATCTGCCGGAGAAACGTGGCGGCGAAGCCGAGCGTCGGGTCCTTGGCGCGCGCCTTCCACAGGATCAGCATGGTCAGCTCGGCGAGGTAGTCGCCCGTCAGGTAGTCGATCGGACCGCCCTCGAGCATCTCGCGTGCGGCCGCGAGGCGATCGCCGAAGAAGCCGCTGCAGTTGGCGATCCGGACGGGCGCCTCTGCCCTCGGCCGGCTCATGCGCTCGCCCTCAGCGTCCGGTCCAGCGCGGCGTGCGCTTCTCGCGGAACGCACGCGGTCCCTCCTGCGCGTCCTCGCTCCGGTAGACCGGCTCGAAGAGGCGGTCCCCCTCCTCGAGCCCGGCAGCCCAGCCGAGCGACGCCGATGCGTACACCAGCGCCTTCGACGCGCGCACCGACAGCGGCGCGTTCGCCGCGATGCGCAGCGCCATCGACTGCGTCGCCTCGCGCAGCTGCGCCGCCGGTACGACACGGTTCACGAGCCCGATCTCGAGCGCCCGCCGCGCGTCGATCGGCTCGGCGGTCATGAGCAGCTCGAGCGCCACCCGCGGCGGGATGAGCCAGGGCAGCGGTGCCGCCCAGGGCGCGCCGCGCCCCCAGCGGGCCTCGGTGATCCCGAAGCGCGCGTGATCCGCCGCGACGCAGAGGTCGCACATCTGTGCGAGCAGGAAGCCGCCCGCGAGCGCCGCTCCGTTCACCGCCGCGATCACCGGCTTCGGCACGGTGATGTTCCGCCCGAGGTAGGGAGCGTAGTCGGGGGGCGGTACCTCCAGCTTCAGCTCCGCCATCTCCTTGAGGTCGGCACCCGCACAGAACACGTCCTCGCCGGCCCCGGTCAGCACCAGCACGGAGCTGGCCTCGTCGGCGACGAAGCGGCGCAGGCCGTCCCACAGCCCGGAACGCACGGCCTGGTTGAGCGCGTTGCGCGCCTCGGGCCGGTTGATCGTGATCCACGCCACCGGACCGTCGTTCTCGTACAGCACCGCCTCAGCCATCGTTAGTCCCCCCGGCCTGCTTCTTCCGCGTCTCCCGGGCCTGCTTCTTCCGCGTCCCCCCGGCCTGCTTCTTCCGCGTCTCCCGGGCCTGCTTCTTCCGCGTCTCCCGGGCCTGCTTCTTCCGCCGCGAGCACGATCAGCGGCGTGCCGGCGGCCACGCTGTCGCCGGCAGCGACGTGGATCGACGCGACGGTTCCCGCGACCGGCGCGCTGATGCGATGCTCCATCTTCATCGCCTCGAGCACGAGCAGCTCGTCGTTCAGGGCGACCGAGTCCCCCACGGCCACGTGCACGCGCAGCACGATGCCCGGCATCGGCGCCACGAGCGAGCCCGGCGCCAGCTCGACCTCGCCGCTCGGGTGACGGGGCAGCTCACGGAAGCAGACGCTGCCGAGCGCGCCGTCGACGAACACCTGCTCGCCGAACCGCTCGACGGCGAAGCGGCGCACGACCCCCGCGATCTCGAGCACGACGCACGACGGCGTCGCCTGGTGCAACACGAACCCCTCGAGCGCCTCACCGCCGACCTCGACCTCGATCCCGCTCCGCGCGAGCCGGTAGGCGATCGCATACGTACGCTCGTCGGTCGCGAGCTCGACACGCATCGGCACGGCGGCCACGTTGCGCCAGCCCGACGGCACGGTGCGCAGCACGCGCGCCGCGCGGCGCCGCTCCGCCTGCCCTGCGAGCGCCGCGACGACCGCGAGAGCCCTCTCCGCAGAAGCGTCGCGCGCCCGCGCCGCCAGCGTGGCCGGCGAATGGCGCTCGAGGAAATGCGTGTCGGTCGCACCGGCCAGGAACTCGTGGTGCTCGAGGATGCCGACCAGCAGGTCGCGGTTGTTGCCGACACCGTGCAGCTGCATGCGGCGCAGCGCGCGGGCCAGCACGCGCGCTGCCTCCGTCCGCGTCGGCGCATGCGCGATCACCTTCGCGAGCATCGGATCGTAGTGCACACCGACGACCGACCCGTCGGCGACTCCCGCATCGAGGCGGAGCCCGGGCTGCTCGGCGAAGCGGAAGCGGTGCACGGTACCGGTCGCCGGTCGAAGACCCTCCTCGCTGGCGACCTCGGCGTAGAGCCGGGCCTCGATCGCGTGCCCCGCGCGGCTGGGCGCGAGCGCCGCCGCCGGCAGGGCGTGCCCCTCGGCGACCTCGATCTGCAGCCGCACCAGATCGAGCCCCGTGATGCACTCGGTGACCGGGTGCTCGACCTGCAGCCGGGTGTTCACCTCGAGGAAGTAGAACCGGCCGTCCGGCGCGAGGAGGAACTCCACGGTTCCGGCGCCCAGGTAGCCGATCTCGCGCGCGAGGCGCACCGCGGCTTCGCCCATGCGCGCGCGCAGGGGCTCGTCGAGCGCGGTCGACGGCGCCTCCTCGACGATCTTCTGATACCGCCGCTGGATCGAGCACTCGCGCTCGAAGAGGTGCACCACGTTGCCGTGCGCGTCGGCGAAGATCTGCACCTCGACGTGGCGTGGCGAGTCGACGTAGGGCTCGAGAAAGACCGTGTCGTCGCCGAAGGCGCTCGACGCCTCGCGCCGCGCGCTCGCGAGCGCGTCGTCGAGATCGGCGCGCCGGCGCACGATACGCATCCCGCGGCCGCCGCCGCCGGCCGACGCCTTCACCAGGAGCGGCAGCCCGAGCTCACGCACCGCAGCGTCGAGCGCGGCGGCGCTCGCGTCACGGAGCTCGCGGGACGCGAGCTGCGGCACCTCGCAGCGGACTGCGACGCGCTTCGCCTCGAGCTTCGAGCCCATCGCCGCGATCGCATCGGGCGGCGGACCGACGAACGTGATGCCCGCATCCTGGCAGAGGCGGGCGAACCGCGCGTCCTCCGAGAGGAAGCCGTAGCCCGGATGAACCGCGTCGGCCCCGGTCACGCGTGCCGCGGCGACGATCGCGGCGCCGCGCAGGTACGACTCCGCCGGCGTCGCTCCGCCGAGCGCGACGGCCTCATCGGCCTCGGCCACGAACGGCTCGCCGCGGTCGGGATCGGAGAACACCGCGACGGTCGCGATGCCCATCTCCCGGCAGGTCCGCATCACACGGCGAGCGATCTCGCCTCGGTTGGCGACCAGCAGCTTGCGAATCGGCTTGATGGGGGCGTCCGTGCTCATGCGCGTACGCTCACATCCGGAACACGCCGAAGGCGCGCGCACCGCGCACCTCGGCGGAGTGGCACGCCGACAGCGCGATGCCGAGAACCGTGCGGCTGTCCCGCGGATCGATGATGCCGTCGTCGTAGAGACGTGCCGAGTTGAACGCGGCCAGCGACTCGCGCTCGATCTGCTCCTCGACCGCCTTGCGCAGAAACGCGTCCTTCTCGTCGTCCACCGCCTGCCCGGCCGCCACGGCCGCCTGCCGCGCCACGATCGACAGCACGCCCGCCAGCTGCTGCGGGCCCATGACCGCGGTCTTGCTGTTCGGCCAGCTGAACAGGAATCGCGGGTCGTAGGCACGGCCGCACATGCCGTAGTTGCCCGCGCCGTAGCTCGAGCCGATGACCAGCGTCACGTGCGGCACGCGGCTGTTCGACACGGCGTTGATCATCTTCGAGCCGTCCTTGATGATGCCGCGCTGCTCGTAGGCCTTACCCACCATGTAGCCGGTGGTGTTCTGCAGAAAGATCAGCGGTACCTCGCTCCGGTTCGCGAGCTGGATGAACTGTGCGGCTTTCTCGGCCTCCTCCGAGAACAGGATACCAACGTTGTTCGCGAGCAGGCCGATCGGAAAACCGTGGATCGACGCCCAACCCGTGACCAGGTTGGCCCCGTAGAGCGGCTTGAACTCGTCGAACCGGCTACCGTCGACCAGCCGCGCGACCACCTCGCGCGCGTCGATCGGCAGCCGGAGGTCGAGGGACGCGAGCCCGAGCAGGTCCTCCGCGTCGTGGATCGGTTCGTCGGCGCGCTCGGTCGGTCCGGGGCCGTGCTTGCGCCAGTTGAGCCGCGCGACGATCTCACGGCCGATCCGCAAGCAGTCGCGCTCGTCGAGCGCGAGGTGGTCCGCGACGCCCGACACGCGCGCGTGCATCTCCGCGCCACCGAGCTCCTCGTCGTCGGCGATCTCGCCGGTCGCCATCTTCACCAGCGGCGGGCCACCAAGGAAGACCTTGGCCTGGCCCTGCACCAGCACCGTGTAGTCACAGAGGCCTGGCAGGTATGCGCCACCCGCGGTCGCGTTGCCGAACACCAGGGCGATCGTCGGCACGCCGAGCGCCGACAGCTGCGTGAGGTTGCGGAAGGTCGCACCGCCGGGGACGAAGATCTCCGACTGCCGCGGCAGGTCCGCTCCGCCCGACTCCACCAGGTTGACCAGTGGCAGGCGGTTCTCGCGCGCGACGTCCATTGCGCGCAGCGCCTTCTTGAGCCCGAACGGATTGGTGGCGCCGCCGCGCACCGTCGGGTCGTGCGCGATCAGCACGCACTCGACGTCCGACACGACGCCGATGCCGGTCACCACGCTCGCCCCGACGACGTAATCCGTCCCGGCCGCCGCGAGCGGCGACAGCTCGAGGAACGGCGCGTCGCGATCGAGCAGCAGCTCGATGCGCTCGCGCGGCAGGAGCTTGCCGCGCTCGTGGTGGCGCTTGAGGTACTTCGGACCGCCGCCGGCACAGGCGAGCGCGACCTGCGCGTCGAGCTCGGCCAGCTTCGCGAGCATCCCCTCGCGGTTGCGACGGAACGCATCGGAGCTGCGGTCGACGCGGCTGCCCAGGATCCCCATCGCCCACGCTCATAACGGGACGCAGGCTCGCAGGCGAGCAGCGCCGCCGGCTCAGTTCAATGCGGGACGGGGCGGCAGCTCGTCGAGTGAGATCAGCGCTCGCGTCGCGCCGTGCCGTGCGCGCAGGTCGTCGAAGATGCGTGCCTGCTCGGTCGCGGCCTCGCCGCGCGCGCGGTCGAGGATCAGGAGCAGCAGCGGCACTCCGCGGCGGTCGCCGAACCAGAGCGCGCGGTGCTGGCCGCATACGGCGTCGGCGGGCTCGCGGAACGAGACCTGCGCGATCGCGTGGCAATGCAGGTGCACGTGGAACGGCTCCGTGCAGAGGTGCGCCCAACCGTCACGCAGCTCCAGTCGCGCGAGATCGGCGAAGACCTCGACGACGCCGACCGGGTTGCGCATGACCACCCGGGCGGGCCCCAGAGCCCGGCACGCCTGCAGCAGATCCTCCGTGAACGCGACCGCCTCTTCCATCGCAGCGTCCTTTCCGCGGCAACGGACTGCTGCCGCTCGACGCCTCCGAAGGTGACTCAAATGAAAGTGAAAGTCAATTTCATTTGAGCCGAGCCCCGCTCAAGGGCCCCGACCGGCGGGCCCCAGGCCACGGGGGACGTGGCGCGCCCCGCTACCCCTCGCGGATCTGCTGCGCGAGATACATCTTCTCGCCCACCTGCTCGACCAGGGTGAGCTGGGCCTCGAGCCAGTCGATGTGCTCCTCTTCCGACTCGAGCATGGCGTCGAGCATCTCGCGGGTACCGTTGTCACCGAGCTCGACCACGAGCGCGATCGCCTGGTTGAACTTCTTCTGCGCGTCGTATTCCAGCGCGAGGTCGAGTCGCAGCTGCTCGATCGGCGTCTCGCCGACGGCGACCTTGTTCAGACGCTGCAGGTTCGGCACCCCGTCCAGGAAGAGAATCCGCTCGATGAGGTCGTCGGCGTGCTTCATCTCGCCGATCGACTCCTCACGATTCTTCGTTGCGAGCCGCTGGTACCCCCAGTTGGCGCACATCTTGGAGTGGATGAAGTACTGGTTGATGCCGGTGAGCTCGCCGGTGAGCAGCTCGTTCAGCGCGTCGATGATCTTCTTGTTGCCCTTCAAGGCGAGCCTCCTTCCGACCCCCGTCGCCGGGAGCGTCCTCCACAGCGCCGGAAGCTACCACAGCGAACGCACGCGAGGAACCCCGCGTACGTCAATCGCGAAGTTAGCTGAAATCGATTTTCGATTTCAGCCCGCCGCCAGGTGGCCCAGACAGCCGGTCGCGGCCAGGATCGGGTCCAGCGCAGCGCGATCCGCGACCGCCCGGTAGCGCGCGCGCAGCGCGGCGAGCGACTTGGCGTGGTACTTCTGCGGCTCCTGCGTGAAGGGGACGCCCCCGATCGCGAGCGACACCTCTCCCCTGCCCTCGGCGAGCGCCGCCGCGTTGGCCACGGTCCATGGCAAGAACACCGCAGCGACCTCGTCGCGCAGCAGCGGGGTGAGGGTCGGCGCCAGGGCGGGCCAGGTCTCGAACGGGCCCTCGTCCCCGGGATCGAGCATGCGGCCGATCCATGCGAGGACCTGCGGCGCGCGCTCCCGCAGCAGCGCACCGGCCGTCGGATCGGTGGAGCACTGGTGCAGCTGGGCTGCCATGCCGAGGTCGCCGAACGCGGGACGGCCGCCGAACAGGTAGGGCCGGGTCGTCAGGTGGCGTTCGAGGATCGCGAGCTGGTGCAGGAAGGAGCCCTCGATCGTCGCCCGCGTGGCCGGCGACGACCCGACCAGGTTCAGGCGCGGCACCATCCGCGAGCGCACCATCTCGATCGCGGACGGCAGGCTCGCCTCGTCGATGCCGGGCATCATGCTGCGCGCCAGACGTTCGCCCGCCGACAGCTGATCCGGCTCGTCCGACCAGCGGTAGTGGAACATCGGCTTGTTGCCCCACTCGTCGCCGTACTCCTCGAGCAACGCGGAGAGGAACACCAGTGCCGGGTCGGCCGGATGGATCGAAGGCTCGGGGTACATCGCCTCGTAGTGCTCGATGATCGGTGTCGAGTCCTGCATCGCCGTACCGTCGGGAGCGACCACCAGCGGCACGAGCGGCAGCTTCGCGAGCCCGCGGAACTCCGCTTCGTTCGAAGCGCTACGAATGATCCACTGGTGCGGGATGCGCTTGTAGCGGAAGTACGACCGCACCTTGACCGAGTAGGGCGAAAGCTCGGACCCGAAGATCCGGTAGACCGCCTGCTGCGACATCGACGTCCTCCCGCGTTTCAGAGTCTGGTGCGCTACCCGCCGCTCGCGGCGTCCGCGCCGCCGCTACCCGCCGCTCGCGGCGTCCGCGCCGCCGCTACCCGCCGCTCGCGGCGTCCGCGCCGCCGCT
>VGTK01000024.1 GCA_016874715.1 Deltaproteobacteria bacterium | reverse complement strand
TCGCGTCTGACGCCTGCGGCGCGGAGTCGCGTCTGACGCCTGCGGCGCGGAGTCGCGTCTGACGCCTGCGGCGCGGAGAGCGCGTCTGACGCCTGCGGCGCGGAGAGCGCGTCTGACGCCTGCGGCGCGGAGAGCGCGTCTGACGCCGGCGGCGCGGCGTCGCGTCGCGGCCGGCGAGGCCCTTTTCGAACCCGACTGCGCTCCTGTACAAAGGTACCTCGGAGCCATGGTCAAGGTGGCATTCATCGGCGCCGGCAGCGTCGTCTTCGCGAAGAACCTGCTCGGCGATCTGCTGAGCTTCCCGGCACTCGCGGACGCGCACGTCGCCCTGGTCGACATCGACACCGAGCGCCTGCGGGTCGCGGAGCGCATGGCGCACAAGGTCGCGGCGGCGCTCGGCGCGCGCCCGACCATCACCGCGCACACCGACCGTCGCGACGCCCTCGCCGGCGCGGGCTACGTGATCAACGCGATCCAGGTCGGCGGCTACCGGCCGTCGACAGTGATCGACTTCGACGTGCCCAGGCGGCACGGTCTCCGCCAGACGATCGGCGACACGCTCGGCATCGGCGGCGTGATGCGGGCGCTGCGGACGATCCCCGTCCTGCTCGACCTGTCTCGCGACATGCAGCGGCTCTGCCCCGACGCGTGGCTGCTGAACTACACCAACCCGATGGCGATGTGCTGCTGGGCGCTGTCGCGCGCGACGTCCGTCCGCACGCTCGGGCTGTGCCACAGCGTGCAGGGAACCGCGGAGCAGCTCGCGGCCGACATCGGCGTGCCGGTGGAAGAGATCGACTACGCCGCGGCCGGCGTCAATCACATGGCGTTCTACCTCCGCTTCGCGCGCGGCGGCGAAGACCTCTACCCGCAGATCCGCCAGGTGATCGCCGACGGCCGCGTGCCCGACACGAACCGCGTGCGCTACGAGATGCTGAGCCGGCTCGGGTACTTCGTCACGGAGTCGAGCGAGCACTTCGCCGAGTACGTGCCGTACTTCATCCGCCGCGACCGCCCCGATCTGATCGAGCGCTTCAACATCCCGCTCGACGAGTACCTGACGCGCTGCGAGTTCATGGACGGTCTGTGGGGCACGATGCGCGAGTTCTTCGGCGGCGACGAGCCGATCGCGAGCGTCGAGCGCAGCCACGAGTACGGCGCGCGCATCATCGACAGCCTGGAGACGGGTGAAGCCCGCGTCGTCCACGCGAACGTCCGCAACGAGGATCTGATCACGAACCTGCAGTCCGGCTGCTGCGTGGAGGTGCCGTGCGCGGTGCGCCGCGGCGTCGTCGAGCCCGAGCGCATCGGCGACCTGCCGCCGCAGCTCGCCGGGCTGATCATGACGAACGTGAACGTGCAGTCGCTCGCGGTCGAGGCCGCGCTGACCGGCAAGCGCGAGCACGTCTACCACGCCGCGATGCTCGACCCGCTCACCGCGGCGGAGCTCACGCTCGACGAGATCTGGCGGCTCGTGGACGACCTGCTCGAGGCGCACGGAGACCGGATCCCGCGTCTGCGCTAGCGGGCGGGCGCGGGCGGCTTGCCGCGCGCCTCGCCGAACGGGCTCGACGCGGCGCCCCGGAGTGGCGTAGCAAGGGGCATGGCCGCCACGCTGCAGCGCTTCCCGCGACACGCCGATCCCGACGCCGTTCAGGCGGCCCTGCGCGACGACGGCGCCGCGATCGTCGAGGGGCTGCTCGACGCGGACGTCGTCGCGCGCGTCAACGACGAGGTCGAGGCTGCGGTCGCCGCCGCCGGTGCGCAGCCGCCGATGTTCAACCCGGTGCTCGAGGCGTTCCACGGCGGCCAGACACGCCAGGTGGCCGGCGTCGCCGGCATCTCGCGGACGTTCGCGACCGACGTCATGTGCGCGCCGCTGCTGCTGGCGCTCGCCGACCGCGTGCTCCTGCCCGCCTGCGCGCGCTACCAGCTCAACATCGGACACCTGCTGCAGCGCGGACCCGGCGCCGAGGACCAGTGGCTGCACCGCGACGAGGCGGTGTGGAGCGACGTGCCGCGCACCGGCGGCGTCGAGCTGCAGCTCGCCTCGGTGATCGCGTTCGTCGACTTCACGCGCGACAACGGCGCCACGCGCCTCGTGCCGGGCAGCCACCGCTGGCCCGACCGCGCGCTGAGCCCGGCCGAGCAGATGGTGCAGCAGCCGCCGTCAGCCGATGCGATCGCGTATGCGGAGATGCCGGCCGGCTCCGCCGTCGTCTACACCGGCGGCGTGATCCACGCCGGCGGTGCCAACACGACGACGATCCCGCGTCGCGGCGCGCATCTCAGCTACTGCCTGGGCTGGCTCCGCACCGAGGAGAACAACTACCTCGCCGTGCCGCCCGCGAAGGCCGCGACCCTGCCACGCCAGGCGCAGGAGCTGCTCGGCTACGCCGTCTACGACGCGATCCCGCGCGGCGGCGGCTACCTCGGCATGGTGCGGCTGCAGGACCCGGTGGACCTCCTGGCGCGCGGGACGCTCTGAGCGTACCCGCGGCGAGGTCAATCGCCGCGCAGCGCTGCCTCGAGCAGTGCCGCGCGCATGCCGAAGTACGCGGGCTTGCGCCGCCAATCGTCGTCGAACGGCAGCGGCCAGTCGGTGAAGCCGAAGAAGGAGCGCAGCCAGGTGTGGCGGTCCGAGAGCCCCCACGTCGTGACCCCGGCGCAGTCGGGAACCGTCGCGCACGCGGCGATCACCGAGCGGTAGTATCCGCCCTGGAAGGCGAGCCGGCTCGGCAGGTCGCCCACGCGGAACACGAGCGCCACGTCGAGCTCGGTCAGCTCGACGCTCAGGCCGAGGTCGGCGAAGCGCCGCAGCGAGGCGGCGATGGTCGCCTCGTCGGGGTACTGGCCGATCGGGATCAGTCCGAGGTGCGCCTGGAAGCCGACGCCGTCGAGCGGCGCGCCGGCGGCGAGCAGGTCCTGCACCAGCGCGAAGAAGCGGTCCTGGCGCGGGCCGGGAACCTCGATGCCGTTCTCGTTGACGTAGAGCTTCGCGGCCGGGTCGGCGGCGCGCGCGAGGTGCAGCGCCTCGGCGACGTAGCCAGGCCCGATCAGGCGGCGGAAGACGTTGTCGTCGAGTCCGTCGGCGGTCGGCGGATCGAGCGATCCCGGGAGCGGCTCGTTCACGACGTCCCACTGCGCGATGCGGCCCGCGTAGCGGCCGGCCACGGTCGCGATGTGCTCCGCCATCATCGCGCGCAGCGTGTCCGCGTCGCTCGCGTTCTCGACGTAGGCGGGCAGCTGCAGGGCGCCCCAGACGAGCGTGTGGCCGCGCACCCGCTGGCCTTGCGACTCAGCACGCGCGACCACTTCGTCGGCCGGGCCGAAGACCCACGTGCCGGGCGCCGGGTGGATCGGTCCCCACTTCATCACGTTCTCGGCCGTGATCGAGGTCGCCTCGCGATCGAGGGCCGCGGCGTAGACCGGATCGGAGGCCACCTCGTTGGGCTCGATCGCGACGCCGATCTCCGGCCCCGCGTCGGCCACGAGTGCGCGCAGGCTCCGCACGGTCGCATCACCCAGCGCCCCCGCCGCGACACGCAGCAGCACCGGCTCGACATCGGCCGCGCCCGGGCCCCCGCCGCCGCACTCGGTGCGCGGCAGCGCTCGGCCGAGGCTCGTACGGACGCGTGCGAGGACGAGCTGGCGGTCGTCGTGCGCGCCCGGCGCGTCGCCGAGTAGGGGCAGCTCGCTGCGAACCACCCGCCGGCAGAGCGGTGCGAGCGTGCCGAGAACGGCCCCGCGGCAGCGCGCGCTTCCGGGCAGGCTCGCGCCTGCGTCGGCCACCGCCGCGGCGAGCCGGTCTGCGGTGTCCACGCCGCTTGCGCTGAAGGCAGCGCAGGTCGCATCGACGGCCGCGGCCTCCGCGGCCGTCCACTCCCTTGCCAGGCGATCGCTCGCGAGCGCGACGCGCCGCGCGCGGCGCATCGCATCCCCGTCGCGGGCGAAGCGCCCCTCGCCGCGCAGCAGCTCGCCGCAGGCACGGGCGGCGGCGGCCACCTTGCGTGCATCGCAGGGGGGCGCGGCGCCGGCGGGGCGTGAGGCGAGCACGGTGGCGACGCAGAGGAGCACCGTAAGGATGCGCATGGTGCCGGAAGTACTGCCACGGCCGACATGCCAAAGACAATGCGGCAAAGTCGGCCGGCAGCGCAGGGTCGCGGGACGCGTCGCAGCCGACGCAAAGCGTGTGGCGTCCGCGTCGGCGCACGTCCGGATCACGAACGCGCGGGGGTAGAGCGAGACGACGCGTGGTGTCATCCGTGGTGATCGGCACGTCGCCGAGCCGCGGCTCGCGTGCCTCCTCCAGCTCGTAGATCCCGGCGGTCTAGTGTCGATACCCGCCGAGCGGGGGCGGGTGGTCCGTCGCAGGCTGGTGCCGAGATCCCGCGGGTCGCACCGCGCAGGTCAGGACCGGGGGCAGCAGCAGGCCGCCGGGCAGGCGGAAGATCCGCGTCTGCGCGGAGACCGCGAAGCCCGCGTTCTCGAAGAGAGCGCGCATGTCGGCGGACGTCGGCCAGCGGAACGGCTCGCCGGCGAGCCGCGAGGCGGCGTGGATGCCGTCGGCGACGAAGCGCGCGGGCGTGTTCACCAGGGCGACCAGCGCGACGCCGCCCGGCGCGACGACCCGGAACAGCTCGTCGGCGGCGCGTTGCTGGTCGGGAAACCAGTGGAAGGCCTCGGTCGACACGACGGCGTCGAACGAGCGGTCGCGAAACGGCAGGCCGCAGGCATCGCCGCGCACCCAGCCGACAGCGTCCGTTCGCGCCGCCGCGTGCCGCAGCATGCCCGCGGAGAAGTCGCAGCCGGTGATCCGTGCCTGCGGGCGCTCGCGCGCGAGGCGCGCGCTCAGCTGCCCGGTGCCGCAGCCGACGTCGAGAATCCGCGTCGCGTCGCGTCCCCGCAGCGCGGCGACGATCGCGTCGTGGACGGGCCAGTAGGTGGCCCACTGCACGGGCGCGAGGTCGTAGAATGCCGACCATGTGTCGAAGAACCACTGCTGCGGACCGGTTCGCACGGCACCCTCCCGGACCCGGACCCCCCTCGTGGCCGAGCCGCCAGTTTCCGGCAGCAAGAGCCGTTCCCGCGCGCAAGCCGCGCGGGACGGGGCGGCGGTCGCAATTCTGGGAACTCGACCGCGGCCGGCTTCCCGCCGTGGCCGAGCGGCGCGGGGGGGCAGCGCCGCCGCAGCCAGAGGCTGCCGCCGACGTTCTTCAGGCAGAGCGGCATGTTGTCGCGGAACCAGTCGGGCTCGAGGAACTCGAGGCAGGTGTTCATCACCTGCACGTCGAAGGCCGCGTCGTACTGCAGGAGGGCCCGCCAGGCGTAGGCCTCGTTCCAGGCGCGTCCCTCGGCGACCCACTCGCGCGGGTACTCGAACGGGTACGCGACGTCGTGCACGTGCACCCAGACGCCGGGTGCGAGGCGCGGCAGCACGTGGAACAGCAGGTGATTGACGTCGCTGCCAGTGTTGAGCACGTGCGTCGAGTCGATGAACAGCGAGTCGTGCGCCTCGAGGCGGTCGTAGAGGTCGAGCGGCACGTCCTGCACCGGCTGCTGCAGGATGCGCACGCGCTGCTCGTCGCCCGGACGCATGCGGGCGCGCAGCCGCGACGGGTCGGGGTCGATCGACGTGATCTCGAGGCGCCGGCCGAGGAACAGGTCGTCGACGTCGAGCATCGCGCAGGTCGACCACCCGGTCCCGACTTCCACGATGCGCCGGGGCTGCGCGTGACGCAGCACGAAGTACAGGAAGAGCGCGTCGGCGTGACCGTACTGGTCGTTGGCGAAGCCGTAGCGGCATCGCGCGGTCGGCTGCTCGTCGAACGGCTACTCGGCGTAGAACGGCAGGAACAGCCGCAGCAGCTCCTCCTGGCGCGTGAAGTTCAGGTCGATGCCGGGCAGCGAGCGGTGGCCGCGGAAGAACAGTTCCTCGCCGCGCGCCAGCAGCTGTGCGGCGTCGGGGATCGGGGAGGAGTAGTGCCCAGGCGGCACCCACGTCGCAACGGCGGACGCGGCACTCCGCCGCAGCACCGCCAGCTCCCTCTCGAGCGTCGCGATGCGCTCGTCCTCGTACGCGTCCGCCGTCGCCATTCGGACCTCCCGTCCCCGCCGTCCAGAGCCGCCATATCGCGGCCCGTTCGGGAAGTCGACGCGAGGGCCGCCGCGCGCTGCATCGAGACGCTCAGCCGACCGTGCCTTCCGACGAATGGCTGCGCTCGTCGACCAGCAGGTCCGTGGTGCGCTCGAGCCGGTCGCTCAGGATGCGGGTCAGGTTGAGGAACACCTTGGCGGCGATGCGCGGGTGGCGCACCTGCAGGCGCTGCAGGAAGCCCTCGTCGAGGACCAGGTACTCGGCCTCGTGCACCACGACGACGTCGGCGCTGCGCGGCTGCGCGCGCACGAGACCCATCTCGCCCAGGGCGTCGCCGCGGCCCATCGAGCGGATCGGGGCCTGCCCGGTGCCACCGAGCACGTCGACGCGTCCGCGCAGCAGGACGTACATCTCGGCCTTGAGCTCGCCGCGGCGCGCGATGAAGGTCCCGACCGGCGCCGAGCGCAGGCGTCCCATCAGCACGACGATGCGTGCCTGGAACGGACGCAGGCCGGCGAACAGCGGGATCTCGCGGTGCGGGCTCTGGCCGAGGCGCACGAACAGCAGGTCCCACAGGGTGATGATCGTCGTGCTGACGACCAGCCCCGGCGTGATCAGCAGCTCGGCGATCAGGTCGATGACCATGGTGAAGCTTGCCAGCACGCCGAACTGGCGGATCGGCTCGAAGCTCGACAGGCAGAGGATCAGGAAAGCCGCGCACAGCGCCGCCGCGGTGAACACGATCGGCCGCCCGACCGAGCTGACGACGTTGATGATCGCGCGCTCGACGTCGCCGGTCTCGCGGATCTGCAGCTTGAAGTCGTTGAAGTAGTGGATCGTGTCGTCGATCGCGATGCCGAGTGCGATCGCCGCGATCATCGCGGTCGAGATGTTCAGATCGATTCCGGCGAAGCCCATCACCGCAAACAGCGCGAGGATCGGCACGACATTGGGTACCAGGGACAGGAGGCCCGTGCGGAACGACAGGAAGAGGGCCGACATCACCAGCAGGAGCACGATGAGCTCCTGCGACAGGCCGACCGCCTGCCCGCGCGCGAGCGTGTCGGCGGAGCGGTTCAGCAGCACGACGCTGCCGGTCGGGTGCAGCGTGAGTCCGCCCGGCAGGTGCTCGTTCGCGTACTCGACGATGCGGTCGATGAGCCGCGAGATCTCGGCGGAGCCGGACAGTCGTGTACGGACGACGATGTTCGCGCGCGTCCAGTCGCGCGTCACCACCGGGGCGAGGTCGGTCGGGTCGGCGAACAGCAGCAGCTGGTCGATGTCTCGCTGCTGGTCGGGCAGCCCCGGCGGCGACTCCGGGTCGAGCGCGCGGCGCACGACCATCACGTAGTCGGCGAGCGAGAACGTCGAGTCGACCCCGGGCTGCTGGCCGACGAACTGCTGCAGGTCGCGCATCGCTGCGATGGTCGCCACGTCGCGCATGCGGCCGCGCTCGGTCGCCTCGAGCACGAGGTAGACCGGCTGCGCACCGCCGAGCTGCCGGGCGATCCGGTCGTTGTCCTGCCGCACCACCGTCGAGGGTCCGAAGAACGAGAGGTAGTCGGTTTCGACCTCGAGCTTGGTCGCACCCCAGACCGCGATCGCGCATGCGATGGCGCTCGCGACCATGATCTCACGCCTGCGTCGCACGCCGAAGCTGCCGACCGACGCGAGCCAGGCCGTGAGACGCCGGCCGCGCTCCTCGGCGTGCGGCGTGATGCGCGGGTCGGGCAGGAGGAGCAGCATCGCGGGAACGAACGTCAGCGACACCAGGAAGGTGAACGTGACGCCGAGCGCCGAGTAGATGCCGAAGTCGCGGATCGCGGGGATCGGCGTGACCGCGAGCGTGATGCAGCCGATCGACGTGGTGAGCCACGCGATCGCCGACGGCGCGCGAATGTGCCGCACGGTCGCCTCGACCACCGCGACGCGCCCGCCCCCCGCGCCATCGGCGAGCTCGAGGTAGTAGCGGCTCACGACGTGCACCGCGTACGCGATGCCGATCGCCATCAGCAGCGGCGGCAGGATCAGCGTGCCCATGTTGATGCTGCTGCCCGCGAGCACCATCACACCCACCGTCCACACGACGCCGATGACCACCGCCCCGAGCGGCAGCAGCACGCCGCGCCACGTCCGGAACTCGAGTGCCAGTACGACGATCACGAGCAGGAGCGACAGCGGTACGAACCGCTGCAGATCGCGCTCCATGAGCCGCGCGCCCTCGACCTTGAAGGTCTGGATGCCGGTGATCGCGAACTCCGCGGGCGCGAAGCGCTCGGCGGCGAGCGCGCGAATCCGGTCCTCGATGCCGCGCGCGAGGAACTCCTCGTCGCTGAGCGGCTCGAACAGCACGATGACGCCCGTTGCGCGGCCGTCGGTCGAGACGATGTTCCCGGCGTACAGCGGATCCTTCAGCATGCGCGCGCGCAGCGGCGCGACTTCCTCGGGCGTGCGCGGCAGCGCGCGCATCAGGCGTCCGACGCGGACGCTGCCGTCCTCGGGCTCGACGCCCTTCACGTTGGTGACGCTCATCGCCTCGCGCACGCCGTCGATCGAGGCGAGCTGCTGCGTCAGGTCGTCGATGCGCGCGAGGAGCGGCGGCGCGAAGACGTCGTCGGCGAAGATCGCGACCACCGTCGCCTCCTCGCTGCCGAAGTCGCGCTTGACCTGCTCGTAGTAGTCCCGCTCCGGGTCGTTCGCGGGCAGCAGGTTCTCGACCGCGCTGTCGATGCGGACCGCCGCCGCGAACGCGCCGAGCACGGCGGTCAGCGGGAGCAGGACGGCGATGGTCAGTCGCGGGGCGCGCAGCGGCAGGCCGAACGGGCCTCGCATCGGCCGTCCGCGCGTCGGGTCCACCGGGCGGGCGGTGTCGGTGGCGGTGCTACGCACTGGCCCGCCGGCGCTACATCATGCCGGCATCGGTCGGCAAGCGGCGGCGTGCGTCGCGTCGTGCGGCTGCCGTGCGGCTGCGGTGCGGTTGCCGCGCGGTTGTCGTGCACTCGTCGTCGATGCGCGGCCCGGCTCGCCAGCGGGGCGGGGTGTGGCGTAGAAGGCTCGAGTGAAGATCTTCCTCGTCTCGCACACGCACTGGGACCGTGAGTGGTACCGGACGTTCCAGACGTTCCGGGCGCGACTCGTCGATACGGTCGACCGGGTCCTCGAGCTGATCGCGGCGGACGACGGCTTCCGCTTCCTGCTCGACGGCCAGACCATCGCGCTCGAGGACTACCTGGAGGTCCGGCCCGAGCGGCGCGATGCGCTCGAGGCCGCCTGCCGGGCGGGCCGCATCGCGATCGGCCCGTGGTACGTGCAGCCCGACTCGCTGCTGCCGTCGGGCGAGGCGCAGGTGCGGAACCTGCGCGAGGGGCGCCGGGTCGGCGCGGCGTTCGGTCCGGTGTCCTCGGTCGCCTACACGCCCGATTCGTTCGGCCACCCGGCGCAGCTGCCGCAGATCTTCGCCGGCTTCGGGCTCGGCCCGTTCGTCTACTGGCGCGGCAACGGCGACGAGATCGACCGTCTGCCGGCCGAGTACCGCTGGGAGGCGCCCGATGGCAGCGCGGTGCTCGCGCACCACCTGGGCGACGGCTACTTCGCCGCGTCGGGCCTGCCCGCGGACGACGGCGCGGCCGGTGCCTTCCTCGCCGATCTCGCGCAGCGCCTCGGCGCGCGCTCGCGCAGCGGGGCGGTGCTGCTGATGAACGGCTTCGACCACGCGCCGCCCGAGTCGAACACCGCGCGCGCGGCGGCGGCGCTCGCGCGCCGTACGGGCGACGAGGTGCACCGCGCGCTGCTCGACGACTTCGCGGCGGCGCTGCCGTCCGACGCGCCGGCGTTCCGCGGCGAGCTGCTCGGCGCGCGCACCGCGAACCTGCTCGCCGGCGTGTGGTCGACGCGCACGCCGCAGAAGCTCCGCAACCGGCGCGTCGAGGCCGAGCTGGAAGCCTGGGCCGAACCGTGGAGCGCTCTGGGCCGCGTGCTCGGCGCGCCGGACGAGCGTCCGTCGCTGCGGGCCGCGTGGCGCGAGCTGCTCCGCAATCAGGCCCACGACTCGATCTGCGGCTGCTCGCAGGACGCCGTGCACCGGCAGATGGAGGGTCGCTACGACGCGGCCCACGAGCTCGCGCGCGAGACGGCGACGCGCGCGCTCGAGCGCATCGCGGGGCTCGAGACGGTACGGCGCGCGCCGTGGGCCGATGCGTTCGAGCTCGCGGTGTTCAATCCCTCGCCGCACGCGCGCACCGACCTCGTGCGCTTTCCGCTGTCGCCGTCGCGCTGGCTCGAGTTTCGCGACGACGGCGGCGGCAGGCAGATGGCGCTGCACCCGCTGCTGATGGCCGACCTGACGTCACCGGGCTTCACGGTGGACGGCGCCGCCGCGCGCGTCGTCGCCGATCCCGGCACCGAGCGCATCCGGCTGGTCGCCGAGCGCGCGCCGCGCAGCGTCGAGTTCGTCGCCGCGGACGTCCCGGCGTTCGGCTGGCGCCGCTTCCGCCTCGCGCCCGGACCCGGGTGCGACGACGTCGTCGACGACGGGCGCGAGATCGCGGTGGACGGCGTCGCGGTGCGCGTGGCCGACGACGGCACGCTCGACGTGACGATCGGCGGACGGACGTTCCGTGGCCTCGTCGCGGTGGAGGACACCGGCGACCGCGGCGACACCTACGACTTCGATCCCGTCGCGGGCGATGCGCCGCGGCTCGAGTCGGTGTCGGTCGAGCGCGTGCGCCACGCGAGCGGGCTCGCGTCGTTGCGCGTGCGCCGCGTGCTCGCCCTGCCGGCGGCGCTCGCCGCGGATCGCGCGTCACGCTCGGCGGAGCTCGTCGAGACCGAGCTCGACGTCGAGGTGCGGCTCGTGCCGGGCGTTGCCCGCGTCGACCTGCGTGTACGGCTCGACAACCGCGCCCGTGACCACCGCCTCCGGCTGCTGTTTCCGACCCACGCGCCGGTCGCGGAGTTCCTCGCCGCGACCACGTTCGACGTCGCGCGGCGCCATGCCGCGCGGCCCGACGACCGCACCTGGGTGCACCCCGCACCGGCGACCTTCCCGCAGCAGGGCTTCGTGAGCGCCGCGGGTCTGACCGTCGCGGCGCCGGGGCTGCCGGAGGCGGAGGTGACGCCCGACGGCACGATTGCCATCACGCTGGTGCGCGCGGTCGGCTGGCTCGCGCGCATGGACCTGAAGACGCGACCGCAGGTCGCCGGCCCCACGCTCCCGACCCCCGACGCGCAGTGCCGGACGGAGATCGAGGCCGAGCTGTCGCTGCTCGCCGGGTGCGACGCGCGCGCTGCGCGCGACGCGGAGGTCGGCCTGCGCGCGGTCGCGGCGGGCTCGGCACCGCTCGTGGCACCGGGGCGCGCACTTCTCGAGGTCGAGCCGGCAGCCGTCGTGCTGAGTGCCGTCGAGCCGGCGCCCGACGGCGACGGCATCTGGTTGCGGCTGCAGAACCCGCACGATGGCGAGCATCGCGCGACGGTGCGCATCGGCTTCCCGTGCGCGTCCGCGCTGCCGCTGCGGCTCGACGGCACGCCGTGCGGCGACCCGCTGCACGTCGCGGATGGAGTGCTGCAGCTGTCGGTGCCGCCGCACGCGCTCTGCACGCTACGGCTCGTCTGAGGCGCCGGCTCGCGTCCGAGGCGCTGGCTCGCGTCCGAGGCGCTGGCTCGTCCGACAGGAGAGCGGCCGGAGGCGGCGCCTTACACGGCGCCGCCTCCGGCCGCACGATGCGATCGAGACCGCTGCCGTCTCGTCCGTCGTGGTCGGCGAAGCCGGTGCGGACCTCAGTCGAGCAGGCTGCCCGGCCTCGCGACGAACGCGCGGCTCGCCGATCCCGGGGGCTTCTCGCATGCGTCGCGGCAGCCTGAGGCCGCCATCGCGCACTCGTCGAGGCCGGCCTCGATGCCGGCGGCGCAGCCCGTGAGGCACTTGCCCACGCCGCCGATCTTCTCGAGCCAGCACTTCAGTGGGTCGGGCGCGCGCCAGCAGTCGCCGCCGAAGCCGCCGCCGCGATCTTCCTCCTCGTCGTCGCCACCGCCGCCGCGGTGCGCGGCGACCTCGGTGTCGATGAGGCAGGAGCGCGCACACGACTTGCCGGCGTCGCGCACCTCGCCGACGCACTCGCGCAGGTCGCGAACGCACTCGTCGACGCACTCCTCGTCACCCGGATCGTCGCACGGCCGCTCGCACTCCTCGTGGCACGTCACGACGGTGCCCTTGCACGTGGTCTTCGCCGTGGAGAAACCCTGCCGGCACTCGAGCCGGCATGCTCCGGGATCCGCGGCGTCGCGACACTCCCGCTTGCAGCCCTTCTTGGTGACCTTGGCCGCGTCGACGCACGTGGCGCGCGACTCCTGACAGGTCACGTGACACTCGCGCGCCGCGGCGTCGCTGGCTCCGAACGCGAACACCACCAGAGCGATGACGACGGCAGGCAGCGCGCGGCGCCCCGCATCTCCGACTCTCAGCATTTGGGACCTCCTATGCGGCGCTCTGCCGTTTCGACGTGCACCGCTGTCTCCGGTTCGGCAGAGCCGGCCCCGAACTGGAGCCGCGCGGGCCGGAAAAGTCCCGCCGGGACGAGAAAGAACGCGCGTCTGCGCACGTGCCGCGGCACCGTCCGCCGCTCCGAACAAGGCTGCCGAGGAGAAGCTGTGGAGGCCTTCGCGAACGTCACGTCGGGCGCGTGCGCAGCGGCGCGTGCGTGCGCACGTGCTTCGTCCGCAGCAGCCGCGACGCTTGCCACGGCGCGGCCGCTGGTGCCTGATGCCGCGCAGCGAATTGTCGCTCCGACCGGAGGAGGGTGGTCATGCGCAGGGGAACGTGGACGGCGCTCGGGGTGGCGCTGGTGCTCGGCACGAGCGGCGTGGCGCTCGCGGAGTCGCACGCCGAGAAGAAGGGCCCGAGCTGCGACGACATCCAGGCCAAGTGGGAGATGGGCGGCGGCACGGAGAGCGAGGACATGCTCGCGAAGAAGATGAACGTGCCCGTCGAGCGCATCCGCGAGTGCCTCAAGAAGGAGGCGATGGAGCAGAAGGACGCGGACAACCCGCCGAGCAAGTAGCGCGACGCGCTTCTCGCGCGCGCCGGCTTGGCACCGGCGTGGGCGGGACGCGGCCTCACTCAGGCGACGGCGACGACCTGGTCGAGGCCTGCCTGCAGGCAGGCGCGGAACACGTCCGGGTCGGGCACTGCGACCGGATCCGTCGTGACGCCGATCCCGCAGCCGCCGCGGTAGCTGAACAGCGTCATGTTCGCGGCCGCACCGGTCAGCGGACCGAAGCCGAAGATCTCCTCGATCCGCCCGCCGCTCGCGTACACCTCCATCGGCGGCCCCGGCACGTTGCTGGTGACGAAGTCCACGCCCTTGAGCATGCTGCCGAAGAGCTGCGCCGAGACCGGCGCGGGGAAGCGGTTCAGGAGGGACGAGATCTCGTCGATCAGGGGCAGCGCCGGCTCCGAGCGCTGGCGCTTGACGGCCTCGCCGATGCGCCGCATGCGCTCGACCGGGTCGCGGAATCCGAGCGGCACCTCGAAGCGCGCCGGTACGAACTGGTTGCCGGCCTTGTTGCCCTTGTCGCCCTCGCGGACGTTGATCGGCATCGTCATGCGTAGCGCGTCCACCGGCGCGTGGTGCTCGACGTGGTACAGGTGCAGCCCTTCCGCGATGCCCGCGACGAAGGCGTCGTTCACCGTGCCGCCGGCGGCGCGCGCCGCGTCGCGCAGCTGCACGAGCGGGATCGAGAGCACGTCGAGCCGCCGTCGCAGCGAGCGGCCGCGCATGATCGGCGACAGCGGCTCCGAGACCGGCTTGAGCATGCGGCCGACGCTGCCGAGCGCGTCGGCGAGCTCCTGCGCGGTGTCGATCGGGTGGCGGATCGCCTCGGGGACGCCCGTCCACAGCGCGTCGAGCACGCCCATCGCGCGCGTGACCTGCTTGCGGCGCTCGTGCCCGAGCGCGTCGAGGAAGCGCTCGCCGACGCCCTTGTACGATGGCTCCGGCAGCGGCGGCAGCGGCTTGTGCCCGCGTCCCGGGTCCGGCGTGCGGAAGGTCTCCATCAGGCGGCCCATCATCTGCACCATGCCGACGCCGTCCGAGATCGCGTGGTGCAGCTTGAGGACGAGGCCCGCGCCGCCGCCCTCGAGGCACTCGACGACGTACATCTCCCACAGCGGGCGGTCGCGGTCGAAGCTCTGCATCGCGATCGGCTGGGAGAAGTCGAGCAGGTCGCGCAGCGAGCCGCCGCCGGGCGCGCGCACGAAGCGCAGGTGGAAGCCGAGGTCGAAGTCGGGGTCGACCTCCCAGCGCGGCGGCGCGATCGAGAACGGGTTCGCCGCGACGCGCTGCCGGAGCCGCGGGATGTGGTGCAGCGCGCGCTCGGCGCGGTCGTGCAGCCGGGCGCGGTCGGGCGCCTGGTCGAGCAGCCACACGCCGGTGATCGTCGAGCGCAGGATCGGATCGCGCTCGATGCTCCACATGAGCGCGTCGCCGTCGCTCATGCGGTCCTCGTAGACCATCGCCTCGGACATTTCGGCGCCCCCCCCCCCCCCCCCGTTCAGGTCTGCTGCGCCGGTGCGCGGAATGCAAACGGCAGCTCGCGCGCGCCGCTCGGGACGGCGGCGGCACGCCGGCCGGGTCGGGCTTCGTCGAGACGACGGCGCAGAGGTCGGTGAAGAAGCCCGACGGCCCCCGGGTGCTTGTCGCGCTCGACCGTCAGGTGTACTCGAGGTGTATGAAGCGCACCAACGTGGTTCTCGACGACCGGCTCGTCGCGCGAGCCCGCAAGCTCACGGGGCTGCGGACGGCTCGCGACGTCCTCGAGCGCGCGCTGCGCGAGCTGGTGGCTCGCGAAGAGCAGCGTCGGCTCGCGCAGCGCCTGCGCGGCTCCGGCTGGGAGGGCAGCCTCGACGAGATGCGCCGATCGTGACGATACGCCCGCGGGCGCCGACCCTGGTGGACACGTCGGCCTGGGTGGAATGGCTCCGTGGCACCGGCTCGCGCGTCGACCACACGCTGACCGATGCGCTGGAGTCGGGGCAGCTCCTGTGGCTCACCGGAGTCGTCGTGCAGGAGGTTCTGCAGGGGGCAGGGACGCCTGCCCAGGCGGACGAGTTGCGCCGCGTGTTGGCGCCTTGCGCGGTCGCGGAGCCGGTGTTCCCCGAGACGTACGAGCACGCCGCAGAGCTGCACAAGAGATGCAGGCGCGCCGGTCGCACCGTGCGCGGAACGATCGATTGTCTCGTCGCGGCGGTCGCGCTCGAGCACGACCTGGTGGTGCTGAGTGTCGACCGCGACCTGCTCACCCTGCACGAGCTGTGCGGAGTTCGGCTGGCTGTTCGGTAGCCCGCACGCCCGGCTGCACACGGGGCCGTTGCGGTCGCCGCGGCGTGCGTCCGTCAGCCGCCCGATGCGACCGTGGTCTGCGGCGCCGCCGCGATCGTGCCGCCGAAGCGTCCGCAGGCGCGCGTGTAACCCGCGCCGCACGCCTTCTCGTAGAGCGCCCGGGCCTGCGCGACCTCGCCGTCGAGCTGGTGCAGGAAGCCGAGCTCGTCGCAGCCGCCGGGATCGCCCGCCTGGCAGGACATGCGCGCGAACAGACGCGCCGTGTCCGGATCGCCGTCGGCGTAGATGGTCGACAGCGTGAAGCAGTCGTAGGCGCCCCAGCCGGTGCAGCGCCTGCCGAGCTTCGCGACCGCGCGGCGGTGGAGCCTGTCCACCTCGTCGCGGTCGCAGGCTGCGGTCGCCGACGGGTAGAGCAGCTTGTCGGTGCAGAGCCGTGCCAGCGTCGCGCAGCCGTGGCCGTCGCCCGCGTCGCAGGCGCTCTTCGCGAGGAGCGCCGCGCGCGCGGTGTCGCGCAGCGCGCCGTCGTCGGCGAGCAGCAGGTCGCCGAGCGCGCCGCAGCCAGTCGCGTCGCCGCGCTTGCAGGCCGTCGTCAGCATGCTCCACGCGCGGCCGGGGTCGCGCGGCGTGCCGCGTCCGTCGCGGAAGAGGACGCCGGCGCGCGCGCAGCTCGCGGCTTCCCCGGCACGGCAGCGCCGCTCGCAGTCGGCGGCGTCGTAGGCACGGCAGCTCGCCTTGCCGGGCGCCTGCTTGCGCGGCGGCAGCGCCTGCAGCTCGGCGGACGCGGCGAGCGGGAAGGGCGCCATCGCGCGCGCCAGCTCCGCGTAGAGGCCCGGCAGCCAGTGCGGCGCCCGCTCGACGCGCGCCAGCGCCGTCGACACGTCGGTACGTCGCAGGTCGACCGGTGCGACGATCACCGAGATCGGCTCGATGCCCATCGTCGAGGCGAGCGCGTAGACCTCCTCGATCGCGGCGTCGCCGATCGGCAGGCAGCCGGTCGAGACCCGGTCGCCGTGGATCATGATGTCGCCGCCGAGCAGCGTGCGGCCTTCCTCGTCGCCGCGCGCGCGGTCGAAGTCGTTCGGGTAGTCGAGGCGCAGTGCGAGGTGGAAGCGGCTGCGCGGGTTGAGCGCGCTCACCCGGTAGAGGCCCTCGGGCACCTGCAGGTCGCCCTGGCGCAGCTTCGGGCCGAGGCGTCCGCTGGTCGCGCGCACCAGGTACGAGCGTACGAAGGTCGACTTGCCGCCGTCGTCGGCCCACAGCTCGAGTCGACCCTCGTTCTTGAGGGCGATCAGCGTTGCCGCCCGCGGCGGGTAGGCGAGACCGTGCTGGTGGAAGACGCGCACCAGACGCTGCTCGGCGCGTGCGAGGTCGGCGGTTGCGAGCCCGGCGTCCGCGGGTCGTGGCAGTGTCGCGACGATGGCGACCGCGGTTGCCGCGAGCAACCGGATCGCACGGGCACGGCTGCCCTTCCGTACCGTCGCCCACCTCCGCATCGGGCCGACCCTCCCCCCCGCGGCCGGCTCCGCCCAACCTTCGGACGCAGGCGCCGCGGCACGGCCACGGGTAGCTTCCCCGGCCGGGGAATGCCAATCGGGATCACGGTGCCGCGACCGACCGTCGCGGACCGTGATCCTCTGGCGCCTGTCACCGCGCGAAGTAGTTCATCGAGCCGAGCCCCTTGCGGATCACGCCTGGACGGATGCTGGGCGCGGGCGGCGGCGGCACCGGGCCGATGATGATGTCGCAGCTCCCGTAGCAGCAGGCGTACTCGCCCCCGGGATGTCCGCACTCGAGGCACATCATGTTGTCGCGCCGGGTGCAGTCGAGGGGCGGGTCGCGCGGCGTCGGCGGCGGAGCCGGGCGCCCGCTGTCGAACGCGCTCGCCGGCACGGCGTGCAGCGTCAGCGCGACGAGCAGGGCCACTGCGGAACGGACGAGAACGGAACGTCGTCGATCGCGGATCATGTCGTACCTCCCTGTGCCGCAGCGTGCGGCGTCGCCGTCGTCCTTTTTGCACGCTGCGTGCCAGACCGGGCGCGCGAGAAAACGCGGGCGCCGCAGCTCTCCGACCGGACAGATGGCGTCATCTCGATCGGTCACGCTCGCGCCTGCGATCGGACGGATATATCGAAGCGACGCGGGCACGCGGCGCTTCGGCGAGCAGGGTGGCAAAGCTCTGAGTTTCCGGCCTCCGCGTCCCGGCACGGCGGCTGCAATGGGTCTCCTCGCAGGAGGACCCGAAGATGAACACTCAGCCCAGCCGTCTCGCCGGCGCGCTCTCGTTGCTGCTTCTCGTACTGCCCGCGACCGGCCACGCGCTGTCGCGGGCCCGGCTCGACGCCGCACCTGCCGTGACGCGCGTTGTCCCGCTGAAGCCGCTCAAGACCCGCCTCGGCGACCGGGACCTGCGCAACGTCGTCATCGTGAAGTTCTAGGAGGGCACGCGCGTGCGTCGCGACCGCAGCACCGGCCTGCTGCGCGCCGAGCTCGATCAGCTGCGCAGCAAGGACCTCGTGCGGCGCAGCCGCCTGCCGCTGAACGACCTGCGCATCAACGAGGAGATCGCAGCGGTCAACCAGCTCGCGGCCGAGCCGTCGCTCTATCGCCTCGAGTCGCTGTTCACGCGCAGCGCGAAGAAGCTGCAGAAGGAGAAGGACAAGGGCGAGGCGCTGAGCGGCGAGGAGCTGGCCGACCTCTCGCTCTACTACAAGCTCACCATCGCGGATGCCGATACGGCGTCCACCGAGGCGCTGATCGACTCGCTGAACGCGCTCGGCGTGGTGGAGATCGCGTACGCCGAGCCGCTCCCGGCGCTCGCCGCCGCCGACATCGCGCCGACCAGCCCGAACCTGGTGGGGAACCAGGGCTACCTCGACGTCGCGGCAAGCGGCGGCATCGGCGCGACGCGCGTGCACGCGGACTTCGGTGCGAGGGGCAGGGCGTTCGCATCATGGACGTCGAGCTCAACTGGCAGATCGACCACGAGGACCTGAACGCACCCTTTGCGAAGGGCACACCCTTCGAGGACGAGGAGAACACCGACCACGGCACCTCGGTGCTCGGCATGCTGGTCGCGCAGCCGAACTCCTTCGGCATGACGGGTATCGCGCACCGCGCGACCTACGGCGTCATGCCGGCCGTGCAGCGCAAGTGCTTCCCGGCGCCGATCTGCTGGTGGGAGGGCGACGTCTCGGGCGGTATCAACCGTGCAGCGAGCAATCTCCGCGCAGGCGACGTGCTGGTGGTCGAGGTGCACTCGAAGGGACCCGACAGCGGCGAGGCCTGCCCCTGCAACTGCAAGCAGCACGAGTTCATCGCGATCGAGTACTGGCAGGCTTCGTTCGACGCGATCAAGAGCGCGACCGCGCGCGGCATCATCGTCGTCGAGGCGGCCGGCAACGGTGCCATGAACCTCGACGCCGCGCGCTACGGCGGGCGCTTCAACCGCGCGCAGCGTGACTCGGGCGCGATCCTGGTCGGCGCCGGTACGTCCGCCGGACGCTCACCGAAGTGCTTCACCAACTTCGGCTCGCGCATCGACGCGCAGGGCTGGGGCGAGAACGTGGCGACGCTCGGCAAGGGCGACCTCGTGGCGGTCAACGGCTCGTCCGACCCGCGGCAGTTCTACACCGCGGGCTTCAGCGGCACGTCTTCGGCGACGCCGATCGTCGCGGGCTCGGCGGCGGTGCTGCAGAGCTTCCGCACGGCGCGCGGCCAGGACCTGCTGTCGCCGGGGCAGATGCGCCTCATCTTCCAGCGCAGCGGTACGCCGCAGGCGACGGGCACCGAGGCGACGCGGATCGGTCGCCTGCCGGACCTGCAGGATGTGATCGGCGCCTTCGGCAACGGTCCGTGCCAGCAGCTCGAAACTCGCTTCACGACGCGCACGCTGTCGCAATACGTGCACGACGACGGCTCGCGCGACGTCTGCTTCTCGAACTCGCTCGTCTTCGGCACCTGCTTCACCGCCGACACCTGCACCGACCTGGCGCGGGGCTTCGACGCGCGCACGAGCGTCACGCTGTTCGACGCGGCGACCGGTGCCGTGCTCGCGACCTCGGGACCGGGTGGCTGCGGCTCGGGCGGACGGATCGACATCGATCTCGGGCGCGGCAGCTTCCGGCTGCGGGTCGCGAGCGTTGGCCGCTCGAGCGGGACCTTCGCGCTGAGCCACCGCAACAGCCCGCAGTTCCGGGTGCCACTGGACCCGCCGATCCTCCAGCCGTTCTGACCGATCGGCATCGCGCGTCGCGCTCGGGCGATTCGCGGATCAGCGGCGAGCGTCGCACACGGGGGGTGTGCCGCTCGCCGCTCGTCGTTGAAGGTCCGGCTGGTCCGGTCCGAGTGCCCTGCGCCAGCGCCCTGACGACGGCCTGCCGGCGATCACCATCCTCTCCGCGTCCGGCTGCGCGTGGGTATCGCCTTCGCCCTGGCGTGTTCCCGGGCGGACGAGCCCGCAGCGATCGATGCCTCAAAAAGCGCTGCGAGTCGCCCGATAGACGGGACGAGCGTCGAGATGCGCGGGGCGACGGCCCTCGTTCCTAGTCGAGTCGCGAACCAGCGATGAGGATCGGCATCAAGACCAAGAGCACGGCCCTGCTGCTGGGCTACGTGGCGACGATCGTCGGCGTCTTCATGGTCTTTGCCGTCGATCTGCTGCGCCGCGAAGACGGAGCCGCGATCTGAGCGGCTGCAGCAGACCGCAAACCTCGTCGGCGCCGGCATCGACTCCTATCTGCGGAGCGGCACCGAGCGGCTGGCCCAGGTCGCGGCGCTCCCGGAGCTGCGTGAAGACCTCGCGACGAACCGGCCGGCCGCAGCTCCGCTGCCGGAAACGGTGGTCCGCGCGCTCGAGGACTGGTTCTTCATGTCGCGGGTCTGCGTCGGTGGGGTGATGCTCGTCGGCGACTCCGAAGAGGTGCTCTGGTCCGAGCCGGCGACGCTCCGCACGACCCCTCTGTCGCGCGCGCAAGTGCAGGTCCTCGACGACGCGAAGCGCGGCGGTGGGGCGCTGGTGTCGTCCGGCGTTCCCCCGAGCGCGGTCGTCAGCTCGCCCCACGTCACTCTGGTGCAGCCGATCTTCGGAAAGGACGGTCGAGCCATCGCCCATCTGGTCGGCTTCGTCGATCTCATGTGGGCGGCGTTCCTCGACGTTCTGAACGTCACCGCGCGCGCGGACGACCGATTCGTCGTCACGGACCAGAAGGGGCAAGTGCTCGCCAGCACGGGCGACCATGCGCTCCTCACCTTGTGGTGGCCTCCCGAGGCGGTGGAGAACTCCGTGCTCGCGGCGACGCGCCTGGCGCGCGCTCACTGGCAGGTCCGCGCCGGGCAGCCGAAGGAGACCGCTCTGGCCGGGGTCCGCGAATGGCAGTACCGCCTGCTCGGCATCGGCTCGGCCCTGCTCCTGCTGGTCGTTCTCATGGGCGGCCCCTTCATTCGCAGCTTCCGCGATGCGATCACCCGGCTGAACCACTCCGCCGAGGTCATGGCGGCCGGTGACTTGACCCAGCCCGTGCGAACCGCGCCCCGTTCGGACGAGCTCGGTACGCTCGCCGAGACGTTCGATCGCATGCGCAGCGAGCTCCGCCAGTCGCAGGATGCACTCCGTGCCCGGCTCATCGAGCGCGACGAGCTGCTGCGCCTCAAGGAGGAGTTCCTGGCCAACACCTCGCACGAGCTGCGCACGCCCCTGAACGTCATCCTGGGCTACAACGACATGGTGGCGGACCTCGGTCGCAACCCCGAGCTCGAAGGCCCGATCCGGGGCATCCGCGCCCAGGCGAACCACCTGCTGAACCTGATCGAGGACCCGATGACGCTCTCCGGAGTCAACTCCGGCAAGCTCTCGGTCCACGTGGCGCCCGTGTCGCTCGCGGAACTGGGCGAGCGTCTCGCCACGCTCGCGCGACGCCTGACGGCGAACCGCGCGATCACGCTGGCGTTCGATCTCGACCCGACCGTGGCGACGATCGAGACCGACGGGCACCGCCTCGAGCAGATCCTGTCGAACCCGGTCACCAACGCGTGCAAGTTCACCGAGCGCGGTCGCATCTCGCTGCGCGCCGTCCGGGTGCCGGACACGGATCTCCTCGAGTTCACGATCTCGGACACCGGCATCGGGATTCCGGCCCGCGAGCTGCCGTTCATCTTCGACGAGTTCCGCCAGGTGGACGGCTCCATGAGCCGGCGTCACGGCGGCCTGGGGCTCGGACTCGCGGTCACGCACAAGCTCCTGATGCTGCTCGGCGGCCAGATCTCGGTCCGGAGCGTCGAGGGCGAGGGGGCCAGCTTCTGCGTCCGGATCCCCCTCCGGGGCGGCGCCGCCGGCACCGCGGATCCTGCCGCGCGGCATCCCGAGCGAGCCCACGAGCCCGTGGCGAGTGAAGCCGGTCAGCTCTTCGGGCAGGCGGACCCCCGTTCCGAGGCAGGCCGGACGCTGATTCCGAGCCCCGCCGGGCGGGGCTGAGAGGGGCGGGACACCACCTCGCATGCGGCGAGCGCCGATCGTGGCGCCGCGTCTGCAGCGCTTCGCGCGGCACGCTCTGGTCGCGGCGGTCGGTGCGATCGCGGCGTCGATCGCATCCGCTCCGCGCGGTCCCAGCTCGTGATCCAGCGCGAGTCGTCGGCATCGCGATCACGGAGCGAGAGACCATCGCGGTGCGAGAGGCCACGGAGTTGACCGGCGAGCGAACGGCCATCTATCGTCTCGCGCGTCACCGGCACGACCCGCATGCAAGTGCCGGCCGGACGGGCATCCGCCCGACCTCCACTCAGCTCGGGGTCCGCCCTCGAGCGCCTTCCACATACGACTCGAGGGTGCCGATCATGACCGTGTACCGTCACGTTCTCGTCATCGCGTCCGTCGTCACGATGGGCCTCACCGGTGCGTCCGCCGCAGCCTCGGCCCAGACGGCGCCGCGCCCACGCATCGTCAATGGCGCCCTGTCGCATCGTCCCACCGTCGGTGCCCTGCTGACCGTCAGACCCGGCGGCTTCTCCGGATCCTGCTCCGGCACCATGATCGGCTGCCAGACGTTTCTGACCGCGGCCCACTGCGTCTGCGACGGGCTCGATTTCTCGAGCTGCGGTGCGATCGACCCGTCGGACTACAAGGTGTTCCTCCAGAACGTGGGGATCGTCGACGTGTCGGCCATCGACGCCGAACCGACCTACGATTTCGCACAAGGCGGCGACATCGCTGTCGTGACGCTCGCCAGCCCGATCGAAGGTGTGTCGCCGATGACGATCCACACCGGTAGCAGCCCGGCTCCCGGCACGGCCGCGCAGATCGCCGGCTACGGAATCACGGCTGACGGACGCGACGACTCCGGTGTCCTGCGGGACGGTGACGTCGAGACCTCGTCGTGCTCCGGCATCGCCGAGCCGTCGACGCACCTGTGCTGGGTCTTCGCGGAGCCCTTCGGCGTGCCGGGATCGAACTCGAACACCTGCCAGGGGGATTCCGGCGGCCCACTGTTCGCCGACCTGGGCGCAGGCGACAGGCTCGTCGGCGTCACCTCCGGTGGCGACGTGTGCGTCGGCGGGGTGTCCTTCGATGCCGGGGTCTCCGCGCACTCCGCCTTCATCACCGGCATCGCCGGCGCCGACCTGCTGAACACCACCTGCGGCAGCATCGCGCAGGTGGGAACGCCTGGCGCGACGGTGACCCCGATCTCCTACACCGACATCGCCAACACGAAGGCGCAGCGCAGCTGCCGGAAGACGATCGGTACGGCGATCAGAACGCTGACGAGCTCGACCCTGATGGCGCAGCAGAAGTGTCTCGACGGCGTGAATCGCGGCCTTCTGGCCGGCCCGTGTCCCGACACCAAGGCGAGCGACGCCATCCTCCGGGCGTTGGCCAAGGTGACCGCCGACAAGCTCGGCAAGAAGTGCCCCGCAGACCTGCTTGCGGCCGGAGTTGGCCAGGAGGCCCTGTGCACCGGCGCGACCACACCCGGGAGCCTCTCGACCTGCATCGCCAACACGGCCGCGACGCAGAGCGACGCCGCCGTCGCTCTGCACTACGCCGAGGACGCTCCGTCGGGGCCCATCGCGGACGCAGGCGTCCTGGCTTGCCAGAACGGCATCGCCAAGGCGGGGCTCAGTCTGCTCACGGCGCGCCTGACGGCGGAGTCGTCGTGTGCGGCGGCGCTGGACGCCGGCAAGGTGCCGACCTGCCCTGACGCGAAGGCGAGCGTGAAGCTGCAGAGGGCGGAAGCCAAGGCGACCGACACGATCGGCGGCGCCTGCAGCGACGCCCAGATTGTCGCTCTCGACGCCGCGGGGGATTTCGGCACCTGCGGCAGCGTGACGACGGTTGCCGGACTGGTGAGCTGCCTCCTCGCCGGGGACGCCGACATCAGCGCCGGAACGCTGGACGTCCTTTCGCTGGCGCAGCTGACCGCCGACGCCACCTTCGACGTGCCCGTCGGCACGGACCTCCTGCGCATCACCCTCAACGGTGATGAAACCGCGCCGAACGATCTGGACCTGTACGTCAGAGCCGGAGGGCCAGCCACGCCGACGACCTACGATCACGCATCGCAGAACGCCGGGATGTGGGAGACGATCGAGGTCGTGTCGCCTGCTGCCGGCACCTGGCACATGCACGTCGACCTCTTCTCCGGCGCTCCCAGCATCACCTACCAGGTGACCGCGACCACCTTCGAGCCATAGAGGCTCCGCCATTCGGGCAGGCGCTTGGGAGTCCACGCCCACGGCGCCTGCCGCGGCTCACGGCGCAACCGTCCCGGGATGCGGCTTGCCGCGGAGCGGCTCGGGACGCCTCTCGGGCCGCTTCCCTCCCGAGGCGAGCCGTCACGGCCCGACGACGTCGTGATGATCTACCTGGCGGCGAGCCGCTACCCCGCGGTCTTCTCCGACCCGAAGACCTTCCGCATCGACCGCAAGCCGAACGACCACCTCGCGTGCGGCATCGGCGGCGATCGCGAGCCTGCCGGTGGTGTTCACGGCGGGCGGCTCTTCAGAGCGCCCGGCGGAGCGCTGACCCGGCCGCACGGCTGAGGGGACCTGCGCCGGTCCCTACGGTGCCGAACACCAGTTCTCTGCGCCGATCCCCGACCAGGAAACCACCCTGCCCGCCGAGCGACGCTGGGAATCGTTCCCGCCGCAGACGACGAACCCGTGCGTGCGGCGTCGCGGTCGTGCTGCGGCGACGACGGTCTCGAACGTGCACAGACCGGCAAAGAAGTCGCTCGCAACGGTGTGTCCCGACTTCGTCTCGACGGCGAGCAGGTCGCGCCCGAGGTCGACGATCGGGTCGACCTCGTTGCCCTTGCGATCGCGGAAGAACGTCATGCCCGGCGGCTCGCCGCGGTGCACGCGCGCCTTTGCGACCTCCGACGCGACCCAGGTCTCGAAGATCGCGCCACGCAGCGGATGCTCGCGCAGATGGTCGATCGAGCGGATGCCCAACAGGTAGCAGACCATGCCGGTGTCGAAGAAGTGCAGCTTGGGTGTCTTGACGAGCCTCGTCGTGACGTTCGCGTGAAACGGGGCCAGGCGCCACGCGACGTACCCGGCTTCGAGCACCGAGAGCCAGGCCTTCGCGGTGACGTGCGTCAGTCCTGCATCCGCACCGAGCGCCGACAGGTTCACGAGTTGCCCGCATCGTCCCGCGCACAGGCGCAGGAACGTCTGGAAGGCGACCAGGTCGCCGACGTTCAGGATGCTGCGTACGTCGCGCTCGACGTAGGTCGCGACGTAGCTCGGGTACCAGTCGTCCGGCGTCAAGCGTCGATCGAAGGTCGCGGGAGCGCTGCCGCGGAACAGCGCGTCGAGGAGATCCGTGGGTGGATCGGGGAAGCGGCGTACCTCGTCGAGCGACAGCGGCAGCAGCTCGAGCAGGGCGGTTCTGCCCGCCAGTGACTGTCCGATCGATTGCAGCAGGGCGAAGTTGGCAGACCCGGTGAGCACGAACCGCCCGGGCCCGGGCGTCCGGTCCACCAGCTCCTGGACGTACGAGAGGATCTCCGGGACGCGGTGCACCTCGTCGAGGATCGCGCCGTCGCGCCGCTCGGCGAGGAACTGGCGCGGGTCGCGCCGCGCGAAGTCCTGGATGTCCGGTGCTTCCAGCGAGACGTACGGCTTGTCGGGAAATACGGCGCGGCAGAGGGTCGTCTTGCCCGACTGTCGTGGGCCGGTCACGGTGACGACCGGAAACTTGCCCGCGAGGCGTCGCAGGCGCGGTTCGAGGACTCTAGCGATCATTGCGCCACGATGTCCGGCGGGGTGCTATCGGTTAATCTGATCTTCGGTTAGCCCCAATACTCGGGCGCCTTCGGCCGATCACGAGCCGCACGAGCGGCAGGCCGAGCGCGACCGTGACGAGCGCGGCGAGGCCCTGTCCTAGACCGCGCTGCCGCGCCGGCCGCTGCGGTCGTACGGCGATCCACCACCCGCCGCCGAGCCCCAGGCAGGCGACGATGAGGGCCGGAAAGCCGGCGGGGCCCAGGATCTGGATCAGGGGATCCGCCGCGGCGAGCTGCCGGGGAGAGATGCCGTGCAGGAGGAACGTCGCGGCGAGCAGGATGACGAACGGCTGCAGAGCGATGGCCGCGACCGCGACGTCCTCACGCCAGGCGCTGTCGTTCACCGGCTGCAGCATGCGTCGACGCTGTGCCCGCGAAGAAGCGGTGCGTCAAGCATTGCACGACGCGCGCCCGTGCACGACCGCGTGCTCGGTCACGGCTTGCTCGCGAGCTCCCACGCCTCGCTCGTGCACAGCACACAGCCGGCACCGGCGAACCAGCGCTCGCCCACCGGGTCGCCGGCGAGCTGCCAGCGCAGGAACGCGATCAGCGGCTCGCGAAACGGGCCGCCATCGAGGCGCGGCGCGTTGTGGTCCGCGGCGCCGTGACTCGCGAGCCAGGCAGGACCGCGGGCGGCGTCGTACGCCGCGGCCACCGAGGCCGGCGGAACCACGGTGTCGAGAGCGGACGTCATGTACAGAGTCGGCCGGCCGACGGCTGCTGCCCCGCCCTGGATCGGCACCGCCGCGCGATAGTCTTCGGTCGCGGCGGTGGTCTGAAAGGCGCCCAGCGAGTGCCCCGCGAGACCGATGCGGGCGTGGTCGATGCGACCGGCGAGGACGTCGGCGGCGTCGGCGTCGCGCGCGAGCAGCGCCTGGCGCTCGTCGCTTGCCGCCGGGTTCCGTCCGGGACTCTTCCCCCCGACGACGATGAAGCCCCACGACGCGACCGAGCGCAGGAGCTCGTTGTAGTTCCAGGTCTCGGTGTACCCGCTCGCACCGTTGAGCCAGACGACGGCGGGCCAGCGGACGGCGGAGCGCACGTCGGCCGGGTAGAAGTACACCAGCTCCGCCGTGTCCTCGCGTACGGTGGTGTGCGGTCCGACCAGACCGAACGCGCCACCGTCGAGCGAGCCTGCGCCGCGCTCGGCGTCACCGCAGCCAGGCAACGCGAGCGAGCCGAGCAGGGCGGCCGCGATCGCGATGTAGACGAGCTGCCGCGCTGGCTTTCGTGCCTTCGTGAGCTCGCGAGCGTGCACGGCCGGGATCCTCGCACGCTCGTGCGGCACGATCCACAGGCCACGCTGGTGTGATCTGTGCGCTTGCCCGGGCGGGTGCTGGTGTCGTGCCTGGCGCCGTCGGGCGCGTTGACCGGGTCGCCCCCGCCGGCGAGGCAACGGTCGTCGTGCGGCACGCAGGTTGAACTAGCTTGACTTGTCATGACAGCGGCGCCACCATCCGGTTCGTGGCCGCAACCGTGAAGTTCAGCTCGAAGATGGACGCCAAGGTGCTGAAGGGACTGCGCGCACACGCCGCACGCGAGGGCCGCACGCTGTCGGCGGTCTTGACGACGGCCGCCGCTCAGTACCTCGAGAGAGCGACTCTCCGGCCCGCCTTTCGAACCGCCGCTCGCGAGGTGCTCGACGACCATGCCGAGCTTCTCGAGCGCCTCGCCCGCTGATCCGAGCACCTGCCGATGGCTCGGGAGGCGCTGTTTCTCACCGTCGAGGAACTGCTCGAGCTCCACCGTCGGCTCATCGAGCGTTTCGGCGGTGCGGGTGGAGTCCGCGACCCGGGACTTCTGGAGAGCGCGCTCGCGCGCCCCCGTTCCGGCTACTACGCGTCCGTTTCGGAGCAGGCTGCGGCACTCCTGCAGAGCCTTGCCGGCAATCACGCATTCGTCGACGGCAACAAGCGAGTCTCGTTCGCGGCCGCCGCCGTGTTCCTTCGCATGAACGGGTACGCCCTCGTCGTCAGCGCCGACGAGGCCGAGCGCTTCCTCGTCGGCGACGTAATCGTCGGACGAGTCGACGTCGCGGCGATCGCCGAGTGGCTCGAGCGATTCATGGTCGCGCGGTGACCTCGAGGGGACCTCGCGCGCACCTCCCGTGATCGAAGACCGGATCGGTCCTCCTGTCCCGTGCGGATTCCGCACGTGGAGCGAGCGTACGTGTCGCGCTGGTCATCGCGGCACCTACCCCCGCGGCGGCCGCCGCCGCTCCGCGAACCACGCGCGGTACTTCTCCATGCGCGCACGCTGCTCGGGCGACGCCGAGCGCCGGCACGTCGCGGCTTCGGGGCTGCCTTTCGCCGCACCCCAGCGCGTCTCGACGCAGTCGTTCGGGTTGTAGGCCATCTCGAGCGCCGTCGAGCGCTCGAGGACGTCGGCGAGCGTCAAGCGCTGCTCGCTGCCGTCGCTCTTCGCGTAGGTGAAGCTGCGCTTCGCGGCCTCGGTCGCGAGCAGGCTCTCGAGGGTCTTCTGGACGGCCGCGGGATCCTTGCCGGGCGGGATCGCGAAGCGCTTCGGCTGCTGGCGGACCTTCGCCGGGAAGCCGCGCACGACGTCGATCGCGATCAGCAGGCGGAGGTCGCGCGACGGCGTCGCGTAGTCCTCCCATGCGCCGGTGGTCTCGAAGATCGCGGCACCCTGCGGCATCGCGATCGTGCCCCTGTTCTTCGCGACGTACGCCTCGCCGTTGGCGACCGAGCGCACGCGCGCCCGGACCTGCTCGTCGAGCGCGTCGATCATCTGCAGGAACGCGCGCTCGGGATCGAGCGGCTGCGGCGAGAGCATCGCGTCCATGGCGTCGTAGAAGCCCTCGCTGCCGTTCGCGTACTGCGCCAGCGTGAAGTCGGCGAACTCGGGGTTGCGCGTGATCTCGTCGTTCGAGAGGCGCTTCAGGCGCCCGCCGTCCGCGACGATCGGGCGGAAGTGCTTGAAGCCCGCGCCGCCGAGCTTCGGATCGGTCTCGAACAGGAAGTTGCCGCGCCAGAAGCGCTTGCGCGCGACGGTGAGATCGGGCTGCGCGTCGACCGCGAGCAGCAGCCCGCCGCGCTCCGGCGTCTGCGCGATGCGCGCGACCACGACCAGCGTGTGTCCGTAGGGGTCGGCGTAGACCGTGCCGGGGCGGATCTCGCGCTCCGAGATGCCGACCGGGTAGAGGTCGGTCTGCTCCGCCGCGGCCGGCGTGCGAGCGGTGCCGGAGTGCACGCCCCAGCCGACGTCGCGGCGCGCGAAGTGCAGGAACGCGGCGGTGTCGTCGGCCGACGGCGGGCTCTCGGGCGACAGGTTCGAGCGCCAGCCGTCGCAGCGCGGCGGCGACGTCGCGGTGCCGCGCGAGCACGCCGAGTAGCCGAACGGCAGGCCGAGCTTCCACGCGAAGTAGGCGCGCAGGAAGAACGGCAGGTCGGCGCAGTCGGGCGTGAGCACCATCTTGCCGCCCGAGTCCTCGCCGAGGCTCAGGTGGTCGAAGAGCACGTTGCGCTCGGGAGCGCGCAGCACGGCGCCGATGCCCTTCCAGCTCGGCTCCGTATCGAGCGGATCGTCGAACAGCCGGGCGACCCACGCGGCGTACAGCAGCTCGGTCTCGGCGTTCCACTCCCGCTCGACCGGCCACACCGCGCCGGACGGACGCGCGCGGCGCGCACGCTGTGCGGCGTCGCCGACCAGCACCGGCGCGCACGCGACGACGTTGCCGCCGCGTCCGAACGCGACGCGGTACGCACCGGGCGCCGGTGCGTCGACGGTCGCGACCCAGACGTACGGCGTGGCGCCGTGGCGGGCGGCGCTCGCGGCGACGATGCCGCCCTGGCCGTCGCGGCCGATGGCGAGGGTCGCGTCGAGCGCGCGGTCGCTCGCGGCGAGCACGCGCAGCGGCTGCCCGGCGCGCGGCGCGCGCGGGCTGGTCAGCAACACGACGCCGCCGCCCTTCGGCGGGCAGGCGGCGAAGTCCGGCGCGTCCGCCGCCGTGGGCGGGGCGGTGTCCGCGGCGCGCGTGGGTGCACCGCCGGAGAGAGCGATCAGCAGCACGGCGGCGAGGATGGACACGCGGCGCGACGTCGTCATCCGGACCAGCAGACCACGCCGGGCGCGCTCGCGAAAGCGGTCCGGGGGCGGCGCACTGGCTCGTGCGGCCATGCGATGGGCTCGCCCGGTCAAGCGCGCGTTCGCAGTCCTGCTAGGCTCCGGGCCCATGATGCGCGTCGCTCCGACGGTCTTGCTTCCGGCTCTCGCCGTGGTCCTCGGCGCCTGCGCCTTCCACTGGGAGCCGGCCTTCGACGAGACCGCGGCGCCGGGCGTGTTCGACGACGTCGCGATCGCCGACCCGTCCGAGGCGCTGACCTTCGCGCGCACGCTGCGCGACGGCGCGCCGCGCCTGCTGGCGGTGCGCGCCTACCGCCAGGGCACGGTCGAGGCTGTAGACCTGTCGTCGCTCTTCGGGCGCCCGGTGGCCGGCGTCGCGGCGCTGCTCCGCGAGCAGGGCTACGACGCGATCGGGCGCGCGATCGCCGGCGCCGGCGCGGAGCACGTGCTGTCGCTCCCGGCGGCGGAGCTCGTGGCGCCGCTCGACCTCGGCGCCGCGCACGTCGCGGCCGGCACCAACTACCCCGAGCACGCGGGCGAGGCCGGCGTGCAGGAGGGGCCGTTCCTGTTCGCGAAGCGGGTCGCGCCGACCGGGCCTTACGCGCCGGTCGCGGCGGGCGACGGGCTGCTCGACTACGAGGTCGAGATCGCGCTGGTGCCGCTCGCGCCGATCCGAGCCGGCGAGAAGCCTGCGCAAATGGGGCTCGTGCTGGCGAACGACTACACCGACCGCGCGACGCTGCTGCGCCACATCGACCCGTTCGACGTCGCGTCCGGGAAGGGCTTCACGACCGGCAAGAGCTTCCCGGGCTACATGCCGGTCGGGAACCTGCTCGTCGTGCCGCGCGACTTCCGGACGTTCGTGCCGGAGCTGCAGCTCGAGCTGTACGTGAACGGACGTCTTCGCCAGCGCGAGCGCGGCGGCGCCATGATCTGGGATTCCGACGAGCTGCTGCGGCAGACGTTCGCGCGTGCGGGGCTGCGCTGGCAGCACCGCGGTGCCGAGGTGTCGCTGCTCGGCGACGGCGACGCGCTCGACGAGGACATGCTGCTCCTCACCGGGACGCCGCACGGCACCGTGTTCGCGGGCGTCTCGACGGCGCAGAAGCTGCGCGGCGCCGCGCGCTGGGTGCTCGGCGGCTTCCGGGGCTCCGTCGGCGACGGCGTCGTCGAGACCTACATCGACGACGCGCGCGCCGCGGGCATCTTCCTTGCGCCCGACGACGAGGTGGTCGTCCGCGTCGACCGGCTGGGCGTGATCCGCAACCGCGTGACGAGCTGAGCGGGCGCCGTGCGCGCACGGCTCGTGCGCCGGTCAGTTCGGCGCGCGCAACCAGCCGCGCTCGCGCAGCAGCGCGCGCACGCGTCCGCGGACGTCGTCGCGGATCCCGCGCACGACCTCGGGCGGCTGACCCTTCGGGTCCTGCAGCGGCCAGTCGAGGCGCTCGAGCCCCGGCACGACGGGACAGGTCTCGCCGCAGCCCATGGTCACCAGCAGCGACGCCTCGCGCGCCAGCTCCTCGGTGAGCCGTCGCGGCGCGCGCGACGACAGGTCGAGCCCTTCCTCGCGCATCACCTGCACGACCTCGGGGTGCACGCGCTCGCCGGGCTCCGTTCCCGCGGACACGGCACGCGCCTTCGCCGGGTCGGCGAGCAGCTCGAAGATCGCGGCGGCCATCTGGGAGCGGCCCGCGTTGTGGACGCAGGCGAAGATGACGGTGTGCGGCTTCACGACGTCGCGGCCTCCGCGGGAAACCAGTCGCGCGTCCGGTTGCAGACGGCGCAGACGGAGAGCATCACCGGGACCTCGATCAGCACGCCGACGACGGTGGCGAGCGCGGCCCCGGACTCGGGTCCGTAGAGCGCGATCGCGGTCGCGACCGCGAGCTCGAAGAAGTTGCTCGCGCCGATCAGCGCACCCGGCGCGGCGACGTCGTACGGGACGCGCAGCGCGTGCATCAGCGAGTAGGCGAGGCCGGCGTTGAAGTAGACCTGGATCAGGATCGGCACCGCGATCAGCAGCACGTGCGAGAAGCGCGTCACCAGGTTGTCCGCCTGGAAGGCGAAGATCAGGACCAGCGTGGCGAGCAGCGCGACCGTCGTGACGGGCTGGAACGCGGGCAGGAAGCGCTTCTCGAACCAGTCGGCGCCGCGCGCGCGCAGAAACAGCGCGCGGCTCGCGCTGCCGAGCGCGAGCGGAACGACGATGAACACGAGAACCGAGTAGAGCAGCACCGCGAACGGCACGGTGAGCCCGCTCGCGCTGGCGACGAGGAACGTCACCAGCGGCACGAAGAAGATCAGCATGAGCAGGTCGTTCAACGAGACCTGCACCAGGGTGTAGGCCGGGTCGCCGTCGGTCAGGTACGACCACACGAAGACCATCGCCGTGCACGGCGCCGCGGCGAGGATGATGACGCCGGCGACGTACTGGTCGGCAAGCGCGGGCTCGATCCACGGCTGGAAGAGGTGCTTGAAGAAGAGCCAGCCGAGCAGCGCCATCGAGAACGGCTTCACGAGCCAGTTCACGAACAGGGTGACGAGGATGCCGCGCGGCCGGCGGCGGACGCCGAGCACGCTCGCGAGGTCGATGCGCAGCATCATCGGGTAGATCATGAGCCAGAGCAGCAAGGCGATCGGGACGTTGATGTGGCTGTCGCGGCCGAACTCGAAGCCGCGCAGCCAGGCCGTCAGCCCGGGCGCCTGCAGACCGAGCGTGATGCCGGCGACCATGCAGAGCGCGACCCAGAGCGAGAGCCAGCGCTCGAAGAGGCCGAGCCGCTTCGGCTGCGTGACCGCGCGTGCGGCGGGTGCGCCGCTGCTCATGCCCGCTTCGCTCTTCTCGGCGCGGGCACGCCGGCGGTGGAGAGCGCGGCGCGGAGCGCGTCGAGCCGGTCGCGGCGGATGCGGTACCAGACCCACGCGCCGCGCTTGTCGCGCTCGAGCAGGCCGGCCGCGTGCAGCAGCTTCAGGTGGTGGCTCACCGTCGGCTGCGACAGCCCCACGGGCTCGATGAGGTGGCAGACGCAGGCCTCGGCGTCGGGCTGCGTTGCGATGAAGCTCAGCAGCTGCAGCCGGGCGGGGTCGGCGAGCGCCTTGAACGCCGCGGCCAGCTCCTCGGCGTCGCTCTTCCTGAGCCCCCCCTGCAGGACGGGCGGACGGCACGGCGTCGGTGTCATGACGACATATTGACATATCTCGATATGCGCGGCAATGACATCGAAGAACGTCGATATCATGCCCGCCGGGCAGAAGGAGAAGGACCATGGCCAGCACGTTCCACGTCGCCCTCTACGTCGACAGCATCCCCGAGGCCGTCGAGCAGTACCGGAAGCTGCTCGGCATCGAGCCGGCGAAGGTCCGTCAGGACTACGCGAAGTTCGAGCTGCAGGATCCGCCGGTGATCCTGTCGCTGAACGCGGGCGGCGAGCCCGGCAAGCTGAGCCACCTCGGCATCCGCTACGGCAGCACCGGCGAGGTCGCGTCGGAGATGGTGCGGGTCAAGCAGGCGGAGCTGCCGCTCTTCCAGCAGGAGGGGACGACCTGCTGCTACGCGAAGGCCGACAAGTTCTGGGTGCGTGACCGGGACGGCGTGCCCTGGGAGATGTACACGCTGCTCGAGGACGTCGCGGCCGAGACGGCGGCGGACCCGTCGCTGCGCGCGTTCCTCGGACAGCACACGGCGAGCGCCGAGACGGCGGAGGGCACCGGATGCTGTGTCCCGCCCGCGCTCGCGACCAGCTGAGGGTCGTTCGCGAGGCACGTGCGGCGGCAGCGGGTGCTGCCGCCGCCCAGCGCGAGACGCAGCCGAGGGTGCGGCGGGGGTGTCCGACGCGGCACACGTGGCGCACGTGGCGCGAACCGGTGCCGGATGGGCACCCCGACTCGCCCCATCAGGCGCGTTCCTGCACGTCGGGACAGGAATTTCTTCTTGCGAAAATGCACGACGATCCGTGGCGCGGCGGTACGGCCGTTGCTGTTTCTGCCGGCGGGGCGCACACCGCGCTCCGTGGAGATCGCAGGAGAATCGTGCGCATGCGCAAGAACGAATCCGGCTTCACGTTGGTCGAGCTGCTCGTCGTGGTGGCGATCATCGGCATCCTCGCCGCGATCGCGATCCCGGCCTTCTCCGCGTATCGCCAGAACGGCTACGACGGCCGCGCGTCGTCCGACCTGCGGAACCTCGCGACGGCGGAAGAGGCCTACTTCGCCTCGAACGCGTCCTGCGCGACCGACCCGACGATCCTCACGGGCTTTCGCCAGTCGCCCGGCGTGACGCTCGCGATCAGCGCCGCGAGCACGACGTTCAGCGCGTCCGCCTACCACGCCGACGGCAAGGCGAGCTTCAACTGGGACTCCGCCAACGGCGGCCTGCAGAGCGCGCCGTAGGCGCATGCCCGCTACGCGCGCCAGGCGTGCCCGCCACGCACGCCAGGTGCGTGCCCGCTAAGCGCGCCAGGCGCGTGCCCGCCACGCGCCGCCGTAGCGCCGGACCTCGCGCGGCTCGACGACACGAGGGACGTGCCCCGGCACGTGCCCTCGCGTCGGGTCGACGCTACGAGCAGCCGCCGATCGCGACCACCGTTCCGCTGGTCTGGCCGACGTAGAGCCGGCCGTTGGCGAGGATCGGCGACGCCGAGTAGCTCTTCAGGCCGGGCAGCTCCCACAGCAGGTTGCCGTTTTCGTCGAACGCGTAGATCGACTTCGCGAAGGCGACGTAGATCCGCCCGTCGACGTCGATCACCGGCGGGTTGTTGCGGAAGCGGCCGCCGGGCATGGGCCTCTCCCACTTGAGGTTGCCCTCGAGGTCGATCGCGCGCAGCGTGCTCGAGTTGCCGCGCGACGCGCCGAACACGAGCGTGTTGGTGAGCGGGTGCAGCGCGGGCGGTGTGTGGACCCGCTCCCGCATGGGCTCGGTGCTGAACAGCAGCCGCGCGCTGGCCGCCGTGATGGTGTGCTTGATCTCCCAGATGCCGGACTGCGTGCCCAGGTACGTGATGTCGGTGATCGGGTGCACCACCGGCGTGTGGTTCGGCGCACGCCCGATGCCGCGCGGCGTCTCGAACTGCACGCGCCACAGCTCGGCGCCGGTCTCGGGTTCGAACGCCCCGAGCGTGCCGCCGCCGATGTTCACGTACAGGCGGTGACCGTTCTGGCTGAGCCCGGGGGAGGAGTTGCGAACGCCGCCGCCGATCTTGTTGATGCACCACTTGAGCTGGCGCTCCGGGCCCGGGCACATCGCCATGACCGTGCCGGCGCCGAGCGAGTCGGAGCCCATGAAGACGATGCCGTTGTAGGCGATGGTCGGCGGCGTGCTGACGTCTCCGTCGGTGCAGACCTTCTGCCGCCACGCGACCGAAGCCTGGCGCACGCTGCTCGCGTTGGGGACGTCGATCGCCCACATGTCGTTGTCGCGCGTGCCGACGTACAGCATCGCGCCGTTGCCGATCGTCGGCGCCGAGCGGTCGACGTTCTTGCCGAGCTCGTCGGTGCCGCACCACTGCACCGCGCCGGTGTCCGGATCGAGCGCGCACACCGGCATCTTGCCGACCGGCACGTACAGGGTCTCGGGCGCGCCCACGGTGCGCTCGGCGAGCGCCGCCGCGGCGAAGATGCCGCCCTTGAGCTTGGTGGTCCACAGCACGTTGTTGCAGGTCGGACCCGGGGCCGGGCTCCAGCCGGTGTGCTGCGGATCGCGCTGGTAGCTCGGCCAGCTGCCGGGGTTCGGTCCGAGCGGCGTGGTGGTCGCCGGGCACAACGGGTTCACCTCCAGGCAGACGTTTGTCTGCAGGGCGATGCCGCAGCGGTCGTCGGCTCGAGCCTCGCCGGCCAGGGCCGGGAAGCAGAGCAGGGCGGCGAGCAGCACGTCCGTCGCACGGGTCCGGCGCGTGCGCCGGGCAGCGAAGCGGTGGGGGTGAACAGGGAGTCGGGTCACGTCGGGTCCTCGGGGCTGGTGGCTGCGGCCCGCCCTCGGGCCGGGGCGCCACGCAGCCTAGCCGGGCGACGCGAGCTGTGCGAGCAAATTCGTACGTCGCGAGGACCGGCGGCCCGCGAGTGAACGGCATGGCCGCCGAGCGAGGGCCGCCGGGTGGCGATGATCCCGCGGCAGAGGCCGTTGCGACAGGCGCCGGTCGAACGTCCGGTCCAGCGCGCTCAGTCGAGATAGCCGAGGGCGCGCAGCCCCTCGGCCGTGCCGGGATCGACCTGCGGGCGGCCGCGGAATCCGCTGGGCAGACCGTTGGCGCGCTCCCATGCGCGCAGGCGGTCGCGCAGCTCCGCGAAGATCTGCGGCGCCTCGGCGGACGCGTCGCGCGTCTCGAGCGGGTCGCGGCCCAGGTCGTGCAGCACCCAGCTTTCCTGCGTCGGATAGTCGTCGTGCCAGTGGTCGTCGGGCAGCGGACTCGGTGGCGGGGGAGTGTGCACAAGCTTCCACGCGCCGCGCACCGCGGTGCTGACCTCGTTGGGGTACGCGCTGAGCCCGAACACCTCCCGGTCGGACGCCGTGTGGCCCAGCAGCGAGGCCGACAGGTCGGCGCCGTCGAGCGGCGGCGCATCGAGGCCGAGCCCGGCGAGGAGCGTCGGCAGCACGTCGACGAGGCTGGTGGTCGCCGCGACGCGATGGTTCTGCGCGACTCGACCGGGTCTGCTCCAGATCATCGGCACGCGCAGCGACGGGTCGTTCACCAGCCATCCGTGCTGGAAAAAGTAGTCGGCTTCGCCGAGGCCCTCGCCGTGATCCGCGGTGAAGATCACCAGAGCCGACCCGTGCCCGCGCTTGCGAAGCTCGTCGAGGAAGCGCTCGATCTGCGCATCGACGAACACCACCTCGTCGCGGTACCGCTCGCGGTAGAGCGCGGCCTGCGGCGGCAGCCGCAGGATCTGATACCGGGGGATGATCGGGCCGAGCCCGTAGTTGGAGCTGCTCGGGCGGAGCTCCGTGTCGGGCAGCGGGTCCCGTGCCTCACGCGCCGCGGCGGCCTGCGGGGACGAATCGTAGGGCCCGTGCGGTGCCATCAGGTGCAGCCAGAGGAGCCAGGGCCTGCGCGGCGCGGTGGCGAGCCACGCGAGCGCGAGATCGACGGCGACCGGGTCGTGCGAGACCTTGTTCTTGTCGACCGAGGTCGCCACGTCCTTGAATCCTCGCAGCAGACCGCTGCGCTCGTTGATCACGCGGTTCCCGATCACGGCGGCGGTCGCGTAGCCGTGTTGCTGCAGGATCGACGCCAGAAGCGGTACGTCGACCGGTACCGAGCCGAAGTTGGACGTCACGGTGTGCCGGTGGGGATAGGATCCGGTCATGAGCCCGGCGAGCCCCGGCTTCGTGGCCGTTGCGGGCGCTCGCGTGCCCTCGAAGAGCGTGCCGCGGGCGGCGAGACGCTCGAGTGCCGGCGTCAGGTGCCAGTCCGCCGGGGCGACCCCGTAGACGTGATCGGCGCGCAGCGTGTCGACGGTCAGGAGGACGACGTCGGGCAGGCGCCCGTCGTCGTCCCGCAGCCAGCCGCGCTCCACGTCGGGCAGTGCACCTCGCGGGAGCCGGAGCGCCGCGACGACGGCCACGGCGAGGACGGCGCCGAGCACCAGCAGCCGGCGTGTGGACCCATGCGATCCGATGGCGGCCCCTTCAGAGCATGCCGAGCGTGGCCTGCCGCCTTCGCGCAGCGACGGCGCTCGCGGACTCGGGTTCGAAGCGCTCGTCGGGCTCGATGCGGAAGATGCGCTGGCCCTTCGCGACGATGACGCCCTCCCTGCCCGCCATCAGGTTCTCGGTGACGGTGCCGCTGAACGGCGCGCTGATCTTGTTGAACATCTTCATCACCTCGATGATGAAGAGCGGCTGGCCGGCCTCGAAGTGCTGGCCCACCTCGATCAGCACCGGCAGGCTGGGCGCCTCGCGGGCGTAGAAGGTGCCGCCCATCGGCGTGAGGATCTCGTCGGCGCTCGCCGGCGGCGGGGGGGCCAGGGCGCGGGTCTGCTCCGCGATCTGCGCGGGGTCGAGGAAGCGCGCCGGGAAGTGCGGTGCGAGGTCATCGCCCACGGTGACCTCCAGGAAGCTCGAGCGCATGCCGATCAGCGGCAGCACCAGCAGCAGCTCGAGGCCGACCTGGAAGCCGCGGTGCGCTGCGAGCACCGCCTGCCACAGCGCCTCGTCGCGCCCGCACAGCTTCGCGCCGTTGCCGCTCGCGAACAGCGCCTCGACCTCCGCCCACGACGACGCGCCCGTGCGGCTCTCGACCTCGGCATAGAACGCCTCGGCGCGGCACATGACGTCGTGGTCGTGCTCCCAGATCTTCTCCGACGGCGGCTTGCTCGGGACCTCCTCGAGGTCGAGATAGTCGTAAAGCCGCTCGAGGAAGCGGAGCGGATTCGCGAGGAACTTCGGGCGCTCGCCGTCGCGCGTCCAGAGCACGCCGTCGTAGCGGCCGAGAAACCCGCCGAGCATGTGCGGGCTCTCGAGCAGCAGCCCGAGGGGACGGAGGATCAGGGTCTCCTTCTGGTCGAGAACGGCGCGCGCCTGCTCGTCCTTCGCGACGCCCTTGCGCATCTCCTGCCATGCGATCTGCAGGTCGAAGTCGCCGACCACCTGCTGCAGCGCGCCGACCGCCGCGAGGTACGACTGCATGAAGCGTGTGGTCGGCTCGGCCATCACGCCCTTGCCGAGGAACCACTGCACGAGGCCGTAGTGCACCGGCAGGTTGGTCTGCAGGTCGTCGCCGCGCAGCTCGGTGCGGCGCAGAACTTCCGCCATGCGCTCGTAGTTGTCGCGCCGGCTCGTGCCCGCGGTGAGAGCGAGGGCCACGTTCGAGTCATAGGCTCCCGCGAGGCGGTAGTACACGAACGCGTTGGTGTCCGGGTTCGGCTCGCCGATGCCCTGGTCGAAGCGGATCTCGCCCTCGATCGGGGACGACCACGAGCGGATCATGCCGCCCGCGTGCGGCTGCAGCGCCTGATTGGTCGCGTTGATGCGCACCTCGAGGCCCGACACGTTGCGCACCATGCGCCGGGGCTTCGGCAGCCGTGCGCCGTGCAGCGCGAGCAGCGCCATCGCCTCGATCAGCTCCTCGACGTGGAAGCGCTCCTCCGGGTCGTCGGGGTTGGTGAACTCGAGCCGGTACACCAGCTCCGTCACCACGTGCTCGACCTGGATGCGGGTGTTCATCTCCATGAAGAAGTGGTGGAACCCTTCGACGATGCACTCGAAGGTCGAGACCGAGTCGAGCCCCGTCGCCGCGCCGAAGCGCTCCGACTCCATCTCGATGCGCGCGAGCGTGGCCTTGTCGCCGCGCAGGATCTCGGCCGTGGTGGGGGACGTGGCGGCCGCGATCTCCGCGTCGAGCAGCTCCTGCGTGAGCGAGACCTCGAGCAGCTTCTGCTCGTGCATCTGCACCGAGCAGTCGCGCCCGCCGAGCGCCACGCACCACGTGCCGTTGCCGATCAGCTGGATCTCGTTGTGGCGCGTGCTCTCGATGTTGAGCTCGACGAGGAAGTTCCGGTTCGAGCCCGGCTCGACCACCTTCACCTCGGCGAGCACTTCCATCACCGCGGCGGCGACCTCGTCGGGCCCGCGGACGACGCGCTGCCCCTTCCCGCCGCCGCCGCCGATGTGCTTGAAGCGGATGCGGTTCTTCGGGTACTCGCGCCACATCTCGGCGCAGACCTGGCCCGCCGCCTTCTGCAGCTCGGCGATCGTGACCAGCTCCACGGTCTGTCCGTAGCCGAGCTGCAGGAGCGCCTCCGCATTCTCGGGGAGGCTCAGGTCTGCGTTCCACGCGAACTGGAGCGCGTGCTTCTTCGCGAGCTTCTCGAGTGCAGCGCGGTCCTTGTGCGCCGCGAGCAGCGCGCGCGACGAGATGTCGTCGACGCCGGGGATGACCGCGTTGCCGAGGCTCCGCGCGAGCTTCTTCGCCTCGTCCTTCGCGCCGGCACGGCGGACGACGCTCGACGACGGGCCCATGAACCCGATGCCCGCGCTCTCGATCGCCTCGATGAACTCCGCGTCCTCGGCCATGAAGCCGTAGCCCGCGAAGATGTGCGTGTAGCCGTGGTCGACCGCGATCGCGATGATCTCGCGGATGCGCTCGAGCTTCGCCTCCTGGCCGACGCCCATGTAGTCGGGCACGCGGTGGACGTTGTTCGGGAAGCGGAAGTGGCGCAGCTCCGGCGCGAGGCAGCGCGGGTAGGTCACCGAGTCCTTCTCGGACAGCAGCATGCCGTACTCGCGGATGCCGATGCGGTCGAAGACGTCGAAGGCCTCCTGGCGGACGGGCCCGCGGCACACCACCAGGACCTTCATCGGAGACAGCGAGAACGAGCGCAGCCACTCCGACGGGTTGTCGTCGTAGCTCGCGGGCGCGAGATTTCGGTCGAGCACTCTCTGGTTCCTTCTTATTCGAACTCGCGCTGCGGCCCGCCCATCGGCGACGGCTTGTACGTGCGCATGAGGAAGTCGAGGTTCTGGCAAAGCACGCGGCGGCTGGTGCCCGGCATGACGATGCGCGAGATCGAGCCCAGCGACAGCGCTTCCTTCGGGTTCATCAGGTCGCGCTCGTAGCGCGCCGACAGCTCGGCGAGCCTCGCGTCGCGCTCGCGCGCGGCGTCGGTCTCCTTGGCACCCTTCGCGACGGCCTTCCTGAACGCGGCGTCGGCGGCGCGGATCTCGTCCTTGTAGACGAACTCCTTGCCGGCCGGACCCATGACCGCGACGCGCGCCTGCGGCATCGCGAAGACCATGTCCGCGCCGACGAAGTGCGAGTTGTAGCTCGCGTACGCGCCGCCGAACGCGTTGCGGATGATCAGCGTCAAGGACGGAGTCCGCAGGTCGATGATCGAGTCGAGGAAGCGGCGTCCCTCGAGCACGATGCCGCCCGACTCCTGCTCGCGGCCGGGAAGGAATCCCGTCGTGTCCTCGAGGAACAGCATCGGGACGTTGTAGACGTTGCAGAAGCGGATGAAGCGCGTGCCCTTGCGCGCCGCGTGCGTGTCGATCTGTCCCGACGCGACCGCCGAGTTGTTGGCGACGATGCCGACGACGTGGCCGCCGAGGCGTCCGAACGCGGTGATCAGGTTGCGCGCGCGGTCCGGCTGCAGCTCGAAGTACTCGCCGTGATCGCAGATCAGCTGCATGAACAGCGTGATGTCGAGCGGCGCGTTCATGCCCGCCGGCGAGTGGAAGTGCCGCCGGAAGAGGGTGTCTTCCTCGGTGGTGAAGCGGTCCACCGGATCGGAGGTCGGCGCGAACGGTGCGGTCACCGAGTTGTTGTCGGGGAGATACCGGAGCAGGCGGATCGCGGTGCGCAGCGAGGCGAGCTCGTCGGCGGTGGTGACGTCGCAGACGCCGTTCCGGCCGTGTACGCGTGGTCCGCCGAGGTCGTCGGCCAAGACGTCCTCGCCGAGCACGCTCTTGACGACGCCGGGGCCCGTCAAGCCGATGAACGTGTCCTCGCACTGGATCATGAAGGATCCCTGGCGAGGCAGGTACGAGCCGCCGCCCGCGTTGTAGCCGAACATCAAGGAGATGCTCGGCACGACACCGCTGATCTTGCGCAGCGCGGTGAACGCCTCGGAGTAGCCGTCGAGGCCGCCGACGCCGGCGGGAACGAACGCGCCCGCGGAGTCGTTCATGCCGATCAGCGGGATGCCGCGCTCGCCCGCCATGTAGATGAGGCGTGCCAGCTTGCCGCCGTTGGTCGCGTCCATCGATCCGGCACGCAGCGTGAAGTCGTGGCCGTAGACCGCGACGTCGCGCCCGCCGATGTCGAGGATGCCGCAGACCAGCGATGCGCCGTCGAGGCCGGGTCCCCAGTTTTGCCAGAGGAGGTTCGGCTCCTTGTCGGTCAGGACCTTGATGCGCTCGAAGACCGTCATGCGGTTCTTCGCGTGCTGCACGCGGACGCGATCGAGTCCGCCGCCCCGGGTCGGCCGGTCGAGCAGCTCGCGACCGAGGCCGAGGGCCTCCTCGTAGATCGTCGGGGGGGCTGCGGGATGAGCGCCGTCGGCTGCGGCAGAAGTGCCCTGCGCGAACGGATTGCTCAGCGAATACGAAGGGTTTTGCGTCTCCATCACTCTCCGGGGATGCTGCGAGGCACGACTTTCCTAGCATACGTTCCGGGTTCGACTACCCGGGGCATGGTCGAACGAGGCGGGGACGCCGTGCGCCTCGACTGCCGTCCGCGTTCAGACGACCTCGGTCGGCGCGCGTGGGTCGATCGTGCCGGCGGCGCGGCGTGCTGATCCCCATCCCGCTCACGACCCCGCCGGATCGGCGCGACAGGCGACGCAGCATCCTACGCGCGCCGCCGGTGGACTGGGTCGTGGAGTGTCCGACCCCGCCCTCGCTCACGGCCCGCGTATGGCCCGGACGTGATTGACGTCCGAGCCCAGCTCCCCGGCGACGCCCGCGTCGGGGCCGAGCGTACGGAAGTCCACCGTCCAGGACGCGTTCGGGTTGAACGGGAACACAGTCGAAGACCAGGTGTCCTCGTCGAACACGGATGACGAGGTGCAGCTGCACGTCGTCACGGTGCAGGCGGCGACGCAGCCGTCGTCGAAGATCGGATCGACGAGCGGTGCCGGGCCGCGGCGGAGCAGCGTGTGCAGCTCGCGCACTGTCGGCAGACGCCAGTCGGTGTGTCCGGCGAAGCTCGTCGCGTTCAGCGATGCCACCTTCGCGAGCGCATCCGGGAGCTCGTGGGTCGCGGTGAACTGGTGTACCGAGCCGTCGTTCGACAGCTTCTCCCAGGTGAGGCCCAGGTCATCGTCGGTGACCGTGCCGTTGCCGTTGTCGGTGAACGTGGTCGGCGCGCACTGGCCGGTATCCCCCGGTGCGTCGATCGACAGGTCGCCGTTGGTGTCGGCGGCGTCGAGGCAGGTGATCGATCCGGGGCAGCGCTCCTGGGACTTGCCCGGCGTGTCCTCGCAGAGCTGCGCCGGCTTGACGAGGCAGCCGACCCTTCCAGCGGCGGTGGCGTGCCGCTTGCATCGGCATGATGTGCAGCACTCTGCCGCACGTCAGTGCGAGAATCCGATGCGAACCGGACGTCCAGCGACCGGAGGCGCGGCTCCACCGCCAGCGGCGGGATCGGAGCCGCGCGGGCCGTCTCCGACTCGCGGCGCGCGTCCTCGCGCGCAACGAGCCTTCGCGCGAATGGCAAGACCGGGCTTCCGGCATTTTCGGCGCTGGGGCGCGCGTGGCCTTCCGGCCGACGACGAAAGGTGTCTCCCATGAAGCGCTTCGACCTGCTCACCCTTCTCTCCGCGTGCGTGATCGGCGGCGCCCTCGCGGCGCACGCCACGGCCGCCTCGCTCGAGGTTCCCGCGAACGGCGGCAATGCGAGCGGCATCGGATACTTCTCCGGCTGGAAGTGTCCGCCGAACGACAACATCACCATCGTGCTCGACGGCGGCGCGCCGGTTTCGGTCCCCAGTGGCGTCCGGCGCCTCGATACGGCGGGCGTCTGCGGCAACGATGGACGCAACGGCTTCATCGCGCAGTACAACTTCGGCCTGCTCGGCGACGGCGCCCACCCCGCGAGCGTGCGGCGCAACGGCGTCCAGTTCGCGAGCGTGCGGCGCAACGGCGTCCAGTTCGCGAGCGTGCGGCGCAACGGCGTCCAGTTCGCGAGCGT
>VGTK01000023.1 GCA_016874715.1 Deltaproteobacteria bacterium | reverse complement strand
CGGCGTCAAGGCGATTTTCGGGCCGGGGACGCAGATCCCGAAGGCAGCGCGGCGCGTGCTCGACTTGATCGCCGGCGGCGCCGCGGGCTCGGCACCGGCCGCCGCGAACGCGTGAGCCCGCGTTCCGCGGCACGCGAGCCGGCGCGGGCCGACGCCGCACCGCGCTCCGGTGCTCCACCCGCATCCAGCGTGGAAGCGTTGGCAGACGGCGTGCGCGCGGGGAATCGCCGCTCGCTCGCCAAGGCGATCACGCTGGTCGAGAGCACGCGCGCAGATCACCAGGAGGCCGCGCAGCGGCTCCTGGAAGTCCTCCTGCCCGCGACCGGGCAGGCGGCACGCGTCGGCATCAGCGGTGTTCCGGGTGTGGGCAAGAGCACGTTCATCGAAGCGTTCGGCCTGCACCTCATCGGCACCGGCAAGCGTGTCGCCGTGCTCGCCGTCGACCCGTCGAGCGCGCGCTTCGGCGGCAGCATCCTCGGCGACAAGACGCGGATGCAGCGGCTCTCGGTGGCACCCGAAGCCTTCATCCGCCCAAGCCCCTCCAGCGGTTCGCTGGGCGGGGTCGCCAGGCGAACGCGCGAGGCGATGCTGGTCTGCGAGGCCGCAGGATACGACGTCATCCTGGTCGAGACCGTCGGCGTCGGGCAGTCGGAGTATGCCGTCGCGTCGATGGTCGACTTCTTTCTCGTGCTGATGCTGGCCGGCGCGGGCGACGAGCTGCAGGGCATCAAGAAGGGAATCCTGGAGCTCGCCGACGGTCTCGCGATCAACAAGGCCGACGGCGAGAACGTCGCCCGAGCGCAGCGTGCGGCGACCGAGCTCCAGAGCGCGCTTCGGTTCTTCCGCCCGCGAAGCGCGCGCTGGGAGCCGCGGGTGCTCACCGTGAGCTCGCTGCAAGCCGACGGGATGGACCGGGTCTGGGCGATGATCGAGGAGCACCGCGCGAGCCTCGGGAGCTGCGGCGAGCTCGCCGACAAGCGCCGCGAGCAGCAGCGCAGCTGGCTCTGGTCGATGGTCGAGGACGGGTTGAAGCGCGAATTCCTCGGCCGCGCCGACGTCAAGCAGCTACTGCCCGAGATCGAAGCGGGGGTACTCGACGCAAGGCTCACGCCGACCGAAGGGGCGAGGCGGCTTCTGGCCCTGCTGCGGCCTTGAGCCACCTGCCCGCCGAGGTACGGGGGATGTCCTGTTCCGCCGTCGCCCGCGGCTCGAGGTAGATCCCAGGCGACGCGACCACCCCGCGGAAGGGAACAGGGCGAGCGAGGGCGGCTCCCTCGCGCCGGATCGCCGTGACGGCACCGCCAGCGCCACCCCGCCGGGCGACGCGGACGGACGCTTCCGTGCGTTCGACCGGCGCGGGGCGGACCACTACGCCTGTGGTCGAGCGTTCGGCGGCGGGCACACACGGACCACGGAGGATCGATGTTCGAGAACCAGTGCTGGTGGATCACCGGAGCCTCGTCGGGAATCGGTGCGGCCCTCGCGCGCGCGCTCGCCGCGCGCGGTGCGTCGCTCGTGCTCTCGGGCCGCAACGTCGCTGCTCTGGAGACGGTCGCCGAGGCCTGTCGCGATACCCTCATCGTCCCGTTCGAGGCGACCGACCTCGGCGCGATCCCCGGCCTCGCGGAACGCGCGTGGCAGTGGCAGGGCCGCATCGACGGGCTGGTCAACAACGCCGGCATCTCGCAGCGCTCGCTCGCGGTCGACACCACGTTCGCGGTCTACGAGAAGCTGATCGCGGTCGACCTGCTGGCCCCGATCGCGCTCACGCAGGCCCTCCTGCCGCGCATGGTGCAGGCGGGCGGTGGCCGCATCGTCGCGATCTCGAGCGTCGCCGGCTTCGTCGGCGTGCCGCTGCGCTCCGCGTACAGCGCCGCCAAGCACGGGCTCGTCGGCTACCACGACGCGGTCCGGGCAGAGAACGCTCACCTCGGCATCCACGTCCACGTGATCGCGCCCGGCTCGGTGCAGACCGACGTGGCGAAGAACGCGCTCCTCGCCGACGGGTCGCGACGCGGCGTCAGCGATACCGCGATCGACGGCGGGATGCCGCCCGACGAGGCGGCGGCCGCCATGCTGGCCGCCATCGAGGCGGGCAAGCCCGAGCTGATCCTCGCCGCCGGCTTCGAGCACGACGCCGCGATGCTACGCCGGAAGGACCCGGAGTCCCTGTTCGAGCAGATGTCGGCCCTCGTCCGGGCAGGCTACGCGACGAAGATGGCGGCGGACGGCGGCAAGAGCTGACCCGATCGGCGGGCTAGGAAACGGCGCGTCGATCGCGTATTCCATTGGGGACCGACGCGCCGCCCGCCGCTGGGCATCCGAGCGTCCCGAGGAAGCCATGACCCCAGCTCTCGAACAGGTCCGCGCCCGCGTCGCCGCCCAGAAGACGGCCCTCCCCGAGCTCTACGGCCGCATCGACTTCGAGCGCATGCCCGAGCGCTGGACCGAGGACGCGTCGCAGGCGATCATCAAGGACCGCGCGCCGATGGGCGTTGCGATGACCGACAACGAGCTCGAGCTGGTCCGCGCCTACACCATGCTCGGCGACGTCGTCGCCGACGCCTACGCGGCGCTGATGCCGAAGATCCCGTTCCGGCGACTCACCGACATGCTCCAGGAGGCGTGCGCGCGGGGTGTCGAGAACGTGGCCGGCGCACCGCCGGAGCTGGTCGCCTTCATCCGCGACATGGAGCGCATCCCCGACTGGGTCGACATGGACATGGTGCGCGAGGGCGCGCGACTCGACCTGAACGCGACCGCGAACATCTCGCCGTTCGCGATCCGCGGTGCATTCATCGCGACCTTCCTCAACAAGTACTCGGCGCTGCCCATGGCGATGACCGGCACGCTCAGCAACCAGACCGCGGCGCGCCGCGTCCGCGAGACCGCACACTTCTTCGCCTGCACCGTGCTGCCCGGCGCGCTCGATCGTCACGGCGAGGGCTTCAAGGCCGCCGCGATGGTGCGGCTGATGCACTCCATGGTCCGCGTGAACGTCCTGCGCTCGGGACGCTGGGACGCGGAGGTCTACGGCGTGCCGATCCCGCAGGTCGACCAGATGCCGGCGGGCCTGATCCCGATCTTCCTGCTCGCCTTCCGCATGCTGAGCGAGGGGCGTCGCGCGTTCACGCCGGGCGAGCGCGCGCAGGTCGAGCTCGCGCGCTACCGCTGCTTCCTGCTCGGCCTGCCCGAGGATCTCCTCGCCGACACTCCCGAGGGCATCGTCCGCATGATGACCGCGCGCAACACCACGCTGCGCGAGAGCTTCGACGACGAGGTTTGCGGCTCGCTGATCCGCGCCACGCTGTCGGCCTACCTGCCGCAGGACGACAGCTACGCGAGCCAGCTGCACGACCAGCTGGAGCGCCGCTTCGCGAAGCTGGTCTTCGTGCAGCACTTCCTCGGCGGCGACCGCTCGCTCGCCGCCAGGATGGGCATCGAGATCGGCACCGACGACGTGGTGATCGGTGGGCTCGTGGGCGCAGGCATCGCGCTGCAGGTGAAGGCGTTCGAGATCGCCGAGATGATCCCGGGGGTGCGCGACGTCGCGTCGTGGATCCTCGAGAAGCGCGTCGAGCAGCTGATCGCGGGACTGGGCCACGCGCGCTTCACCACCGACGCGTCGAAATACCGTCCGACCGCGGCCGCCGCCTGACGCGCCCGGCGCCGGGCTTGCCCGATTCCCGAACCGGCGCATCCATCGACGAGAGCCGCGAGACTTCCGGAGATCCGAGAGCACGATGTCGTTCGCACCGGCCGCCCAGCACATTCAGGAGAGCGCCGCGCTCCGCGCACTGCGCGCCGACGTGCGCGCGTTCATCCGCGAGGAGATTGCGTCGGGGGGCTTCGTGCCCGCCGTCGACTGCTGGCTGAACAGCTGGGACGAGGCCTTCAGCCGCCGGCTCGCCGCACGCGGCTGGCTCGGCATGACGATCCCCGTCGAGTACGGCGGACACGGACGCACCTTCCTCGAGCGCTTCGTCGTCACCGAGGAGCTGCTCGCCGCCGGCGCGCCGCTCGCCGCGCACTGGATCTCCGATCGCCAGATCGGTCCGTCGCTGATGAAGTTCGGCTCGGGGGAGCAGCGGCGCAAGCTCCTGCCCGGGATCGCGACAGGCGAGGTCTTCTTTGCGATCGGCATGAGCGAGCCGGACTCGGGCTCCGACCTGGCGAGCGTTCGCACGAAGGCCGTCAAGGTCGACGGCGGCTGGCACCTCACGGGCTCGAAGATCTGGACGTCGGGCGCGCACCGCTCGCACTGGTTCATCGTGCTCGCGCGCTCCGCACCGCTCGACCCCGAGCACCGGCACGCGGGTCTCAGCCAGTTCATCGTGGCGCTCGACTCGCCCGGCATCGACATCCGCCCGATCGTTTCGATGAACGGGCACCACCACTTCAACCAGGTCTTCTTCGACAACGTCTTCGTGCCGGACGCGATGCTCCTCGGCCGCGAGGGCGACGGCTGGAAGCAGGTGACCTCGGAGCTCAGCTACGAGCGCAGCGGTCCCGAACGACTGCTGTCGACGGTCGCGGTGCTGTCGGAGATGGCGTCGGCGACGCAGCGGGGCGACCTCGCGCCCGACCCCGAGCTGGGACGGACGTTCGCGCGGATCATGGCGTTGCACCAGATGTCGGTCTCGGTCGCCGACGCGCTGTCGAGCGGGCGTCCGACGGATCAGGAAGCCGCGATCGTCAAGGTGCTCGGCACCGCGACCGAAGGCGACGTCGCGGAGCTGGCGTCGCTCTCGGTCGCGACGGGACAAGCCGACGACGGGCTCGCGCGCCTGCGCGAGATGACGGCGACCGCGCTGCTCAGCCGTCCGGGCTTCACCCTGCGCGGCGGCACCAACGAGATCCTGCGCGGCGTGATCGCGCGCGGGCTGGGGCTGCGCTGATGGCCGACGCTGCACACGGGGCTCCGTAAATGAGCTACGTCGCACACGGGGCTCCGTAAATGAGCTACGTCGCACACGGGGCTCCGTAAATGAGCTACGTCGCACACGGGGCGCCGTAAATGAGCTACGTCGCACACGGGGCTCCGTAAATGAGCTACGTCGCACACGGGGCGCCGCAAATGAGCGACGCCGCACGCATCGACGCGCAGCTCGAGCAGACGCTGGAGCAGGTCTTCTCCACCGCCGCGGGGTTGCGGGAAGGATCGACCGATCTGCACTTCGACCGCGTGCTGTGGTCCACGCTCGCGGAGCTCGGCCTCACGCGCCTCACCTCCGCGGCAACCGGGGCCGGATGGATCGAGGCCGCGGGCCTGCTGCGCGCGGCAGGACGCCACGCCGCTGCCGTACCCGTCGCGGAGAACGACGTCCTCGCGGGATGGCTCATCGAGCAGGCCGGGCTGCCCGACGATCCGTCGTTGATTCGCACGTCGTGCGTCGTGGACGCCTTCGGTGCGGCGTCGGAAGTTCCTTGGGCGTCCGCTGTCGATCGCGTCGCGGTCCTCCGGGAGTCGGCCGACGGCTGGCGCGTCGCGGACGTTCCGGTCGCCGACGTCGCGCTCACGCCCGGCCGCGACCTCGCGGGCAGGCCGACCGACGGCGTGCGCATCGACCTCGCGAAGCACGCGTCGGCAAGGATCTCCGCCGAGAGCGTGCGCGCGTACGACCTGCGCGGCGCACTCGCGCGCGCCGTGCAGTCGGCGGGCGCGATGGAGCGCCTGCTCGCGATGTCCGGTCAGTACGTGACCGAGCGTGTCCAGTTCGGCCGCGCGCTGGCGAAGTTCCAGGCGATCCAGCACCTCGTCGCGGACATCGCGAGCGAGACCGCGCTCGCCAACGCGGCGGTCGAGGCGGCGGTCTTCGAGATGGCGTCCGGGCACGGCAGCCTCGACCGGGTCGAGCTCGCGGTCGCGATCGCGCGCTCGGTCGTCGGACACGCGGCCTCGGTCACCGTGCGCAACGCGCACCAGGTGCACGGCGCGATCGGCACGACGCTCGAGCACCGGCTGCACGAGTACAGCAAGCCGATCCTCGCGTGGCGCGCGGAGTTCGGCTCGGTGCGCGAGTGGGACGCGCGGCTCACCGCGATGCTCTCGCGTCCCGGCGTCGATCTGTGGTCGTTCGGCGTGCCTGCCGACCGCAGCTAGCGCGACGAGGGGGGCACGTGCGCCCTCGCCCACCGCGACGGCGAGCCTCGCCGGTTGCACGGCTCGACGGCGTCGGAGCCCGTCACTCACGGGACGGAGCGGCGGGGACGAACCGAGCTCGTCGAGAGCCTCAGAGCTGGTAGGAGACCTTCAGCTCGGGATCCTTCGCCGCGAGCATCTCGGCGAGGTGGACCATGACCTGACACTGCTTGAACGTGGCGTCGTCCTGCATCTTGCCGTCGATCATCACCGCACCGGTGCCGTCGCCCATCGCCTCGATGACCTTCTTCGACCACAGCACCTCGTCGACCGGCGGGCTGAACACCTTGCGCGCGATGTCGAGCTGCACGGGATGCAGCGACCACGCGCCGACGCAGCCGAGCAGGAAGGCGTTGCGGAACTGGTCCTCGCACGCGACCGTGTCCCGGATGTCTGCGAACGGGCCGTAGTACGGCAGGATGCCGTTCGCGACGCACGCGTCGACCATGCGCGCGACCGTGTAGTGCCAGAGATCCTGCTGCACCGCGGGACGCACCGCTTCGGGATTCGCCGGATCGGGATCGGCGCGCACGACGTAGCCCGGGTGTCCGCCGCCGACGCGCGTGGTCTTCATGCGGCGCGACGCCGCGAGATCGGCCGGGCCGAGCGACAGGCCCTGCATGCGCGGCGACGCAGCGCAGATCTCCTCGACGTTCGCCACGCCCGCCGCGGTCTCGAGGATCGCGTGGACGAGGAGCGGCTTCTTCAGACCGGCGCGCGCCTCGAGCTGGGCCAGCAGGCGGTCCACGTAGTGGATGTCCCACGCCCCCTCGACCTTCGGCACCATGATGACCTCGAGCTTGTCGCCGATGTTCGTCACCAGCTCGGTCAGGTCGTCGAGCGCCCACGGGGAATCGAGGCTGTTGATGCGCGTCCAGAGCTGGGTGTCGCCGAAGTCGACGCTCCTCGCGATGCGGATCAGACCGTGGCGGGCGGCGAGCTTGTTGTCGGCAGCGATCGCGTCCTCGAGGTTGCCCAGCAGCACGTCGGTCTTCTTCGCGATGTCCGGGACCTTCGCCGCCATCTTCTCGTTCGAGGGGTCGAAGAAGTGGATCATCCGCGAGGGCTTGAACGGCACCTCGCGCAGGGGGGTCGGCGCACCGACCGCGAGCGGTTGGAAGAAGTGCTTGGGACTGCGCATCGGGGGCTCTCCTGCTCTCGGGCTGTCTGGAGGTGCGCGCCGGACGCCGCGCACGGTGGGCCGGTCCGGACCTGCGACTCCGTAGACGATGACGCCCCGACGGGCAACGTCGTCGCCGACCGCCGCCCGGGCACGGCGTCAAGCTCGAAGCACCTGCAACGGGCGCTCGCACACCGCGCCGCCCCCGATGGCGCGACGGGGCCGGCACCCGCCCGGAATCCGGTCAGGGGGGGCAGCCGCCGATCGCGTGAACCTGCCCGTTCGTCGTCCCGACGTAGAGTCGCCCTTCCGCGAGGATCGGCGACGACGGCAGCTTCGACGAGAACTCGCTCCGCCAGAGGTTCGTGCCGTCGGGATTCAGCGCGATGAGGCTCTTGTCGAGAGCGACGTAGATGCGCCCCGCCGCGTCGACGACGGGCGGGTTGTTCTGGAAGCGCCCGCGTCCGAGGTCGCTGCGCTGCCACAGCACGTTCCCTGCGGTGTCGAGTGCGTACAGCGTGCTCGCCGGGCCCTTCGACGCACCGACGATCACACGGCCGCGCACGAGATCCAGCGCGGCCGGCGCCTCGAGGCGCTGGCCCGCACCGCGCGTGTCGAGAAAGCGCGTGCGCGTCGGGCTGCCGCCGGGCGTCGTCGGCGGATCGACCGCCCACAGCCCCTGCCGGAGGCCGACGTAGATGCGCCCCGTGTTCGGATCGACCACCGGCGCGAGGTTCGCGTTGCGGCCGACGCGTCCCTTCTTCTCGAGCTCGGCCTCCCACAGGAGCGCTCCGGTCTGCGGCTGGTACGCACCGAGCACGCCGCCCGCGACGGTGACGTAGAGCGCGTCGCCGCTCGGGCTCAGCGCCGGCGACGCGTTGCGGATGCCGCCGCCGACCGGGTTCAGGCACCACTTCACCTGCCGTGTCGGTCCCGGGCACATCGCCATCAGCGTGCCCGCGCCGAGCGAGTCGGACGCCATGTAGACCAGCCCGTCGCCACCGATGATCGGCGGCACCGTGATGTCACCGTCGGTGCACACCTTCTGCCGCCACGCGACGTGTCCGAGGGAGCCGCCGCGGGGCGGGATATGGATCGCCCACATGTCGTTGTCGCGCGTGCCGATGTAAGCAAAGTCGCCGTTGCCGATCACCGGCGACGATCGATCGGCGCGCTTCCCCTCGTTGTCGGTGCCGCACCAGCGGATCGTGCCGGTCGCCGGATCGAGTGCTCAGATCGGCGCCTTGCCGACCGGCACGAACAGCCCCCGGGGCTTGCCGCGATTGCCCTCGGCCAGGACGGGTGAGCTGAGAATGCGCCCGACGAGGCGCGTGCTCCAGATCGACGCGTTGCACGTCGGGCCGTTGACCGGGCTCTGCCCGGTGTGCTGGACGTTGCCCTGGAAGACCGGCCAGTCGCCCCGGCTCACGCCCACCGGCGACGCGACCGCGGGGCAGTTCGGATTGGCCTCGAGACAGACGTTGTTCTGCAGGGCGATGTCGCAGCGCGGCGGTGCTGCGTGCGCATGGGCTGCGATCAGTGCGACGGCGGCGACGAGCGACGCGCGAGCGACGCCAGCGTGACGGAGCGTGGCCGTCCGCGGGCGGGCCCGGAGGACAGGGGTCATGGGATTCCTTCGGAGTTCGGGAGTCGTTGCAGTGGGATGTGCCTGAGTGAGGCCGGAAGGTTCTGCTGCCCGGCGCCCAGTGGCCTACCGAGATTGCCGACCGGTCCCGCCCCGGTCAACACGCTTCTCGATGCGACGCCGCACCGCGCGTGCGCCAGCGCGGCCGCGCGAGCGCCCCTGCCACGATCCACGGCGCCAGGGGGACCGGATCCACTCGCGGCCGGGGGCCGGACGCGAGGCCAGCGTCCGGCCGATCGACCGGCGGATCGCCCGAGGTGCAAGCTGCGACCCCTGCGCCGCGGGGCGAGCCCCGGCGCCGCCGCCGCCGTCAGCGCGTTGCGAATCCGGACGCCGCGCACGACGAGCGCAGCAGGTTCACGCTGTCGGCAACCGAGGCCTTCGCGTTGAACACCGTCGAGCCGGCGACCGCGATCGTCATGCCCGCCTCGGCGAGCGCGCCGATGTTGTCGGCGGAGACGCCGCCGTCGACCTCGATGTCGACGCGATCCAGTCCCCGCTGCACGAGCCTCCGGCGCAGCCGCGCCACCTTGTCGATGCTCGACGCGATGAACTTCTGCCCGCCGAACCCGGGGTTCACCGACATGATGAGCGCCACGTCGATCTCGGGGAGGATCTCGTCGAGCAGCCCGATCGGTGTCGCGGGGTTGAGGCCCACACCGGGCTGCGCATCGAGGTCGCGAATGCGCTGCACCGTGCGGTGCAGGTGCGGGCAGGCCTCGACGTGCACCGTCATCGCGCGCGCCCCTGCGCGGTGGAAGTCGACCAGGTAGCGGTCGGGCTCGACGATCATCAGGTGCACCTCGAGCACCGCGCCGTGCGACTCCGCCAGCGGTCGCAGCGCCTCGACCACGAGGCCGCCCATGCTGATGTTCGGCACGAAGCGGCCGTCCATGACGTCGATGTGGATGCGCCGCACACCCGCCGCGAGCGCGTCCGACACCTGCTCGCCGAGGCGAAGAAAGTCCGCCGCGAGGATCGACGGCGCGATCGCAACGGCGCGCGCGCCGGGCACGCCCTGTACCGCGCTCGGGTTGTGTCCGGGTTGTCCGACGTTGGCCACGCTGCGTGTCTCCTCTTCGATCAGGTGCAGATCGCCTACCATCTCGCGTGCAACGTGAACATCCTGCGCCCGTCGTGCGTCGTAACTCGCGCGACCGCGGTTGCCGGCACCGACACGAGGTGTCATCGATCGCCGGCGTATCCGGCTTGGCTTTCAATCGAGCGTATGATCTGTGACGGGCTCTGGAGGGAACTGCGATGGCGACCCAATCGATGGCGACCCTGAGGCGAACAGCTCTCGCGCTGGCGATCGTCGGATGGACGGCTGCCACCTTCTCGAGCCCGGCTGCAGCAGACGGCCTCATGCCCGGCGACGTCCTGAACAAGGACACCGCGGCGCAGGTCGAGGGCATGATGCCGCCGGAGCTCTTGCAGCACTACAAGGACGGCAAGTTCGAGAACAAGGTCGTCGACTGGCCCGCCAACGCGTTCCGCTGGGAGAGCGCCTTCCAGGAGGCGACGCTCTCGAACAAGGGCAAGTACGAGCTCAACGAAAAGGGCACGATCATCGACAAGGCGACCAAGGAGCAGCCGCCCCTCGTCTACGGCTTTCCCTTCCCGGACGTCGATGCCAGCGACCCGCAGGCGGCGGCAAAGATCCTCTGGAACTCGTACTACGGCTACTGGTACCAAGGGAACAGCCGCAACCTGACGCGGCTGGTCTGGGCGAACCCCGACGGCATCGACCGCGAGGCCGGCCAGGACGTGTTCTTCATGTACTACGACGGTCAGTCCGAGCCGTACCGCGTCGAGAACCCGAAGAACCTGCTCATGCAGATGATCGCGACCACGACGTTCCCGACCGACCTGCAGGGGACGACAGCCTTGTCGTGGCGCTACCGCGACCCGGAGAAGCGTGACTCGTCCTGGGCCTACGTGCCGACCCTGCGGCGCGTCCGCGCCGTGTCGCCAACCAACCGCTCCGACGGCTTCCTCGGCTCGGACATGAGCCAGGACGACGGCCCGTTCTTCGACGGCAAGCCCGAGGACTTCGACTGGAAGCTCGTCGAGACGAAGGACGTCTACCGGATCGTCGACCCGCTGAGCCTCGAGGGCAAGGACAACTTTCGCTGGCTCGAGAACGGCGGCTGGCGAACGATCTGGGATGACCCGCGCCCGACCATCGGGTTCGAGGACCCGAACTGGAAGGGTCTCGCCTGGGCACCGATCGGGCCGGCGCTGGCGAAGCGCCCGGTGTGGGTGCTCGAGGCCACGCCGAAAGACAAGTACTATCTTTACGGCAAGATCCAGCTCTACGTCGACCGCGAGACCTACCAGGGGATCTACAACCGCAAGTTCAACTGGCGCGACGAGCTGATGAACACCTACATCATCCTCGGCCTGATGTCGGGCAAGCGCACCCGCCCCGACGGGCGCGAAGACTGGTTGTGGCGATCGAACATGGGCTACCAGGTGGCCGAGAACGTCAAGATGAACCGCGCCACGGTCAGCGGCCTCCGCGGCTCGGGCAAGGACCCGGCGAACGACCGCCGCGTCTCGTTCGATCCGGCGTTCTTCGACTTCAACACCCTGCAACGCTTCGGCAAGTAGTCCACTCCGGTGCCCGACGGCCGCGCCCCTCGGGCACCGGACACGTAGTCCTCTGCGCTGCGCGCGTCGTCCGGCATTGCCGGCAGGGCCGCGCGGGAGGTCAGTCGCGCTGCGCGCGGCCCCAGTAGGTGTAGGTGAACGGGCGTGGTCCCGGCACGTACATCGTGTCGGTCTCGGCCATGCGGAAGCCGGCGCTCCCGATCAGGTCCGCGATCGCGCGGTTCAGATGGCAGCCGCCGGCGACCTGCCCCCAGATCCGGTCGAGGCGATCCTGCCAGCGCGCGACACCGGCATCGGGCGCGCGGCCGTGCTCGGAGAACAGCAGCGACCCGCCGGGCACCAGCACGCGAAGCATCTCGCCGAGCGCACGCTCGACGCCGGGGATCGTACACAGCGTGTAGGTCGTCACGACGGTGTCGACCGAGGCGTCCTCCAGCGGGATCTGCTCGCCGGGCAAGCCGAGGAACTCGACTTCGATCCCGGCAGCGCGCGCGCGCTCGTGCGCGATGCGGCGCAGCGGCTCCGACGGCTCGAGACCCCACAGCTTCGCCACGCGCCCGCGGTCGTAGAACGCGAGGTTCAGTCCGCTCCCGATGCCGATCTCGAGCACGCGACCATGCGCCTGCGGCACGACCTTCTGCCGCTGCATCGAGATCGGCTTCTGCCGCATCGCGAAGTCGAGCAGCCGCGGCAGCACCAGGCGATCGTACAGCCCCATGGGTGCGTGCTATCCGAACCCGCGGTGCCCGCGCAACGAGGCCGTCGCCCGGCGTTCAGGGCCCGATCAGCTCCGCAAGGCGCAGCCGCATCTGGTCCAGGATAGCTCCGTATTCGGGCAACAGGGCCAGGTTGACCAGCTCGAACGGATCGCTCTGCACGTCGTAGAGCTCCTCGGTCACCCCTCCGGTCACCTCGAGCGACACGTACTTGTAGCGCTCCCCTCGAACGCCCGACCACGATGGAATGATGATCGCTCCCCAGTTGCGAATCAGGATGTCGTCGCGCGTCGGACCGGGCCGGGCCAGAAGGTGCCCGATGTCACGACCGTCGAGGCCCGCAGGAACGCTCGCACCTGCAAGCGTCGCGATGGTCGGCGCGAGGTCGAGGGTCAAGACGATCTCGTCGCGATCGGCAGGCTCGGGAGCGAGCACCGGATAGCGGATCGCCATCGGCACGCGCAGCGACTCGTCATACGCCGAGAACTTCGAGTCCCACCAGTGCTCGCCCCAGTGGTAACCGTGGTCCGAGGTGAACACGACGACGGTGTTGTCGGCGAGGCCTGTCGTCTCGAGGAGATCGTCCAGGCGACCCAGCGCGTCGTCGACCGAGAGTAGCGTCTCGAGCTGGGCGATGCGGAACGCGTCGCCCTCGATCGTGCCCGCCGGCTCCCAGATCGCCTTCATGAACTTCACCCAGGTCGGCTTCGCGGACACGATGGACTCGTGCCAGTTCGGCGGGCGCCAGGGCGCCACGTCGCTCAGCGATCCGGCGTGTCGCGGGGCCGGGATCGCCGGCAGGTGCGGCCCGAAGGGTGCGAACAGCAGGAAGAACGGCTCTTGGCGGTGCGTGAGAACGAAGTCCTCGGCGCGCGAGACGAGCAGGTCGGTGGAGTACTCGTGTGGCGGTCCGCCATGCTGGACGAGCGCCCCGTTCTCGCTGACGCGGTAGTCGGTGTACCCGTTTCCACCGCCGTCCTCGCCGATCAGAACCTGCCACTGGTCCCATCCGGGCGGCACGCTCGGCAGGACTTGCGCGAAGTTCATGTACTTGCCGACGATGCCGGTGGCGTAGCCGGCGTCGTGCAGCCACGTCGCGAGGGTGCTGCTCGAGTCGAACGTGGTCGCGGCGAGGAAGTTCGAGATGACGCCATGACGTTGCGCGTAGAGGCCCGTCAGCAGGCTCGCGCGGCTCGGCGCACAGACCGGCGTACTGACGAACGCGTTCCGGAAGCGGACCGCGTTCCGTTGCCAGCTCTGCAGTCGTGGCATGCTCGCCGCGCTCGCGAGGTTCTGGTCGTCCGTCAGGACGAGGACGAAGTTCGGCACGACAGGCCTGGTCATCGCGGCCAGCGTCCGCTCCAGTCCGGCGCGCACGCAGCGCGCGACGCGGGTGCCGTCCAAGGCTCCCGCCGCCGGCGATGCCGATGCGGCGCAGGGCGGGCCGAGTGTCGGCAGCGGCGTCCCCTGCTCGACGATCGGCGGGACACCGTCACACGCGCGACGGACACTCGCGAAGACGCCGGCGGCGCGCGCCTGCCGCTGCCCGCGCGACAACTCGAGCAGACGCCCCCTGGAGTACCGGACCGACGCGCCGAGAATCGCTCGCTGGCAGCGGACCTGCGCCCGCGCTGCGAACGACGGGCGCGCCGACGGGGCCCCGGCACCGGCGATCAACGCAATCGCGTCGTCGATCCCTGTCCCGGCGCACGCAGGTGCAGGCTTCACCGTGCACGGGCTCGCCTCCCCGTCCGCAAGACGTCGCCGCGCGCAATCGACATGGGAGCGCAAGCTATCGACCAGGTCCGCGACGTCGGCAGGGATGGTGCAGGCTCCGGACGCGGGGCCTGCAGCGGCAAGAAGCACCGCGACGACGACGCCCACTCTGGACGCGCGGTCCATCAGCGACACGGAGAACTTCCGAGGAAGTCGGTCATCCGCGACACACTCACCGTTTTCCCGGGTATTTCACGGCGGCCGGGCGTGGTCAATCGCGATCGTGAACGCGGCACGACCGAGAAGGTGCGACTACCGGCCAGGCGCCGGCCCACGACATTTCACGATTTGTTCATCAATCCGTACCTCCAGCACACCTCGCGCTCGCTAGCGTCGGCAGGGACACGACGCATCCGCTGCCGACGCGGCCCAAGACGCGTGTCGAGGAGATCCACTCATGAAGAGATCGATCGTCCTGAACCTGCTCACGCTCGCGGCGACGGCGACACTGCTTGCGACGAGCGCCCTCGCCGGGTCCGTGACGGTGAAGGGCTCCGACACCATGGTCATCCTGGGCCAGAAGTGGGCCGAGACGTACATGAAGAAGAACCCGGACGCGCAGATCCAGGTGACCGGAGGGGGATCGGGCACCGGGATCGCGGCGCTGATCAACGGCACGACCGACGTGGCCGAATCGTCGCGTGCGATGAAGCCCACCGAGATCACCAGCGCGGAGTCGAAGCAGGGCGGGAAGGTCAAGGAGATCCCGGTCGCGATCGACGCGCTCTCGATCTACGTGAACGCGGCGAACCCGCTGACGGAGATCAGCCTGCCACAGGCGCGGAAGGTCTACACCGGCGTCATCACCAACTTCAAGGAGATCGGCGGGCCCGACGCTCCGATCACCATCTACAGCCGCGAGAACAACTCCGGCACCTACGTCTTCTTCAAAGAGCACGTTCTGCAGAACGACGACTTCGACCCGACCGCGCAGACGCTGCCTGGTACGGCATCGGTGGTGAACGCGGTGGCGAAGGACAAGAACGGCATCGGCTACGGCGGCATCGCCTACGCCGCGGGGATCAAGGCCCTGAAGATCAAGAAGGCCGACGACGCGCCGGCGGTCGCGGGGACCCTCGAAAGCGCGCAGAGCGGGGAGTACGGTCTCGCCCGCGAACTCTACTTCTACATGTTCCCCGGCAAGAGCCCGGCCGCCGACGCCTTCGCTGCATGGGTCGTGTCGCCCGACGGACAGAGCGTCGTGGGCGACGTCGGCTACTACCCGCTCAAGAAGTGACCAAGGGAGCTCACGAGAGATGGAAAGCCAGGCAGCGGAAGTGCTTCCGAGGATCCCGGCGACGCGGATCGACGCGGCCGCCGCCGACCGCCGTCGATACATGCGCATCGTCGAGCACGTGATCGAAGGCTGGGTGAGGCTCACCGCGTTGTCGGCGATCCTGGTGATCTTCCTGATCTTCGTCTTCGTCGGGAAGGAGGCGCTTCCGCTGCTCTGGGAGCACCCCGAGCCCGGTCTGGAGCACGAGGTCGTGACGCTGGACAACCTGCTCGGCCCCACGCACTACCCTGACCGGCCGTCGCGATTCGTGTGGCAGCCGGTGTCGAACGTTCCCAAGTACAACCTGGCGCCGTTGATCGTGGGTACGCTCAAGACGACGATCATCGCGGTCCTGTTCGCGTCCCCGCTGGCCATCCTGGCGGCCATTCTGAGCTCGGAGTTCGCACCCCGCTGGCTGCGCGAGATCATCAAGCCGACGATCGAGCTACTGGCCGGCATTCCGTCGGTCGTGCTGGGGTTCTTCGCGCTGATCGTGCTCGCGAGCTGGCTGCAGGAGGCGCTGGGGCTGCGCTTCCGGCTCAACGCGCTCAACGCCGGCCTCGCCCTCGGCCTCACCGTGATCCCCATCATCTTCACCGTCGCGGAGGACGCCCTCACCGCGGTCCCGAAGTCGTACCGCGAAGCGTCGCTGGCACTCGGTGCCAACCGGTGGGAGACCGCGACGAAGATCGTCGTCCCCGCGGCCCTGCCAGGGATCTTCGCCGGAGTGGTGCTGGGCTTCGGACGCGCGGTGGGCGAGACCATGATCGTGCTGATGGCATCGGGCAACGCCGCGACGACGACGCCATGGATCACCGACTCGGTGCGGACGCTCTCCGCGACCGTTGCCGCCGAGCTCGGCGAGGTCGTCTTCGGCAGCCCGCACTATCGGGTGCTGTTCCTGATCGGCGTGATCCTCTTCGTGTTCACCTTCGTCGTGAACCTCGTCGGCGACCTCTGGGTGCAGCGGCTCAAGGCCAGCCTCGAAGGGAGCCGGGCATGAACCACCGGACCCGCTCCAACGCGATCGGCGTCGCCTTTCTCGCCCTGTGCGGGGTCGCGACCTTCCTGATCATCGCGATGCTGGCGGTGGTCCTCGGCCAGATCATCTGGCACGGGCTGCCGGGCCTCTCGCTCGAATTCCTCTCCGCGGCGCCCTCGCAAGGCATGCGCAGCGGCGGCATCTTCCCGGCCATCTTCGGAACGTTCGCCCTGGTCGTGCTGATGACCCTCGCGGTGGTCCCGATGGGCGTGCTCACGTCGATCTACCTCGTCGAGTACTCGAGACCGGGATCGCGCTTCGCGCGGTTCGTGAACCAGGCGGTGAACAACCTCGCCGGCGTCCCGTCGATCGTCTTCGGACTCTTCGGTCTCGGCTTCTTCGTGCGCTTCGTCGGCAGCAGCATCGACCAGGTCGCGTTCGGCGGACAGCTCGTGTTCGGTCAGCCGGCGATCCTCTGGGCCGCCTTGACGCTCGCGCTCCTGACGCTCCCCGTCGTGATCGTGACCACCACCGAAGCGCTACGCGCCGTCCCCGTGAACGCCCGCGAGGCCAGCCTCGCGCTCGGTGCGACCAAGTGGCAGACGATCTCTCGGGTCGTCCTCCCGCAGTGCACGGCGGGTGTGCTGACCGGCGCGATCCTCGCCGTGAGTCGCGGCGCGGGAGAGGTGGCGCCGATCATGTTCACGGGCGCCGCCTACTTCCTGCCGTCTCTCCCCACCCAGCTGAACGATCAGTTCATGGAGCTCGGCTACCACATCTACGTGATGTCGACGCAGTCGCCGAACGTCGAGGAGACCAAGCCGGTCCTCTTTGCGACCGTGTTCGTGCTGCTCGCGCTCACGTTCGCGCTGAACGCGACCGCGATCGGCGTCCGTTCACGCTTCCGGCAGGGCCTCCGGCCGTCCGACGGCTGACGGAGCCGGCGAACATCGAGGCGCTCGGACATGGGGCCCGCGGACACCCAGCGCGCCCCCCGAGCCCCGAAAGCCTCCGTAGCTCTGCGGTCACGCGCCGGCGTCGCGCGAGCGGCGCAGCAGCACGTAGAGCGCACCCTCGCCGCCGTGTTGCGGATACGCGACCGCGATCCCGATCAGGTGCTGCCGGTAGATGCCCTCGGTGAGCCAGCGCGGCACCGCCGAGCGCAGCACGCCACCGCCGTCACGCGCGGTGCCCTTGCCCGTGATCACGAGGACGCAGCGCCGTCCCGCCTGCATGCTCTCGGCGAGAAAGCCCTGGATCGCGGTGAACGCCTCGTCCTGCGTCAGGCCGTGCAGGTCGATCTGGGCCTCGATCGCGATCTGCCCCCGGCGCAGCCGCTCGGCCGTCCGCCGGTCGATCGCCGGCAGCGCCCCGTCGGACTCGAGGGGGATGGTGGGCTCACGGCGCAGCTTCAGCCGGTCCGCGAGCGCACCCTGTGCGGCCTGCTCGTCGCCCTCGCCCTCGGCGGGCCCACGGTCCTTCAGTGGCACCACGTCCTGGATCGCGAGCGCCCACTCCTCGTCGAGGTTCCCGTCGAGGTTGTCCACGTTCGGCTCTTCCGGCTGATCGGTGCCGCTACGACCTTGATGAGATTCCATCGTGCCTCGTTCTCTCTTCAGCGGGGTGCGGGGACCGCGGCGCGCCGCCGTCGTACCCGGAGATCAGGCGGTCGAGGCCCTCGCGCAGGGCGTCCGGGATCTCCCGGGGACGCCGGCTGCCGGGATCGACGAGAACCTCCACGCTGTCGCCCTCGGCGATCAGCCGGTCGGCAGTTCGCACCTCGTAGGCGAACTGCACGCTGGTACGGCCGACGCGGGCGACACGCACGCGGACGCGGAATCGCTCCCAGGCCAGCAGCGGACTCCGGTACCGGCAGCGTATCTCCGCCACCACCGACGGCCGGAACGCCGTCTCGCCGCCCTCGAACGCACGCATGAATCGGGCGCGCGCCTCCGACAGGTACGCAACGTACACATGGTTTGCGACGTGACCCTGCGGATCCAGATCCCGCACCAGGACGTTGAACTCGTGCTCCTCGAAGGGCTCGCGCTCGGTCACGCGCGGTTCTTGAACTGTGTGTAGGTGGTGTCGCTCTCGAAGTAGAAGACCTTACCGTCCGGGGTGGCCCCGATGACGGCCGTGGCCTTGTCGACCGTCTTGCCGGAGATCGGATCGGTCGCCGTGCGCGCGGTCGCGTCGGACGCGAGCCGGCCCTTGCACATCTCGCAGCAGCCGAAATACGTCTTACCGTTCACCTCGACCGGGATCTGGTCCTTGGGAAAGACGGAGTTGTTGACCATGCAGACGCGCTTCGCGTCGACGCGCTCGATCGGCTCCGCGGCGGCGGGTCCCGCGAGCAGCAGAAGGGCCAGCACCAGCAGGCCCGGAAGGAGCCAACGCACGTTTCTCATCGCACACCCCCTGCCGTCGCACCGCCTGGCGATGCCGCCGACCGAGTCAGAAGCGGGCACGCCGCCCGCCCTACGATCATCGCTTCAGCCTCCGCTTCGTGCAAGCGATGGGCGGCGCGACGACGCCCCGGGCCCAAGGCCCGTGCTACTTCCGCGGCGGGTTGTAGAGCACGACCATCTCGTAGAGCAGCGCCGGCGTTTCCTGCCCGACGATGCCGATCTGGATCTCCTGCGTGACGAGCGTCCCCTTCGGCTTCGCCTCGACGCTCAACAGGCGAGAGCGCGCGTGCAGGCTGGCGCCGGCGGGCACGGGAGCGAGAAAGCGCAGCTTGTTCGCGCCGTAGTTGACTGCGTTTCCCGCGCCGACGATGGCGAAGTCGGAGCGCGCCCGCAGCTTCGGCAGCAAACTCAGGGTGAGGAACCCGTGCGCGATCGGGCCGCCGAACGGGCTCTCGCGCTCGCAGCGCTCGACGTCGACATGGATCCACTGACGGTCGCCGGTGAGCTCGGCGAAGGCGTCGATCATCCCCTGCGTCACCTGCTGCTCCGGTCCCCAGGGGCTGTGCTCCTCCTTGATCTGCTTCTTCAGCCCTTCGATGTCGTCGAAGCGGATTTCCTGCATCGGACTGTCTCCTTGGTGCGGCTGCCTCCGGCGCACGCCGCACGTCACATGCCGGCGGGCTCCGGGCACGCATAGCGCGTGCCGCCGGGGACGCAAGACGTCGCCGACGCCCCGCCAGCGCCCGGCGGTGCGCGACTATTCACCCGTTCACTCGTTGCCTGAAGAAGCCCAGCGGGGTAGCGTTTCAGGTTCGATGACGTGCGCAGCGACGATGGCCGACCTGATTCCGCTCGGGTCGTGGCTTCCCGCGCTCGAGCGGGACGGGGCGCTGCGCATGCTCGGGCGGAACTCCCCGGCCAACGGCCACACGGCGCGCATGGTCGGCGAGCCCGGCACGCTGCGCGACCAGATCGTCTACGCCCGCATGCGCCTCGACGGCACCGACGTGCGCGCGAGCGTGGGGCGCGCGCACAGCGGGGAGCTCGCCTGCCTGTGCACGTGCCGCGACTTCGCGCAGGAGCCTCCGTGCGATCACGTCGCCGGCCTTCTTCTCGCGCTGGCGTCGTCCCCGGAGATGCGCCAGCGCCTGGTGCGGCAGGCCGCGCGCGGGGCCGCCGGGGACTCCCCGCTTCCCGACCTTCCCCGGGCCCTGACCGCCGCCCGGCGCCAGGGCATCGACCTCGAAGCCGCCCGCGCGAGCGCGCCCGGGCGCACCGGCCTGCTCGACACGACGTTCGCCGCGTGGCGGCGACGCGGCGCGCTTCGGCCGCTCGGCGCGGCGTCGTTCCTCGTCGGCGTCGAGCGCGGCGACGCGGACGAGGACTTCGACGCGAAGCCGTTCCTGCGCGTGCGGGTCTTGCCTGCAGGTGAGCGCACGCCGTTCGGGCCCGACGATCTCGGGGGGCGGCGCCTGCCGGCGCACGAGTGGCGGCTCTTCGAGCCGCTGTCGCGTGCGCCCGACGGGGCCCGGGAGTTCGTCGCGATCAGCGACCAGGCGACCGTCTTCCTCGAGCGGGTCGCTGCGGCCGGTGCCGTGCTGCATGATGCGACCGGCTGCGACACCCTCGCCGTGCTGGACGACCCCGTGCGCCCAGCCGTACACTTGCGACCCGCGAACGACGACGACGTGCGCGCCAACGCGCTGCTCGAGATGCGCGCGGCGGAGTTCGAGGAAGAGCAGCACAAGCTGCGCCTCGCCTGGCTCGAGTACAACGCGGAGCAGCAGGCACAGCTCGACCTGCCCGACTTTCGCGCGCTGCTCGGCCTGCCGGCGATCGACGACGTTGCCGGCGGGCGCGACGGCGCGCACGTGCTCGAGGCGACCTGGCGTCCGACGCGGGGTACCGGAGTCGCGGCGGAGGGCGCGCCGGTCCCGTTCCGCGACGCGATCCTGCTGCGCGGTCCGGTGAGCTGGGTCTACTTCGTCGACGGGCGCTGCTTCGCGCGCGTCGCGAGCGACGTCGGCCCGATCGCGCTCGCACGTCTCGAGACCCACCCGCAGGTGCTGGTCGAGAGGGACGACCTGGGGCGCCTCCCCGCCCTGCTCCACGAGCACTTCCAGAGCGAGGGCATCGCGCTGCCGACGCGTGCCGACCTCGGCCTGCCGCCCTTGCCCACGCCGAAGATCGTCCTGCGCGTGACCGGCTCGACCTTCCTGGTCGACGCGACCCTCGAGGCGACGTACGGCGAGCACCGCATGATCCTGACGCCGCAGAACGCTGCCACGATCGAGCAGCACGAGCGCAACGCGGAGCACGAGCGTGCGGCGCTCGACCTGCTCGCCGGCACCGTCCTGCGCCTGGCCGCCCGCCGCGGCCGCGGCCGGCGGAGCGCACCGACGGAAGCGGACGCCAGCACGTGGCGCGCGGCGGGCGACGACGCCGTGTTCTTCTGGACGCGGGACCTGCCGCGGCTGGTCGGGGAAGCCTCGGCCAACGGTACGCTGTCGGAGGTCGTGGTCCCGCCTGCGCTGCGCAACGTCACCGCGCGCCCTACGCTCGCCGCGGCGCTCAGCGCTGAGGTCGCGCCGCGCAGCACGATCCTCGTCGGCCTGCGCTACGCCGCCGACGGCATCCCGGCCGATGTCGAAGAGATCCGGCAGGCGCTGGCCGCGAAGCGGCGCTGGGTCCGCCTCACCGACGGCAGCGTCGCCGAGCTGTCACAGCGCGTGGCGGCGCTGGTGTCCGCGACGCAGGACACGCTCGGCACGGAGACCACGGCGGAGCTGCCGCGTCACGTGCTCGGAGAGGTTGCGTCGTGGAGTGAGCTCGCCGAGCACGTCGCGCTCGACGAGCGCCTCACCGGCTGGACGCACCGCCTGCGCGAGCTGGCGGCCAGCGCCGTCCCCGAGGAGATCCCGGGCCTCGTCGGCGACCTGCGCAGCTACCAGAAGGTCGGCGTCGCGTGGCTGCAGTTCCTCTCCGAGCTCGGTGCCGGCGGCATTCTCGCCGACGACATGGGGCTCGGCAAGACGATCCAGACGCTCGCCGTGCTCGAGTGGCGCCGCGCACGCGACGGTCGCATGCCGAGCCTGGTCGTCGCTCCGACCTCGGTCGCCCCGAACTGGATCCGCGAGGCAGAGCGGTTCGTCCCCGGCCTGAAGTGCATCCTGCTGCACGGCCTCGGCCGCCACGCCCACTACGAAGGCGTGCCCGAAGCGGACATCGTCGTGACGACGTACGCGCTGCTGCGGCGTGACGTCGAGCGCCTGCGCGACATACGCTTCCGCTACGTGATCCTCGACGAGGCGCAGCAGATCAAGAACCACGCCGCGGCGACCACGGCCGCCGCGAAGTCGCTGCATGCCGAGGCACGCCTCGCGCTGACCGGCACGCCGATCGAGAACCGGTTGCTCGAGCTTTGGTCGATCCTCGACTTCGTGAACCCCGGCATGCTCGGCGGCTGGCGGAGCTTCTCCCGCCGCCACGAGCGTCCGGTGGTGGCAGCGCTCGCCGGGGTGCCGACCGCCGCCGACCTCGATCCGGACCTCGAGGAAGACGCGACCGACGACAGCTGGGTCGCGCAAGCGGCGTTCGACGAAGCTGCCGGGCTGCGCGCGCGCATCCGCCCGTTCGTCCTGCGGCGCAACAAGGCCGAAGTCGAGAGCGACCTCCCGCCGAAGATCGAGACCGACGTGATCGTCGAGCTCAAGCCGGCGCAGCACCGGGCCTACGCCGCGCTGATCGCCGCGACCCGCGAGGACGTCGCGCGCCGGATCGCGCAGGACGGGTTCGAGCGCAACCGCATGGTCGTTCTCACGGCGCTGCTGCGCCTGCGCCAGATGGCGTGCGACCCGCGACTCGTCGACCCGCGCTACCGGCCCCGGGACTCGGCGAAGCTCGAGGCGTTCCGCGAGCTCGTGTCGGAAGTCGTCGCGAGTGGCCGGCGCGCCCTGGTGTTCAGCCAGTTCGTGGAGCTGCTGACGCTGCTGCGCGCCGATCTCGACGCGAACGGCGTCCCGTACGCCTATCTCGACGGCCGCACGCGCGACCGCGCCGCCGTACTGCGCGCCTTCACCGAGGGCACGATGCCGCTCTTCCTGCTGAGCCTGCGTGCCGGCGGCACCGGGGTCAACCTCACCGCGGCGGACGTCGTGATCCACCTCGACCCGTGGTGGAACCCGGCGGTCGAGGAGCAGGCGACCGACCGGGCGCACCGCATCGGACAGCGGAAGACGGTCTCCGTCTACCGCATCATCGCGGCCGGGACGATCGAGGAGGCGATCCTGCGCCTCAAGCGCCAGAAGCGCGCACTCGCGAGCTCGGTCATCGACGACGACCGCGGCTGGATGAAGCAGCTCACCGAGAGCGACATCACCGAGCTGCTGATGGCGACGTAGCACGGACGGCCCGGGGCACCGTGTGCCGCCGGGCCGTGCCCGCCGGATGGAAACGCCGTGCCGGTTCCGTCCCTCGTGGTCGGCGAAGCCGGTGCGGCGGTCAGTCCTTGGCTTCGGTCGCTCCCTTGGCAGTCTTCTTGCGCCCACCGCTCGCGCGGGGCTTCGTCGCCCGCGGCGTCGTCTTCGCGCGCGGCGAGGTCGCTCGCGACCGCGAGGAGCCCGCGCTGCGCCGTCGCTTCGGCGCCGGTGCCCCCTCGGAATCTGCGTCGGCCGTCTCTGCGGGAGCGGCCGCCGCCGGCTCGTCATCCGGCGCGGCTGCGCGCGTGTCGGCGTCCCCCGCGGGCTCCGACTCGTCGGCGGAATGCGCCGACGAAGAGTCGATCTCGGCGGGTGCCTCGTCTCCCGGCTCGCCGGCAGCCTTCGCGCCCTCGCCCGCGTAGCGCGCCACGGCGGCCGGCGTCCACCCGACTTCTGCCGCAGCGCCGGCACCCTCCGCACCGGTCGTCGGCGTCACGCGCCACGCGCCTTGCCGGTCGCGCTGCATGCGCAGCAGGCCCTCGCGCTGACCGAGGTGCATGAGCTCGGTCAAGGTCCGGAAGCCGTATGCGGTCTCGTCGAACTCCGGGTCGACCGCTCGCAGACCCTGCGCCAGGTGCCGCACGTAGAGCGGCTTTCCGGAGCGCTGCTCGTTGAGCTTCTCGAGCGCCGCACGCAGCAGGCCGAGCGCATCTTCCGCCGGCTTGCTCCCGAGGGGCGGCGCGTCGGCGCGCACCGCCGGGGCTTCCGCCTCGGCCGGCGGCGCCTCGGCTGCACCCTCGTCGCCGTCCGCCCTCGCGCGCGGACCGTCGCCGTTGAACTCCACGACATAGCCGTTGTCGACGCGGCGCAGGCTGAGGTGGTGCCTGTCGGCCAGCCGCTGGATGAACTCGCGGAAGGACGACGTGCCGTAGTCGCGTTCGCTGAAGGTCGAGTCGAGCTGCAGCAGCGTACTCTTCAGCGGCCCGAGCTGCGGCTCGACACCGCGGTCGGCGAGGATCTTGAGTGCGCGCTGGACCTGAGCGAAACCGTGCTCGATCGACAACCGCCCGCTCGCCTGCGACGAGCCCCTGCTCTGCTGGCGGTCGCCACCGCGCGAGCGCCCGCCGAGCAGGTTCTCGTAGGCGATGAACTCGTGGCAGTTGCGCTGCAGGATCCCGCTCGTGAACGAGCGGCCACCGACGACGAAGACGCGCTTGCCGAACTGCTTGAGCTTCTCGACCAGCGCGATGAAGTCGGAGTCGCCGCCGACGATCGCGAACCCGTTGATGTGTGAGCGCGTGAAGCACATCTCCATCGCGTCGACCACGAGGTTGATGTCCGCACCGTTCTTGTCGCCGCGCGGGGTGACGTTGCGCTGCACCATGTGCACCGCGTGCTCGGTCATGGTCCGGCTGTGCATGCCCGACCGGGCCCAGTCACCATAGGCGCTCTTCGACACGACGTCGCCGCGCTCCTTGAGCGCGTCCAGCACCAGCGAGATGTCCAGCTCGTTGTTGAGTGTGGTCTTGACTCCGATCTCGATGTTGTCGAAGTCGATGAAGACCGCGAGCTGCATTCGTTCCTCCAAACAATTCCCCCATCCCGGTGCTTCCGTGTCGGAGGCACCGCAGTTTTGCTGGTCGTAGCAGGCCCGGGGGGTGGCGGCTAATCGCCCAGCGCCGCCACCAGGGTCCGTCCGGCGACCGCACGCCGCCATGCCGCGTGGATGGACTCGTCGTCGAGTCCGGCGACGATACGCTCCGAATCCTCGATCGAGGGAAAACCGGTGGCTGCCGAGTCGGCTCGCGCGAGCGCGCGGTCGAGGCGGCGCTCCCTGAGGAGCTCGTAGCCGAAGCGGCGCTTCTTGCGCGCGCGGGCGAGGTCGGCGGCGGCGAAGCCCTCCTCTGCCGACCGCTGCAGAACCTCGTCGATGATGCGCGCGAGACGGTCGGCCCGCCCCGGACCCGCGCTCGCGGACAGGACCGCGGCGCCCCAGCCACTGCCCCACTCGAGCTCGGCCGACACCTCGTAGCCGAGACCGTGCAGCTCGCGAACCGCCTGGAACAGCGTGCTGTCGGGATCGGCGCCGACCAGGTCGAGCGCCACCCCGAGCGCGAGGAGGTTCGCGGGCGCCGGGTCGACCTCGAGGAAGCGCACCACGAACGACTGGCCGCGGTCGCTGCCCGGCAGGCGCAGACGCCCGCCGCGCCCGCGCCGCGCGCCGAGCACACGGGCCGGACGCCCGACCCGGTCCTTCGACACGTGCCGGGCGAGCGCCGCGCGCAACGCCTCCTCGGACACCCCACCCACCACCGCGAGCACCGCGTTGGCGTTGACGAAGCGCCGCCGCAGGAACCCCGTCACATCCGACGGCTCCATCGCACGCACCGATCCGACCGTGCCGCAGATCGGGTGGCCGATGGGGGCACCGAAGAACGTGCCCCAGCCGCGCTCGTGCAGGTGGTCGAGGGGATCGTCGCGGAAGCCGCGGATCTCGTCGAGCACCACGCGGCACTCCTTGCGGAAGCGCCGGGGCTCGACGCGGCTGCGATAGAACTGGTCCATCAGCAGCGCGATCGCGGCGTCGACGTCGCCGTTGAAGCTCTCGATGGTCAGGGCGATGGACTCGTAGCCGGTGGTCGCGTTGTGGCTGCCGCCGAGCTCGGCGGCCCGACGGTTGAGCGCCAGCTGGTCCATCTCGTCGGTGCCCTGGAAGAGCATGTGCTCGGCCATGTGCGCCAGACCGGGGATCGCACCGTCGAATCGCGCGCCCGCCCGGACGTGGAGCGCGATCGCCGTCAGGGACCCGGGGAGCGGCTCCTGGACGACGGTCAACCCCCGGAACCGGAAGGTCCGGACTCTGGCCGGGCGTGGCAAGCCCTTCACTGCGACGGATTTTGATGCTCCAAGCACGGGGGCCGTGGTACCATGCCCGGGTTCTGCCGCATATCCGGCGCCACTTCTGCGGCCCGACGACCAATCCGCAACGGGAGACGAGATGATCGAAGAAGAGCTTTCCAAGCAGTTCCTCCGGGTCACCGAGATGGCGGCGATCGATTCCGCCCGCACCATGGGCCAGGGCAACCGCCATCACTCCGACCAGGTCGCCGTCGAGGCGATGCGCAAGGCGATGGACACCCTGCCGATGCGGGGCGAGATCGTCATCGGCGAGGGTGAGCGCGACGAGGCGCCAATGCTGTTCATCGGCGAGCACGTCGGCCGCGGCCGCTCCGAGGACCCCGAGGTCGACATCGCCGTCGACCCGCTCGAGGGTACGAACCTGTGCGCGCTCGGCGCACCCGGTGCGATCGCGGTACTCGCGGCCTCCGAGCGCGGCGGGCTCCTCAAGGCACCCGACTGCTACATGGAGAAGATCATCGTCGGCCCGGCCGCGAAGGGCGCGATCCACCTCGACGCATCGGTCGCCGAGAACCTCAACGCCATCGCCAACCGCCTCGAGCGCTCGGTGCCCGACCTGGTGGTGATCGTCCTCGACCGGCCGCGCCACGAGCAGCTCATCGAGGACATCCGCCGCGCGGGGGCGCGGATCCGCCTGATCAGCGACGGCGACCTCTCCGCCGGCATCTCGGTCGCGGTACGCGGCACCAACGTTCACGCGGTCATGGGCATCGGTGGCGCGCCCGAGGGCGTCATCACCGCGGCCGCGCTGCGCTGCCTCAACGGCAGCATGCAGGCACGCCTCGTCCCGACCAAGGACGGTCAGGAGGAGCGCATGCGCGCGATGGGCATCACCGACCCCAAGCGCATCTACAGCGAGCGCGACCTCGCCCCGGGGCAGGAGATCCTGTTCGCCGCCTCCGGAGTCACCGACGGCAACATGCTCAAGGGCGTGCGCTTCTTCGGTCACGGCATGCGCGTCAACTCGCTCATCATGTCGAAGCGCGAGCGCCGCATCCGCTTCGTCGACACGGTCCAGCTCGACGAGGATCCGGACGTCGTCGTGGAGTTCTAGCAACACGAGGGGACGCCTCCCTCGCCCCGTCGGGCAGAGCCCGCCGGGGCGAGGGAGGCACTCCGAGGGGGCACGCGCCCCGTCGCCCAATCAAGCGAAGCTTGATGAGGCGCCACTCCCCGCGGGGGTTTGCAGCGCGTGCGCGCGGCGGGGGGCCGGGGGGGGGCGCTCAGCGGCGGAGCGTGCGCAGGGCGGCGGTGGTGGCGGGCATCGCGGCGCGGGCGGCGTCGTCCGCGAGCAGCACCTCGAGGAGTTGCAGGTCGGCGGCCTCGTCGACATCGAAGTCCTCGTCGAGCAGCGCGACCTTCAAGCGCAGCTTCGCGGCGCGTGCGCGCGTCGCGGCGAGCACGGTACCCGTACCCCACCCGATACCGCCGAAGACGTCGAGCGGGCGGCGTGCCGCGATCAGGTAGTAGCCGCCGTCGCGCGCGGGTCCGAGAACCAGGTCGGCGTCGTCGAGCGCGGCGAAGGCGTGCTCGACGGTCGCCAGCGCGAGCTGGGGCATGTCGGACCCGATCAGCACGCATCGTGCGAAGCCCTGCGCGCCGACGTGCGCGAACGCGGCGTGCATGCGCGCACCCAGATCGTCGCCGTCCTGGACGAAGGTTTCGTCGCGCGGGATCGCGAACCGCGCCGCAAAGCGGTCGTCCGGGGGGGCGACGGCCCAGCGCACGGCAAACGGCGCCGCCGCGAAGCGGGCCCGCAGGTCCGTCACGAAGGCCGCGTAGAGCGACGCTGCGGGCGTGGCGCCGACCGCGCCCGCGAGGCGTGTCTTGACGCGCCCCGGCTCGGGGCAGCGCACGAACACCACCAGCACGTCGGCTGCGGGGCGCGGGCGGGTGTCCGGGGGGGGGCGGGGCGGCACGATGCGGAGCCTATGCCCGGGTTTGCCGGCCTGGCAACGTCGCGGAGCTTTGCGGCCCCGGACGCGGTTGCTACAGCACACGCACCCGGCCGGAGAGAGATCATGATTTCGACCAGCGACTTCAAGAAGCACTTGCGCATCCTCGTCGACGGCGAGCCCTTCGTGATCCTCGACGTCCACGTGCAGTCTCCGTCGGCGCGCGGCGCGTCCTCGCTCAGCAAGATTCGCGTGCGCAACCTGCGCACCGGACAGGTGCTCGACAAGACCTTCCGTGGCGGAGACAAGGTCGAGGAGCCCAACCTCGAGCTGCGCGCGGTGCAGTTTCTCTACCAGGACGGCGACGGCTTCCACTTCATGGACACGCAGAGCTACGACCAGTTCGCCCTCGCGGGCGACGACATCGGAGACGCCGCAGGCTACCTGAAGGACGGCATGGAGGGCATCCGTTCGGTCGTGTTCAACGAGAAGGTGATCTCGGTGGACCTGCCGAACACTGTGGTCCTCCAGGTGGTCGAGACCAACCCGCCGATCAAGAACGCGACCGCGCAGGCGCAGACCAAGTCGGCGAAGCTCGAGACCGGGCTCACGATCCAGGTGCCGGCGTACCTCGAGTCGGGCGAGTTCGTTCAGGTCGACACGCGAGACGCCCGCTTCGTCGCACGCGCGAAGGGCTGACGCCGGCGACGCTCGTCGTCGCGCTTCGACGATCACGGCGGCGCTGCTAGGCTCACCGCATGATCCTCACGCGTGACGTCATCCTCGACGAGATCGCCCGCGGCCGCGTGGTCGTCGAGCCGATGGCGCCCGACCAGGTCGGCCCCGCCTCCATCGACCTGCACCTGGCCGACGAGATCCGTGTGCTCTCCGGCGGGCCGCCGGTGATCGACATCAACGACGAGGCCGACTTCCGCGCCGTGACCGAGGTCCGGCCGCTCGTCGACCCGTACGTCCTGCACCCGGGCGAGACCATCCACGGCATCACGCGCGAGCGCATCACGCTGCCGGGCGACATCGGCGGCTGGCTCGAAGGGCGCTCGCGCTTCGCGCGGCTCGGCCTGATGATCCACGTCACTGCCGGCTTCGTGAGCCCGGGCGTGTCGAACCGTCAGGTGCTCGAGATCAGCAACGTCTCGCAGCGGCCGCTCGCGGTGCACCCCGGCACGCGCCTCTGCCAGATCGTCCTGCAGCGCTGCGAGGGTTCGGCGGTGTACGCGGGGCGATTCGCGACGCAGGATCGACTCTAGTTCCCGTCACCGGAATCTCCGCAACACCCAGCCGCCGGTGCATCCCCGCCGGCTGCGTCGCGCGCGCCGCGGCACCGACGCCAACGACCGTTCGCACCATCTTCGTGACCGGTGCGGTGCGGACGGCACAGCGCTTGCCACGGCGCGATTATCTGGATGGACAAGGTCGCGCCCGGGGCCGTACGCTTTCGTCCTCCGGGGGGCGCAACGCCTCTGTTCCCACGCGTCCCACCACAATCCTCGTACCGAGGTGTACGTCATGTCGCCACGCCGCTTCGACGCTTCGTTTCGCAACATCGGCCGCGCCACCGTCGGGCTGCTGCTCGGCAGCCTGGTGCTCGCCGCGACGCCTGCCGGTGCCACCAGCTCCGGCGCCACGTGCGCCAAGAGCATCGGACGGGCCATCGCGGCGTGTGTGTCGTCGGTGAACAACGCGACCAGGAGCTGCTACCTCAGCACCGGGGACGCCTGCCCGACGGGCAGCGGCAAGGTCGCGACCGCGCTGCAGCGACTCACCAACCGCGTACTCGGCAACTGCTCCGACGCCGCCACGCTCGCAGCAGCGGGCTTCGGTCCGCTGGTGACCGCCACCAAGCTCCTCGACCGCCTCAAGGCCGAGTGCGTGGGCCAGGCCGCCACGCTTGCCGCGCGCACCTTCGGCGGCCCCAAGGCGGTGCTGCTGGCGCGCGCGACGCAACCCGAGCGCGCGTGTCTGGAGAAGGCACACGTCGAGGCGACCGCGCTGATCTCGCAGGGTCTCGCCGTCGAGACGCCGTGCGCGCGCGCCACGATCACCGGCGACATCTGCAACGTCGTCGACGTGAAGGGCCAACTCGCGATCAAGGAAGTCAACGCGGCGACTCAAATTGCCACGAAGTGCTCGGCGCTCGGCAGCCTGATCGGCAGCGACATCCCGACCTACGTCGCGCGCACCACCAATCAGGTGCACTGCATGATCGCGAACGCGCACGGCTCGACCGGACCGCTCGGGGAAGCGTGCGGCCCGCGCCCCGAGATCCTCCTGCCCGAGCCGGGCAGGAAGAGGCGCATCACGCTCGGGACCGAGACCGGCGCGCGCTGCGGCAACGGCTCGCGCTACGCGTTCTTCATCCGCATGGCGCCCGAGGGGCAGCCGGTGGACCGCGTGGTGGTGCTCCTGCAGGGCGGCGGCATCTGCACCGACGAGGCGTCGTGCCTCACGGCGCTCGCCACCAATCCGGGCGCGTTCGAGGCGCGCAAGGACCGCTTCCGGAAGAAGGGCATCCTCTCGAACGACCCTCAGCAGAATCCGTTCGCGCACTGGACCAAGGTCTACCTGCCGAACTGCGGGCAGGACGTATTCACCGGCGGCGGCGCGACCAGCGACTTCGGCGGCGCCACCGTGCAGCGCAGCGGAGCGAAGAACCTGCGCCTCGCGCTGGCACACGCGCGTGACATCATCTGGGCCGCGCGCGACGCGAGCGACGGCGAGGGCTATCGCCCCGACACGATGCAGGTCGTGTTCGGCGGCTCCGGCAGCGGTGGATACGGCGTCGTGTTCAACCTGCACTACCTGCTCGACGAGCTGCGCTGGGCGAAGACCGTCGCCGTGGTGGACTCGTCGCTCGCGCCGGACAACGGCGGCGGCAACGGCGTCGCCTCGATCTTCCCGCGGCTGCTGCTCGCCACGGACGATCCCGACGCGTGGAACGCGCGCGCGATGGCCGCGCCCTACGCACTGCCCGACGGGCTCGTCACCGGTCCGGACCTGTTCCGCGCGCACGCGGCGCGCCTCGACCCGGCGAAGGGCCAGCTGCTGCTCAACGTCTCGAATCAGGTGGACGACGCGCAGGTCGTCTTCGGAAACTTCGCGAGCCAGCAGTCGTTCGTCATCGCCGCGCGGAGCACCTACTGCGCGACGCGCAGCGAGGCGGCGCTGCGCTTCTTCCTGCCCGCGGCCCTCGCCTCGACGAGCCAGTTCCTGAACACCAACAGCTTCGCGACCGCGAGCAGCACCGGCGTGACGCTCGCGAGCTGGCTGTCGCAGGCAGCGAGCAATCCGACGGCGCTCGCCGACATTGTCGAGGAAGGCGCGCTGGGCGCGCAGCTCGGCGTCCCGCTGATCGCCTGCCTGCCGTGAAGGCCAAGGGACGAGCGATCCGGCGCCTCGGGCGCCGGATCGCTCGCCCTCGCTGCCCTCGCCCTCGCGGCGAACGTCGCGCTGCGCGCGGTCGCACGGTTCTCCGGCGGGCCACTCGGAATGGTCCCCGGCGGACGCCTGGACGGCCCTCTGGCCGCCGAGCAGGATCCCGACTGGGCGTTCACCGAGCAGGTGCGGACCATCGCCGTCGAGGTGGACCCCGAGCACCCGCTGTCGGTCACGACGTGGGTCTTCACGCTCGACGGTGCGCTCTACGTCGCGGCCGACTTCTTCAACCCCTTCAAGCGATGGCCGCACCGCGCGCTCGCCGATCCGCGGGTGCGGCTGCGCGTCGACGGGCGGATCTACGAGCGCCTCGCGGTCCGCATCGACGACCCGGCGCTCCTCCCGCGTCTGCGACGCGCGATCGCCGACAAGTACGACATCGCGGACGACGGCCTCGCGTCGAAGGTCGACGTCTGGTTCTTCCGCATGGACCCGCGCCCGACAGGAGGTGCGCCGCCGGGCTGAAGGCTCAGGCGGCCGGCTGCTGCTGCGTCAGGCAGTGGCAGGCGCCGAGCCCCCACACGAGGTCCGTCGCCGGGATCCCGACGATGCGGCGGTCCGGGAACAGGCTGCGCAGCACGTCGAGCGCACGCCCGTCGTTCGTCCCACCGAACACGGGGACCAGCACGGCGGCGTTGCCGACATAGAAGTTCGCGTAGCTCGCCGGCAGCCGGGTGTCCTCGTGGACGACGGCGGGAGGCATCGGCAGCGAGATGATCTCGAGCCGCCGTCCCTTCGCGTCCTGCATGTGCTGGAGGCGCTTCAGGTTCTCCTGCAGGAGCGCGTAGTTCTCGTCCAGCGGATCGTCTTCCACCGCGGTCACGACGACGCCCGGGGCGACAAAGCGCGTCAGGTCGTCGACGTGACCGTCGGTGTCGTCGCCGACGATGCCGTCGCCGAGCCAGAGAATGCGCTCGACACCGAGGTGGTCGCGCAGCCGCTGCTCGATCGTAGCGCGGTCGAGCTCCGGGTTACGGTTCGGATTCAGCAGGCAGGCTTCCGTCGTCAGCAGCGTGCCCTCGCCGTCGCCGTCGATCGAGCCGCCCTCGAGGATCATGCCGGGCGACACCACCGGCGCCCCGACGAGCTGCGCGACCTGCGGCGGCACCGCGTCGTCGCGCTCCCACGGTGGGTACTTGCGGCCCCACGCGTTGAAGCCCCAGTCGGTCGCGAGCAGTGGGGACGCGGCCGCGCTGCCGTCGCGCGCACGCAGGAAGATCGGCCCGTGATCCCGGATCCAGGCGTCGTCGGTGCACACGTCGTGCAGGCCGACGCGGTCGAGCGGCACGCCGCCGGCGCGCAGCAGCGCGCGCACCTCGTCCGCGTGCACCGGGTCGCCGGCCAGGATCTCGACGCGCTCGCCGGGCACCAGCGCGCGCACCATCTCGACGAAGATCCCCGGAACTGGCTCGAACTTCCCCGGCCAGGACGCCTCCTTGTGCGGCCACGACAGCCAGGTCGCGGCGTGCGGCTCCCACTCGGCGGGCCAGCGGTAGCCGAGCTCGCGCGGCGTCATGTCCGTTCCGCCCCCGTGCGGTGCTCGCTTCCCGCTGTCGCGGCAAGCTCCGCTCCGCCGATGGGCCTCGTCGCCTCGGCAAAGCCGAGGCTCCTCGCTGCGCTGCGCGCACCGTCAGGCATCGTCGATCATCCGCTTGACGAGCCCGCCGTAGAAGTCGATGCGGCGGTCGCGCAGGAACGGCCAGTGCTGCCGGGTCTCCTCGACGCGCGCGAGGTCGCAGTCGACGACCAGCAGCTCCTCGCGGTCGTGCGACGCCTTCGCGAGCAGCGGACCGAACGGTGCCGCGACGAACGAGCCGCCCCAGAAGTCGACCGTGCCCTCGGTGCCGATCCGGTTCGGCGCCGCGACGAACACGCCGTTCGCCACCGCGTGCGAGCGCTGGATCGTCTGCCAGGCGTCGTACTGCTGCTCGCCGAACTGCTCCTTCTCGCCCTGATGCCAGCCGATCGCCGTCGGGTAGAAGAGCATCTCGGCGCCGGTGAGCGCGGTGAGGCGCGCCGCCTCGGGGAACCACTGGTCCCAGCACACCAGCACGCCGATCTTCGCGAACCTCGTCTGGAAGCTCCTGAACCCGAGGTCGCCCGGCGTGAAGTAGAACTTCTCGTAGTACAGCGGGTCGTCCGGGATGTGCATCTTGCGGTAGACGCCGGCGAGGCTGCCGTCGGCGTCCAGCACGACCGCGGTGTTGTGGTAGACGCCCGCCGCGCGGCGCTCGAACAGCGACCCGACGATCACGATCCCGTGCTGCTTCGCCTTCGCGGACAGCGCCTCCGTGCTCGAACCGGGGATCGGCTCCGCGAGGTCGAACTTCGCGTGGTCCTCGGTCTGGCAGAAGTAGCGCGAGCGGAACAGCTCGGGCAGACAGACGATCTGCGCGCCGGCCGCGGCGGCCTCGTCGATGCGCACGAGACCGCGCGCGAGGTTGTCCGCGACGTCCTCCGAGCAGCGCATCTGCACGAGGGCGATCCGGACGACACGTGGTCGCGACTGCGTCATGGCGGCCGACTATAGCCACCGACGCGCGCGGGTGCGACCGCCGGTCGCGGTGTCCCTGCCCCGCGTGCGCGACGTCAGCGCACGCGCACGCGGTGATCGAGTGGGCGCGCGCCGCGCCCGACCGCGAGCGCACCGCGGATCGCCTCGTGCACGAAGCGCTTCGCGGCCGCGACCGCGTCGGGCAGCGCGTCGCCGCGCGCGAGCGCCGCACAGATCGCGGCCGCCAGCGTGCAGCCACTGCCGTGCAGCGGGCCCGCGTCGACGCGCGCGGTCGCGAGCTCGTGCAGGTCGGCGCCGTCGAGCAGGACGTCGCAGGCCGCACCGGCGAGGTGTCCCCCCTTCACCAGCACGGCGCCCGGGCCGAGGTCACGGATGCAACGCGCGGCCGCGCGCATGTCCGCCAGGGTGCGCACGTCGCGGCCGGCGAGGACCGCTGCCTCGGCGAGATTCGGCGTCACCAGGCGGGCCAGCGGCAGCAGGCGCCCGCGCAGCGCCGCGACGCCGTCGGCGGTCAGCAGCAGATCGCCGCTGGTCGCGACCATCACCGGATCGACCACCAGCGGGATCGCGCGACACGCGAGCCGCTCCGCGACCACGTCGACGATCGCCGCCCGGCCGAGCATGCCGGTCTTGATCGCGCCGACCGCGAGGTCCTCGAGCACCGCGTCGAGCTGCGCCGCGACGAGGTCCACCGGCAGCTCGCCGGTCGCGAACACGCCGGTCGTGTTCTGCGCGGTGCAGCACGTGAGCACGGCGGCGCCGTACACCTCGAACGCCGCGAAGGTCTTGAGGTCCGCCTGGATGCCCGCGCCGCCGCTCGGGTCGGATCCTGCGACGGAGAGCGCGATCGGGACGCTCACGCGACGACTCCCGGCCCGGCGCCGCCCGGCCGGCGTGTCGCCCGGGCGTGCGCGCAGCGTGCCTTCACGGCGAGCACCGGGAGCGACCGTCGCCCGCCGCGCCCGTGCTCGCCGCCGTGGAGACCTCGGTCAGAAAGCTACCCCGGCGCGGAGCGACTGCGCCGCGCCGAACGCCCCGACCGCCTGCCCGTAGTAGCCGATGATTCCGGTTCCCTCGGCCACCACCAGGATCGACGCCGAGCCGTCGAGATTCTGCGACGGGAACAAGGTCCGCAGGTTCGTGATCAGCGCCGAGCCACGGACGGGAACGGTGGTCTCGGCGATCACCGCCTCGTTGGGGTCGTTGCCGAGCAGGATCACGCGTGCGCTGAACACGGTCCCCGACGCCGCCGATCCGTTGGTCAGCGAGTTCAGGCTGGGTGGCGCGTTCAGACCGATGATCACCAGCAGGTTGTCCTGCAAGGTGGCCGGGTTGAACGTGGTGCCGATGATGCCCTGCCCTGCGGCCACCGTGCCGATCGTGCCGAAGCCCGACGCGTTCACGCCGAAGCCCGAGCTCGTCAACAGGTTCGCGACGGTGAAGTTGCCGAGCAGCCTTGGGGTACCGTCGCCGTAGACGATCACGAATCCGTTGCGGCCGGCGAGGCTGCGGCTGGGTCCGAGGACGAAGTTGCCGTTGCCGTCGATCGTCCGGTCGGCGATCGACGTGATGTCGACGATGTCGGTTCCACCCTCGCCGAAGATGTCGCGCAACACCTCGTCGACTTTCTGGCCGTTGGCGTCGAAGAAGGCCCACCGGGCCCGGATGATCCCCTCACCGATGTTGGTGGTCGAGAAGAAGGTCGACCGGAAGTCGGTGGTGGCGAAGGGCATCACGAGATCGTCGTCGGGGAAGTCCGTGTTCGCCCCGGGGAGCGTCGTCCCGGCCCGGGCCGGGGACGCGAGCACGAGCGACGCGATGACGAGAACCACCTTGACCAGAATCCTGCGCGTTGACATTCGAGCTCCTTGGCGAGAAACCTCTGTTCGTTCCGGATGCGTAACCGTCACGTGGTGCGTCGAGCCACTGCTCGGTAGGCCCGTGGCGAGGCAGTGCGCGTGCGGCCGTTGTCTACCGTGACGGTTGGCGGCCGGCCGGTCAATCCACATGGCGGATGGGCCACGCCGAGCCGCACCATCGCCCGATCATGCGAATCTGCAAGCAAATGAAGGCGAAAGGCGTACGGTCGGCGGGCGTCCGGTGGCCCTGGGGTTGCTGCGAGGACCCTTCGGGATGAGTCGCTCGTTCGTCAGGGCCTGGGCAACCGTTGCCACGATCATGGCGCTGGTATGCTTCGCCTTCGTTCAGCCGATGCCGGAGCACACGGCCACGCCGCAGGTGCAGCAGCAGGGCGATGGCCAGAAGACCGTCCAGGTCGCCGGCGATCAGCTCATGGCGTCGACGCCGTTCGTCGACTCGGTCCTGACGGGCAAGACCTTCACCCCCTATCTGGTGCTCACGCGGCCGGGCCTCTTGCCGTCGAGCGACCGGCCCGAGGCCGTGCCCAGCGTGGCGCTGGCCCGCATTCGATCGTCTTCCGTCGAGCCACCGACCCGTCCCGGCTAGGGCCTCACGACATCGTGAGCACTCCGATCCCGGGTGCCGTCCGAAACCCGCTCGAGAGTCCGGCAGGGCTTTCGCGGGCGCGCCGTCCGGTAGCGGCGTTGGGACGTGGGTGACGAGTGGCTCGAATGTTCCGCGAGGGCAGCGGCAGGTGCGATCTCAGGGTACGTCGCACGACGCCGTGAAACCCGGCTGACCGTGGGCGGACGGTCGGGCAGCCTTCCAGGACACTGAAGTCGATCCGAATCCGTAAAGCGGCGGACGGCGGTGGAGCGCGATCTCCATGGAGAGTGCTCCACCGCCGTCGCCGGATCCTGCGCGCGGCCCTTTCCTCGCCTTTCCCGTTAGGGCACGAATGCGGAAGCACGCCTCTCCCCGAAGCGTGAGACACCGTGAGACCCAGAAGCCGAACCACATCGCGTTTCCTCGGGACCCCCCTCTTCCTCGTCCTCTCCTTCTCCTTCCTCCCGGCGACCGCCAGCGCGCTCGAGTTCTTCGTCGACGGCGACACCGGCGACGATCTGCGCTCGACCGTCGCGGCGCAGTCCTCGGCGACGCCGTGGAAGACCATCGACCACGCGCTGCAGATGGTGCTGCCGGGGAACACGATCACCGTTCTGCCGGCGGCCGTGCCGTACGCCGAATCGGCGGAGTCGCACTTCCCGAACGTCACGCTGCGCGCGGGCGGCGCGCCGGACTCGGTCGTGATCGCGCCGCCGCTCGACGAGAACGACGACCCCCAACCGGGTATCGACGTCGATCACCCGGGCCTCGTGATCGAGGGCTTCGTGATCCTCGGCGGCACGCACGGCATCCGCGCGACCGGCGCCGACGGGCTTCGCATCCGCCGCTGCAAATCCGTCGCTGCGCAGTTCAACGGCTTCACCGTCGAGCAGACGAGCGGCGTCACGATCGAGAGCTCGGTCGCCGCGTCGGCGGGCAGCCGCGGCATCTTCATCGACCACGCCAGCGAGGCCTACGTCAGGAACAACCTCGTCTACGGCGCCGGCGAGTGGGGCATCGACTTCGAGAACACCAACGCGAGCGAGCCCCAGCCGCCGCTGTCCATGGGCAACGTGGTCGCGTTCAACACCGTCGCATTCAACGGCGGCGGCGCCGGCGAGGGCGGGCTGCGGCTCAAGAACGCGGTCGGCCAGATCCGCGACAACGTGCTGCTGTCGAACGCCATCACCGCGCTGCGGCTCGACACCGCCGGCTCGGTGGTCAAGAACACCCTGCTGTTCGGCAGCACGACACCGCTCAGCCCGGCCGACTACGTCCTCGGCGGCGGCATGCTGGCGGTGGACCCGCTGCTGGTCGATCCCGACGGTGCGGACGGCATCCTCGGCGGCCTCGACGGCTGGGCCGACGACGTCTTCGCGCTGAGCCAGACGGCGGCGGGCCAGGGCGCGAACAGCCCGGCGGTGAACGCCGGCTCGGGCAACGTGAGCGCGCTCGACATCGGCGGCTCGACGCGCAGCGATGCCGGCGCCGACACGGGCGTCGCCGACCTCGGCTTCCACACCGGCGCTCCGGCCTCGACCGGCGTGCCCCCGGTCACGTCGGGTCCGGCGACGTATCACGTCGACGACGACGCGCCGGGCGCCTCGGACAGCAACACGAAGATCCAGGCGCAGTCGCCGGGCAGCCCCTGGAAGAGCATCGGCCGGGCCCTGCAGAACGGCGCCGCGTCGACCGGCGACACCGTGCTCGTCGCGGCGGGCACCTACGCCGAGGCGGTGACGACGCACACCGGCGGCATCACGCTGCGCGCGACCGGCGACGCCATCATCACGCCCGCCGCCGGGCAGCCCGGCATCGACGTCGACGTGCCCGACTTCCTGGTCGACGGCTTCACGATCCAGGGCGGCGTGCACGGCGTGCGCGCGACGTCGGCCGACGGGGTGACGATCCGCCGCTGCACCATCTCCGGACAGACCGCGAACGGCGTCATGGTCGCGGGCACCACGAACGCGACGGTCGACTCGAACGCGATCGACGGCGTCGCGCAGCGCGGCATCTTCGTCGAGGACTCCGCGCAGGTCTACCTGCGGAACAACCTGGTCACCGACAGCGGCGAGTGGGGCATCCAGCTCGACGCGGCCTCCCTGCCCTCGCCGTCCACCGACAACGTGATCGCGTTCAACACCGTGCGCGGCAACGGCGCCGTGACGCCGTCCGGCGGGCTCTTCCTCGAGAACGCGACCGCCGAGGTGCGCGACAACATCTTCGCCGCGAACCAGACCCGCGGCGTCAAGCTCGACACCGCGGGCACGCGCCTGCACCACAACGACCTGTTCGGCAGCGCGGTCGCGATCGAGGCGAACGTCGGCGCGGAGCCGCTCGCCTGGTCGAATCTCGGCGACGACCCGCTGTTCACCGGGCCAACCGAGCCCAGCCTGCAGCAGATCGCCGCCGGCCAGGGGGCCGACAGCCCGCTGGTCGATCGCGGCTCCGGATCCACCGTCGCCCGCGACATCTCCGGCTCGACGCGTACCGACGATGCGGAAGACGAGGGCACGGCCGACATCGGCTTCCACCGCGGGGCGGCGCCCTCGATGGGAGTTCCTCCCGTGCAGGACCCGCCCGGCGGCGGCGGCGCGCTGACGCTGTACGTCGACGCGACCAGCGGCAACGACACGCGCACGCGCTTCGACGCCGGCGACCCCGCGACCCCGTGGCAGACGCTCGGGCGCGCGCTGCAGGTCGCCGACGGCGCCCAGGCGGGCGACACGATCAGTGTCCAGGTGGGCTCGTACCCCGGGCCCTTCACCGTGAACACCGCCGGCATCACGGTCCGCGCGGCGGGCGCCGTCACGATCCCGCTCGACGCCGGCGAGACCGGCTTCACGATCGACGAGAAGGACGGCGTCGCGATCGAGGGCTTCACGGTCACGGGCGGCAACCGCGCCGTCCATGCCACGGACCTCGCGGACCTGGTCGTCCGCAGCTGCACCATGACCGGTCAAGCGCAGAACGCGCTCAGCATCGCACGCGTCGACGGCGCGACCATCGACGGCAACGTGATCAGCGGGGCCACCGAGCGCGGCATGCGCATCCAGGCCACGTCGAACGTCTACGTGCGGAACAACCTCGTGGTGGGCAACGGCACGTGGGGCATCCAGTTCACCAACGAGGTGAGCGACCCGCTCTCGACCGGCAACGTGATCGCATTCAACACCGTCTTCGGCAACGGGACCGGCCCGAGCGCCGGCGGCGGCCTGCAGCTGCAGAAGGCGACCGGCGAGGTGCGTGACAACGTCGTCGCGAACAACGAGGGCATCGGCGTCAAGGTCGACCAGGGAGCGCTGCTGATCCACCACAACGACGTGGTCGGCAACACGACCGCGCCGTACGACGTCGAGAACGACGACCCACCCGTCTTCTGGGCCAACCTCGCGATCGATCCGCTGTTCGCCGACGCAGGCTCCGGCGACTATCGCCTGCAGGCCGCGAGCCCGGTCATCGACCAGGGCTCGGCGCCGGTCGGCGACGCCGACATCTCCGGCGCGACCCGCGCCGACGGAACGGCCGACACCGGCACCGCCGACATGGGCCGGCACGAGAACGCCGACCCGGCGAGCGCGAGCCCGCCGCCGCCCGCGCCCACGCCGAGCTCGAGCCCGCCCCCGGGTGGTGGTGCGGTGCACTACGTCGACTGCGCGAGCGGCAACGACGCACGGAGCAAGAGCGAGGCGCGGAATCCCGCGACGCCGTGGAGGACCCTGCAGAAGGCTGCCAACACTCTCGCCTTCGGCGAGGTGGCCGAGGTCGCCGACGGCACGTGCGACGTGGGGTCGACCGTCGAGATCGACCACGCCGGCATCACCCTGCGCGCCGCGAACCCGTTCGGCACCGTCGTTCGTCGCACTCCCGGCACCGGCAGCACCTTCAACGTCCAGAGCGCCGACGTCAGGCTCGAGGGCTTCGTGGTCGAGTCCGCCACCCAGGGTGTGCACGCGGCACGGTCGAGCGGCGTCCTGCAGAACCTCGTCCTGCGCAGCCTCTGGGTACGACCGTTCGACCTGCCGGGCGCGAGCCTGAGCACGAACGGAATCCAGGTCCGCGACGCGCAGAACGTCACGGTCGAGAACTGCATCGTCACCGGCGCATCCCAGGCCGGCATCCTGCTGAAGCGCGCGACGAACGCGTACGTGCAGAACAACCTGGTGTACGGGAACAGCGTCGGCGGCTCCGACTGGGGCATCAGCTTCGACAACACGAATGCACCGAATCCGCCGGTGTCGACGGGCAACGTCGCCGCGTTCAACACCGTCCACGGCAACGGGCGCGGCCTCCGCTTCGTCAACACCGCCGGCGAAATCCGCGACAACGTGGTGGTGTTCAACGGTCCGACCGGCATCAAGTTCGATCAGCCCGATCCGGCCACGCTGGTGCACCACAACGACTCGTTCGGCCACACGTCGGCGAACTACGACGTGCCGCAGCAGTTCGTGCTCTGGGCGTCGAACCTGAGCGTGGACCCACTGTTCGTCGACGCGGGGAACGAGAACTTCGCCCTGAGCCAGATCGCCGCGGGTCAGCTCGTTCAGAGCCCGCTGGTCGACGAGGGCAGCGCTCCGGTCGGTATCGTCGAGATCTCCGGTACGACGCAGAGCGGGCCCACACCGCAGCCGGACACCGGCATGGCGGACCTCGGCTACCACGCGGGTGCGATGAGCTCGACGAGCCCCGGCGGACCGACGCCCACGCCGGCACCGGGAAGCGCGACGGTGTACGTCGACTGCGAAACCGGCAACGACAGCCGGAGCAAGTGGGAAGCCCAGTTCCCGTACAAGCCGTGGCGCACGATCGGCCACGCGGTGGGCCAGATCCAGACCGGCGAGACGCTCATCGTGCGCGAGGGCGAGTGCACCGAGTCGGTGACCGTGGCCACGGCCGGCGTCACGCTGCGCGCCGAGGTGCGCGGCGGCACCGTGATCCGCCCGCCGGCCGGCGCGACCGGCGTCACCGTGCGCGCCGACGCGGTCGTGCTCGACGGCTTCGTCATGCGCTCCGACAAGGAAGGTATCCTCGTCGCGAAGGAGAGCAGCGGGCAGAAGATCTTCGACGTGGTCGTCCGGCAGAACCGCGTCAAGGCCCGCACGTCGAACGGCACCATCGCGACCAACGGCATCCGCGTCCGCAACGGCGAGAACGTCACCGTCGACTCGAACGTCGTCACCGACGCCGTCCAGGCGGGCATCGTCTTCCGTCAGGGCACGATGAACTACGCGCGCAACAACCTGGTGATCGGCAGCGGCGAGTGGGGCATCCACTTCGACAACGGCACCGGTGCCGCGATGTCGACCGGCAACGTGGCCGCGTTCAACACCGTGCACGACAACGGAACGACCGCCGCACAGGGCGGTATCCGCTTCCAGAAGGCGAGCGGCGAGATTCGCGACAACCTGTCGGTCGCGAACGCGGGATCGGGCATCAAGACGGACACGCAGCCGACCCACGTCCACCACAACGGGCTGTTCGGCAACCCCATCGCCATCGGCACCGAGAGCCAGAGCCCGCCGGCCGCGTGGTCGAACGTCGAGCTCGATCCGCTGTTCGTCGAGCTCGGCGCGACCGGCTTCCAGCTCCAGCAGCTCGCGGCGGGCCAGGGCGCCGACAGCCCGATGGTCGACATCGGCTCGGGCAGCCCCGCGACACGCGACATCTCCGGCACGACACGTACCGACGGCATGCCCGACGACGGCATCACCGACATCGGCTTCCACAAGGGGGCGGCCCCCTCGAGCGGCAGGCCCCCGATCCAGGACCCGCCGACGGGCACGACGTTCTACGTGAACGCACAGAGCGGCAACGACACGCGCGGCCCCGAGGACGCGCTGGATCCGGCGACACCGTGGAAGACCATCTCGCGCGCGCTCGGCGCGGGCGGCGCCCCCGCGGGCAGCACGGTGATCGTCGCGGCGGGCACCTACGCCGAGGCGCCGAAGAGCTCGAACGCGGACATCGTCCTGCAGGCGAGCGGCAGCGTGATCGTCACCCCGCCGGTCGGGCAGATCGGGCTCACGATCGACCACCCGGGCTTCCTCGTCGAGGGCTTCACCGTGCAGGGTGGCCTGCACGGTATCCGCGGCACCACCGCCGACGGCCTCGTGGTCCGCGGCTGCACGACGATCGGCCAGTCGGACAACGGGATCTACGTGGTCGACACGACGGGCTTCGTCGTCGACGGCAACGTCGCGCGCAACGCGGACAAGCGCGGCATCCTCGTCGAGCGCTCGACGTCGGCGTACGTACGGAACAACCTCGTGCGCGACAGCGGCGAGTGGGGCGTCGAGTTCAAGAACAGCCCGCTCGGCAGCGCGTCCACCGGAAACGTGGTCGCGTTCAACACCATCGTCGGCAGCGGTCGGGTGCTCGCCACGGGCGGCGTCCGCTTCGACAACACGGTCGGCGAGATCCGCGACAACATCCTGGCGGACAATGCGACCGTCGCGATCGAGACCGATACGGCACCGACCCTCGTGCATCACAACCTCGTCACCGGCAGCGCCGTCGAGTTCGAGACCGAGTCCGGCCAGGAGCCGACCACGTGGGCCAACCTGCTCGGCCAGGACCCGCGCTTCGTCGACGCCCCGACCGGCAACTTCCGCTTGCAGCAGACCGCCGCCGGCCAGGCGAGCAACAGCCCGGCGCTCGACGCCGGCTCAGGCGACACGGCGAGCCGCGACATCTCGGGCTCGACCCGCAGCGACGCCGCGGCCGACGCCGGCGTCGCAGATCTCGGCTACCACACGGGCGCGGATCCGGCGGCTGCGACGCCGCCGGCGCCGAGCAGCCCGCCGGGCGGCAACCCGCCGCCGGGCAGCGGGCAGACGTACTACGTCGACCCGGTGACCGGGTCGAACGCGCACGGCCTCGTCCAGGCACGCTCGCCGTCGACGCCGTGGCAGACGATCGGCCGCGCCATGAACGCGGTGTCGGCGGGCGACGTGATCGTGCTCGCTCCCGGCACATATGCCGAGCAGGCGGACTTCACGCGGCACGCGCTCACGCTCCGCGGTGCCGGCGCGCCCGGCACGACGGTGATCGCACCGCCGGTCGAGATGTCGGGCATCAACGTCAACGGCCTCACCGATGCGCGCATCTCGAACCTGGTCGTGCAGGGCGGCGCGCTCGGCATCGCTGCGGTGATGGCCGACGGCATCCGCATCGATGGCGTCGTGGTCGTGAGTCCGGCCACGGTCGGAATCCGCATCCGGCAGAGCGACGGAGTCGTCA
>VGTK01000022.1 GCA_016874715.1 Deltaproteobacteria bacterium | reverse complement strand
CAGGCGCTCGACCAGCTTGCGGCCGGCGATGGAAGGAAAGCCGGGAACGTCGTGGATCGCCGTGTCCGGGTAGAACGTCGCGATCTGGCCGCCAACCAGCGGCAGCGTCTCGAGGACGATCGTCGAGAGCCCGCGGAACCCGGCATAGTACGCGGCGTAGAGCCCGACCGGCCCGGCGCCGACGATCGCGAGCTCAGCGTCGAGCGGCGCCGACGAGAGTTGGGCAGATGCCGAGAGCACCATGCTTGACGGCCTTCGAGTACGACAAGACGTCGAGGCCCTTGTCGCCGAAGGCCCCGACGTTCACCAGCCCGCCGTCGTGCGAGGGCGTGGACGACCAGTCCCAGCGCTCGGCGAGAAGGCGTTGCCCGCGTGCCGCCGCGTAGACCAGCGTATCGAACGCGATCTCTGCCGCGCGCCGACGGCGCCAGGGCTCGGCGGCAGCGCGGCGCCCGAGTACCTCATCGGCGCGCTCGTACACCAGATTCAGAGTCTCGCGCCACGGCTCCTTTGCGACCAGCGCCCAGCCGGGCTCGGCGGCGATCGCGTTGACCGTCGCGTCGTCCGCGAACCAGGGGTCGTCACTGGCGAAGGCGGCGAAGCCGTCGCGTTGCGCGCAGAACTCGGCAAGTCCTCCCAGCGTGACCGGGCTGCCCCCGGGCAACGACTGCGGCCGCAGCACGAGCATGCACCCCGCGGTCTTCGCGGCGGTCGCGACCTCGCGCGAGAACCGGATCTGCGGGGCGCTCTCCGGCCGGACCCCGAGCAGGGCGCGAACCGCTTCCGGGTCGAGGAGATCGTCGCCGAACAGGCTTCTGGCTTCGTCGAGGCTCAACGTTGTCATGGGCTGAAGGGCTTTACGTCGTCCGGTGGCGCGCGTGCAACCCGTTAGCCACCGAGGTGGTGCATCGATCGCTCGCGGGTGGAGACGCCGTGCAGGAGGTCGTGCCCGGTGGGTTTGGCACCGACCGCGCGCAGCAGGATCGCGGCGATTCTCCGGTCGTCGGCCCCATCGCGCAGCGCCGCGCGGACGTCGAGCTCGTCGTCGCGCAGCAGGCAGAGGTGGAAGCGTCCATCGGCGGTGAGGCGCATGCGGTTGCAGCTCCCGCAGTACGGCTCGGACACCGGGCTGATGAAGCCGATGACGCCGGCGGCGCCGCGCAAGCGGAAATTGCGGGATTCGTCGGACGGGCTCGTCGGCGGCATCTCCTCGAGGGGGCCGAGGGCTTCTTCGATGCGGCGTCGGGTGTCGCGGTTCGACACGAAGCTCTGCGTCGCCACCCGTGCGCACTCGCCACCTCCGAGCGGCATCAGCTCGATGAAGCGCACGTGCCAGGAGCGCTCGCGCGTCAGGCGCGCCATGTCGACGACGTCCGCCTCGTTGTATCCCCCGACCACGACGCAGTTGAGCTTGAGCGGCGTGAATCCGGCTGCGCACGCGGCCTCGATCCCGGCCCAGACGTCGTCGAGGCTGGCCCAGCGCATCATGCGACTGATGCGCTCGCGGTCGAGCGAATCGATGTGGACGTTCACGCGCCGCAGACCCGCGTCCGCCAGCGCGGGCGCGAGCTTCGGAAGGAGGATGCCGTTCGTCGTCAGCGCGACGTCGCCGATGCCGGGCACGCTCGCGATCCGGCGCACGATGTCGACCAGATCCGGGCGCAGCGTCGGCTCGCCGCCGGTGAGGCGGATCTTGCGAAAGCCGACTCTCGCGGCGGCGCGAGCCACGCGCTCGATCTCTCCCGAGGTCAGAAGCCCCTCGAGCGGCGCGTAGGCGGCGCCGGCAAGCGGCATGCAGTACACGCAGCGGAGGTTGCAGTGATCCGTGAGGGAGATGCGCAGGTAGTCGATCTCGCGCTGGAAGCGATCCAGTGGCATCTCGCGGTCGACGATAGTGGGCGAGGGAGGTCGATGCCAGAGCGTCCGACCGAGCGCCCGCGCCGTGTCTCTCAAGCGGTGCGGGCGAGCAGATCTTCGGCGAGGTCGGCGAGCGCCGACCGGAACCGGGACGGTCCGAGCAGGGCGAGCTGCCCGCTCGCGCTGCGGATGCGCTCCGCGGCGAGGCGACGGACGTGGCCGATCACCGGAGACGAGCGCAGTGCGTCGAGCGCGCTGCCCACGGCTGCGACACTCGGCGTCTCGGTGGTGAAGGCAGCGCGTACGGCCGGTAGCTGAAGTCCGAGGACGGTCGGCAAGGCGGGCGCGCCCTCGCGGAGGTCGCTGCCGACCGGCTTGCCGATCAGCTCCTCGGGGCCGAGGACGTCGAGCAGGTCATCCACCATCTGAAAGCCGAGGCCCAGCTCGTATCCCAGGCGGAACATGCCCTCCACCACCTCGGTCGACGCGCCGGCGAAGTGCGCGCCGATGCGCGCCGCCTGGCTGAACAGCGACGCGGTCTTGTTTCCCGCGATCCGCAGGTAGTGGTCGAGCGTGGCAGCAGGGTTGCGCTTGAATCGGCGCTGCATCACCTCGCCCTCGCAGAGCGCCACGCAGGCGTCGGTCGCCCAGCCGACGACCAGCTCCTCGAAGCGTCCCGCGACCCCGAAGGCCCGCGTGAACAGGAAGTCGCCGGTGACCAGGGTCATGCCGATGCCGTGACGCGCCAGCGGCGACGGCTTGCCGCGGCGGGTGCTGCCGGAGTCGAGGATGTCGTCGTGCAGCAGGGTCGCAGTGTGGATGAGCTCGAGCGCCGCGCCGACGTCGATGGTGTCGGTGGGGTCGATCCCGCCCGCGGCGCGGAAGACGAGCAACGACAGCGCCGGACGAACCCGCTTGCCGCCGGACAGGATGAGCTCGTTCGCGATCTGCGTGAGCTTCGGCTCGTGCGACGACGCGAGCTCCTGAATCCGCCGCTCGACCAGCGTGAGCTCGGCGGCGATCAGGCCCAGCGGCGTGGCGTCGCCCGCTGTCGTGAGGTCGGTCGAAGCCGGGTGGGTCGTCATTGCGGAATCGCGGCGGGCTCGGCAGGTGTTTTCACCGTCAGGGTCTCTGTCAAGTTTTGGTGGCCAACGACCGCCTGTTATAGAGAGGTCCCCTAGCCGAGCCGATGAGCGACGACAAGCCGACACCCGACCTGGTGCGCGACCTGCTGCGCCAGGTGCACTACCCCGGTTTTCCGCGCGACGTCGTATCGCTCGGGGTCGTCGGGGAGGTGTCCGTCGAGGGCAAGGAGGTCTCGATTTCCCTCCGGTTGCCAGGCGGCCGAACCGACGTTCCGCCCGTGCTCGAGAAGGAGATCGTGTCCGCGCTCGCCGCGCATGGCCTCCGCGCACGACTCGCGAGCGCTGTCGGCGCCGCGGCGCCTGCCACGACGCGGCCCGGCCCGGCGGTTGCCGAGGGAGCCGAGCTGCCGGGCGTCCACGCGGTGATCGCGGTGTCGAGCGCCAAGGGCGGCGTCGGCAAGTCGACGGTCGCCACCAATCTCGCCTGCGCCCTGTCCACCATCGGCCTCAAGGTCGGGCTGCTCGACGCGGACGTGTACGGGCCGAGCCTGCCGATCATGATGGGCACCGATGCGCGCCCGCACGCGGCTGGCGGCAACCGGTTCCACCCGGTCGAGCGCCACGGCGTTCGCTGCGTCTCGATGGGCTTCTTTCTCGACGACTCCTCGCCCGTCATCTGGCGTGGTCCGATGGTCGCGGGGCTCGTGCGACAGTTCCTGAACGACTGCGTCTGGGGCGAGCTCGACGTGCTCGTGATCGACCTTCCCCCCGGGACAGGCGATGCGCAGCTCACGCTCGCGCAGCAGGTGAAGCTCGACGGTGCCTTGATCGTGACGACGCCGCAGGACGTCGCGTTGCGCGACGTCGTTCGTGGCGTCGCGATGTTCCGGCAGCTGCAGATTCCCGTCCTCGGCGTCATCGAGAACATGAGCGTCTTCGTGTGCCCCGAATGCGGCGACGTGGAGGAGATCTTCGGCCGCGGCGCGGGAGAGACGATCGCGCGTGCCGCGGACGCGCCGCTGCTCGCGCAGATCCCCCTCGACGTACGCATCCGGGAGGAGGGGGACCGCGGCCGGCCGATCGTGCTCGCCGAACCCGGGGCGCAGCCCGCGCAGACGTACCGCGAGCTCGCGCACGTGCTCGCGGCTCGAATCGGCGCAGGGGTGCCCGGATCTCCCGCCGCACACGCGTGAGTCGCTCGATCCAGATCCTCGTCTCGGTTCTCATCTCGGCCGGTGCGCTGTGGTTCAGCGTGCACGGCGTGGAGCTGGGGTCCTTCTGGTCGGACCTGGCGAGCGCACGGACGGTATGGCTCGGACCGATGGTCCTGTTCGCGGCGCTCGCGCTTGTGTTTCGCGCCGCGCGCTGGCGCGTCCTGCTCGAGGGCGTCGCACCGATCGGCGACACCTCGGTCTTCTACGCCACCTGTATCGGCTTCATGGGCAACATGGTTCTGCCGCTCCGTGCCGGTGAGGCGATCAAGCCCCTGGTCGTGGCGCGCGACGGACGCATCACGATGCCGGCTGCGCTGGCGACCGTCGCGATCGAGCGCCTGCTCGACCTAGTGATGCTGGGGTTGTTCGCGGGCGTGACGCTGATGGTCGTGCCCGCCGGCGACTTCCTCCGCCGGGCGGCGCAGACGCTCGTCGCCCTGGTCGTGGTCGCGATCGTCGCGCTCTTCTTCGTCATCCGGTCTTCCGCCTGGATCGAAACGCAGGCGCTGCGCATCGCGGATCGGCTGCCGAGCTTCCTCGGGCACTTCGTGCGCGAAGGCGCCCGGGGGTTCGTGCGCGGGCTGCAGGCGCTCGGCGACCCGCGTACGCTGCTCGTCGTCTTCGTCTACTCGGGACTCGTCTGGCTGTGCGCGGTCCTCGGCTTCGTGACGGCTGCGCTGGCGCTCGAGATCGACGCGCCGCTGGTGCCCCTCGGCTTTGCATCCACGGTCGTCGTCGCCGCGGCGGTCTCGGTGCCGTCCGCGCCGGGGTTCATCGGCGTATTCTGGGCGGGCGCGGAGATCGCGCTCGGATTGTTCGGTGTGCCCAAATCGATGGGATTCACCTTCGGGATCCTGAACTGGCTGGTGCAGATGGTCGTGATCGTCGCTCTTGGCATGTGGTCGCTGTCGCGCCTCAACCTCTCGCTCAGCGACGTGAAGGCGACCTCCGTTTCCGCCGCAGGTGAAGGATGAATCTCCACGATCGCTCCGTCGTACTCGGCGTGACCGGCGGTGTCGCCGCCTACAAGTCGGCAGAGCTGGTGCGGACGCTCCGCCAGAAGGGGGCGCGCGTTCGCGTGGTCATGACGCGTGCCGCGCAGCAGTTCATCACGCCGCTCACGCTGCAGACGCTGTCCGGCCAGGCTGTCTCGACCGACCTGTGGGATCTCACGCAGGAGTCGCAGATCGGGCACATCGACCTGGCCGACTCGGCCGAAGTTCTCCTCGTCGCGCCCGCCACCGCCAACGTGATCGCGAAGCTCGCGAACGGGATCGCCGACGACCTTCTGTCGACGATCGCGCTGGCGACCCGTGCGCGTCTGGTGGTCGCGCCGGCGATGAACGTCCACATGTACGAGAGCCCGGTCGTGCAGGAGAACCTCGAGCGCCTTCGCCGCCGCGGCGCGCGCATCGTCGCGCCGGACAGCGGATCACTCGCGTGCGGGTACGAGGGCCTCGGTCGCCTGCCGGACCCGGACGTTCTGGTCGAGGAGGTACGGGCAGCGTTGGCGCCGCAGGACATGGCGGGAGAGACCGTTCTCGTCACCGCGGGTCCGACGCGCGAGTACCTCGACCCCGTGCGGTTCCTGTCGAACCGGTCGTCGGGAAAGATGGGCTTCTCGGTGGCCCGGGCTGCTGCGCGACGTGGTGCGCGCGTCGTGCTGGTGACCGGGCCCACGATGCTGGCGGAACCGCGCGGGCTCGAGGTCGTCCGGGTCGAAACCGCGGCCGAGATGGCCCGTGCAGTCGATGCAGAGGCGCGAACGGCGTCGGTCGTGGTCGCGGCGGCCGCGGTCGCGGACTACCGGCCGAAGCGCCGCGCGGACGAGAAGGCCGCGAAAGTGAAGGGCGGAACGGCGCTGCAGCTCGAGACGACGCGCGACATCGTGGCGACCATCGACCGCAGTCGGCCCGGCCGCATCATCGTCGGATTCGCGGCCGAGACGGGCAACCCCGTCGAGAAGGCGCGCGGCAAGCTGGAGCGAAAGCGTCTCGATCTGATCGTGGCGAACGACGTCACCGCCACCGGCGCCGGCTTCGACGTGGAGACGAACGTCGTGACGCTGATCGACTCGTCGGGCGTGATGAGCCTGCCGCTGCTCGACAAGGACGACGTGGCCGACGCGATCCTCGACCGGGTCGCAGCACTCCGTGCGGCGCGTACCAGGCCCGCACGCGCTCCAGGCCGCAAGCGTGCGAAGGGCAGGTCAAACGTGCGCCGCCCGCGCTGACGGGGCTCTCGGGGCGCCGTCAGACGATCGCCGGGGACAGCTGCGCCCGCTCCTCGAGCGACGCTTCCAGCTCGGGGATGAAGCCCTGGACCAGCGCATGCTCGCGATCGCCGTCGAGCACTCCGCGCCGCGCCAGCGCACGGAGGCGCTTGCGGATCAGGTTGGCGCGGCCGAGGTTCTCCTCGCCGGTCGGGTCCGCGGTCTGGCAGGTCGAACCCTCGCCGCGGACCATGAGGTCGACGATCGCGTCGGCACAGAGGCCGTTGAAGCGCTCGATGTCGCCGCGCCCGAGAGGGTGCTTCTGGCTGCCCGTCACGCGCTGCATCAGGTTCTGCCAGTACTCGAGGCGCTGCAGCGCGAGCAGGGAGTCGAAGATGCGCTTGTTCGTCTTGAAGGAGAAGAGTGTTCGCTCGACCACCCGCTCGACGAGGTCATCGCAGTGCGGGTAGACGTGTGCGGCGACCAGGGTGAGCACCGGCCAGCGCTCGGGCTCCTGGTTGGCGTCGAAGCGAGCTTCCCAGTAGACGTGCCGCATCGGGCCCGCCCGGAAGCTCGTGATGAGGCGGATCGGGAGGTAGTAGTTGTGCGAGAACGTGTCGCTCGCGAGATGCGACAGGTAGCCGTAGGCGAACGCGCGCTCGGGATCGGTGCGCGCCGCCTCGAGCACCGACCACCCGGTGCGCCAGTGATGGCAATGCGTGTACAGGCTGCGCGTGAACTTCTTCGCCTGGATGATGTCCGCGCCGATGCAGCCGTAGAGGTACTCGTACGGGTGGCGCGCCAGGAGCTCCTGAAGGGCCGGGGCAAGCAGCGGCAGCCGCTCGAGCAGCATGGAGCCGTGCACGAGATGGGTGACCGGGCCCCAGGCGAGCGCCTCGCTGGGCACGAGGACGAAAGCCACCGCGACGACGAGCACCAGAATCGACACGATCATCGTATGGCCGAGGGTAGGCACTTCGCGGAGGCGGCTCAATAGATGGACCACGAGATTCGCAAGCTTGCCTGGCAGATCGCAGCGCACGCCGAATGGCAGGCCATGTCCGGCGCCCGTGCCATTCCACAGGGACTCCCACCGATCGAGACCGCCGGCCGGGTGCCGGAAGCGGCCGCTCTTGCTCCGACGGCGGCGGTCGGCGCGGAGAGCGTGGACGAGGGGAGTGCCGCCGTGTCGACGCCGGCGGTGGCCTCTGCGTCGGCCAACGAGCGCGCCGGCGACGTCGAGGTGGCGGCTACGCTGGATGGGCTGCGGGGCGCGATCGGCGATTGCCGGCTCTGTCGCCTCGCGGGCGGCCGGACGAAGATCGTGTTCGGCGTCGGCAATCCGCACGCGCGCCTGATGTTCGTCGGCGAGGGGCCCGGTCGAGACGAAGACCTCAAGGGCGAGCCGTTCGTGGGACGCGCCGGCATGCTGCTGACCGACATCATCGAGAAGGGCATGCGGCTCTCCCGGTCCGACGTCTACATCTGCAACGTCGTCAAGTGCCGGCCACCGGACAACCGCAATCCCGAGCCCGACGAGGTCGAGGCGTGCTCGCCGTTCCTGCGCCGGCAGATCGCGCTCGTTCAGCCCGAGGCAATCGTCGCGCTCGGCAAGTTCGCGGCCCAGACGTTGCTCGCGACCAAGACTCCGATCATGCGCCTACGTGGCACCTGGTTCGCGTACGAGGGCGTCCCGCTGATGCCGACGCTCCATCCGGCGTACCTGCTGCGCAACCCGGCCGACAAGAAGCTCGTCTGGCAGGACATCAAGCTGGTGATGGCGAAGATCGGGCTCGACCCTTGAGCTGTCCGTTCACGCCGCGGGATCCGCGCCGGCCAGCGGCCCCGTGCTCGTGATGCAAGGCCCGAGCGCCCCCGACGTGCCCATGGAGGGCAGCTTCGCCTACGAGCTCCCACCGGAGCTGATCGCCCAGCATCCGGCGGCCGAGCGCGACGGGGCACGACTTCTGGTGCTCGATCGGGCGCGCGGTTGCGAGCCCGTGCACTCGACCATCCACGATCTGCCGCGCTGGCTCTCCCGGGGTGACCTCATGGTCGTGAACCGGAGTCGCGTCATTCCGGCGCGTCTCCATGCGCGACGCGCCGGCGGCGGTGCGGCCGAGGTGCTGTTGATCGCACCGCTCGGCGCGTCGGACCCCGACGCGGGTACCGGCGCCGCGTCGCGCTGGCGTGCGCTGGTGCGTCCCGCGCGCCGGCTCCCACCCGGCAGCAGCCTGGAGCTGACGGGGCCGCGAGGCGAGGAGCGCGCCGGCGAACGCGTCGCGGTACGCATCGTCCGGCATGTGGACGGGCAAGCCGTCGTCGAGCTCCCCGCGGGTGCGGATGCCCTGCAGCTGCTGGACCGCTTCGGGGAGACGCCACTGCCGCCCTACATCCGTCGCCCTGGCGGTGCGACCGACGAGGACCGGGACCGGTACCAGACGATCTTCGCCTCCGAGCCCGGCTCCATCGCGGCGCCGACCGCGGGCCTGCACCTCACCGAGAGGCTGCTCGCGGACCTGCGTGCGGCTGGTGTCGAGGTGGCGGAGATCGTTCTGCACGTCGGCCCTGCGACGTTCCTCGCCGGACGCCCGGGGCGATCGTCGCTCGCCGTCGAACCGGAGCGCTACGAGGTCCCACCGGCGACGCGGGATCTGCTGCGCGATGCAGGCGGGCGGCGCCGCATCGTCGCCGTGGGGACCACGACCACGCGGGCGCTGGAGTCGGCCGCCCGCGCCGGATGGCCCGAGGGCCCGCAGGAGACGTCCCTGATCCTCGCGCCGGGGTCCAGCTTCGCGGTCGTCGGGGGGCTGCTCACGAACCTGCACCTGCCGGGATCCTCGCTCCTGGCGCTGGTCGGGGCCTTCGCGGGGACGGAGGCCGTGCGCCGGGCGTACGCGGTCGCGGTGGCGGAGCGCTACCGCTTCTACAGCTACGGCGACGCGATGCTGATCCTCTGAGATCTCTCTCGCGGCAGGCCCCGGGTCTGCTAAACGACCCGGGATGTCCTCCGTGCCCGCCGCTGCACCTCCCGACGCGGATCCGACGTCCACGCGGGGCTTCCGCGTGCTGTCGCGTGACCGCGGCACGCGCGCTCGCCGGGGACGCCTCGCGACGGCGCACGGCACCGTGGAGACCCCGGCCTTCATGCCGGTGGGCACCCTCGGCACGGTGAAGGCGATGGCTCCCTGGGAGCTCGAGGATCTCGGCGCCGAGATGATCCTGGGCAACACCTACCACCTCGCGCTGCGCCCCGGCGCGGACGTGATCGCGCGTCACGGGGGGCTGCACGCCTTCGGCGGGTGGCGCCGGGCCATCCTCACCGACAGCGGCGGCTTCCAGATCTTCAGCCTGAACAGCCTCTGCCGGATCGACGAGGATGGGGTCGAGTTCAAGAGCCACGTCGACGGCAGCCGGCACTTCTTCCGGCCCGAGGATGTGATCGCCCTGCAGGAGACCCTCGGCGTCGACGTGGCGATGGTCCTCGACGAGTGCGTCGCGGCCGATGCGCCTGCGGATTCGGTGGTGCGCGCCGTGCAGCGCACGACCCGCTGGGCACGGCGGGCGATCGACGCGCGCACGCGCGATGATCAGCAGGTGTTCGCGATCGTGCAGGGCGGCATGGACACCGCGCTGCGCGAGCGGAGCGCGGCCGACCTCGTGCCGATGGGATTCGACGGCTACGCGGTCGGGGGCCTGTCGGTCGGTGAGCGTCGCGACCTGACCCACAGCGTCGCGCGGCACACCGTGGAGCTGCTCCCCGAGGACCGCCCACGCTACCTGATGGGCGTCGGCACGCCCGACGAGCTGGTGCGGTTCGTCGCGATGGGCTTCGACATGTTCGACTGCGTCATGCCGACGCGAAACGCGCGCAACGGTACGGTGTTCACGTCGCGCGGCAAGCTCGCGATCCGGAACGCGGAGCACCGTGAGGACACGGGGCCGCTCGACCCCGACTGCAGCTGCGCCGCCTGCCGGCGCTTCTCGCGGTCGTTCATCCGTCATCTCTTCGTTTCCGGAGAGATCCTCGCCGCGCGCTTGCTCACCACGCACAATCTCCACTTCTATCTGGATCGGATGGCCCGACTTCGCCGGGCGATCGAGCGCGGCACGCTGCGTGCGGAGGCTGCCGACATGGGGGTCGATCTCGGTGCCCCGCCAGTGGAAGCGTCACCGCAGGGAGAGCAGAGATGAATTCAGGTCCCGAAGGGTTGTTCGGACCGGGGAGCCCGCTGATCCAGCTGGCTCCGTTCGCAATGATCCTGGTGGTGTTCTACTTCCTGCTCGTTCGCCCGCAGCAGAAGAAGGCGAAGGAGACCGAGGAGATGCTAGCCAACCTGCGCGTGAACGACGACGTCGTCACGATGGGCGGGTTGCACGGCAAGATCGTGAGGATCGCCGACAAGGCGCTGGTCCTCGAGATCGCTCCGAAGGTGCACGTGAAGGTCGATCGGCCGGCCGTGACGCAGGTCCTGCGGGGCGGCAAGGCGGAGAAGGGCAGCGAGGAGAAGTCCGCATGAATCCCGGCAACGTCGTCTATCGTCTCGCAGCACTCGCGGTGCTGGTCGTGGCATCGCTCGTGTATCTGTCGCCGCTGGTGCTGCCGGCCGACTTCCCGCTGCCGAGCTTTCTCCAGCGAGAGCCCCTCCACCTGGGTCTCGACCTCCGGGGTGGAACGCACCTGCTGTTCGCGGTGGACGTCGAGAAGGCGGTCGAGAACAACCTCGGCCGCGCGGCCGACGAGCTGCGCCGCGAGCTGAAGGACCAGAAGATCCAGACCGGCGAGATCACGCAGCAGGGCAAGACGCTGCGTCTGTCGCTCACGTCGCCCGACCAGCGCGCCGCGTTCGACGACCTGGTGAAGAACCGCTTCCCGAACCTCGTCATGACGTCACAGTCATCGGACGGGCCGCCGGTGATCGAGCTCTCGCCGAGCCCCCGCGAGCAGGAGCAGCAGCGACGCTTCGCGATCGATCAGTCGCTCGAGACGATCCGCAACCGCATCGACCAGTTCGGCGTCTCGGAGCCGAGCATCCAGCGTCAGGGGGACCAGGACATCGTCGTTCAGCTGCCCGGCGTGCAGGACCCACAGCGCGCGAAGGAGCTGATCGGCAAGACGGCGGTGCTGGAGTTCAAGCTCGTTGCCGACAAGACCGGGGCGGGCACGGAAAAGCTGCAGGCGGCAAACCCGCTGCCGGGGGCGGCGAGCGAGTACGTCCTCGACAAGAAGGTTCTGATGAGCGGGTCGGCGGTTGCCGATGCGCGCGTTCGCCCCGGTACGCAACTCGAAGGGCCCTACGTCGAGCTGATTCTCTCGGACCGCGGCGCCCGCGAGTTCGAGGCCATCACCGGGGAGAGCGTCGGGCGGAATCTCGCCATCGTTCTCGACGGCAAGGTGTTCTCCGCACCGGTCATCCGCGAGAAGATCGGAGGAGGTCGTGCCTCGATCACGGGCAGCTTCGACATCAAGGAGGCGCGTGACCTGGCGATCGTGCTGCGCGCGGGAGCTCTGCCCGCGCCCATCAAGATCGCGGAGGAGCGCACCGTCGGTCCGTCGCTCGGGCGCGACTCGATCCGCCAGGGCATCGTGTCGCTGCTGGTCGGCGGCGCTCTCGTGGTGCTGTTCATGGTCTTCTACTACCGCGGGGCCGGCCTCCTCGCGGACGGTGCCCTGGTTCTCAACGTCCTCTTCATGATGGCGATCCTCGCCGCGTTCGGTGCGACGCTGACCCTGCCGGGCATCGCGGGCGTCGTGCTCACGCTCGGCATGGCCGTGGATGCGAACGTCCTCATCAACGAGCGCATCCGCGAGGAGTTGCGTACCGGCAAGACAGCGCGTGCCGCACTCGAGGCGGGCTACGACCGCGCGTGGGCGGCGATCCGCGACTCGAACATCACGACGCTGATCTCGGGCCTGATCCTGTTCCAGTTCGGGTCGGGTCCCGTGAAAGGCTTCGCGGTCACCCTGTGCGTCGGTCTCGTGACGACGGTGTTCACGGCCGTCTTCGTGACCCGCATGTACTACGACTGGCAGCTGTCGCGCCGCCAGCTGCTCACGGTGAGCGTCTGACGTCCGCATCGGCTTCGCGACCGTGGGGGGCGTCGGCTCTGCGCCCGCGAAGAATGCAGCGGTGGGGTGAGGTGGTCGTTCCGGCGGGGGGCGGGTCGGTCGTGCGGTCCCGCACGGTCGGAGCCGGATACGGGGCCTCAGGGCGCGCGCCAATGGTCGCCTAACTATCTGAAAGATCAGCGGAATGGTGATCCTTCGGGTTGTGCCGACGGTCGCCGCGGGGCGGCCTCGGTTGACCCTGCCGAGGACCGCATGGTAGCCAGACCCATCCCTTCAGCGTGGACGTGGGTCATGATTGAGAGAGACGACATTTTGCTGAACAGCCGTGACGTTGCGAGGCTGCTCGACATGAGTCCGGACACCGTCAACGAGTACGCACGAAAGCAGATCCTGCCCGCCTTCAAGACCGGGCGTCAGTGGCGCTTTCGCAAGCAGGACATCGCCTTCTTCAAGCGCCAGATGCGCGGCGCGACCGCGGCCTGAATCCCGGGCCGGTGTCGACCGTTCCCACGGCGACGATGGCTGCTGCGCAGAATGCCGGTGCGCTGGCTGACGGCCTCCCCGAGTGCGAGACCCCTGGGAGGGACGCATGGCTTCTCCAATAGCACATCCGCACGAGAGCAAGATCTACTCCGAGTTCTCGCGATACTACGACAAGATCTTCGAGAACGTCTTCTTTCCGCGCATCAAGCGCGTGATCGGCGAGTTGAACATCGAGCCCGACTCTTCCGTCCTCGAGGTCGGTGTCGGGACCGGACTCGCGCTGTCGGCGTACCCGACGGACTGCCACGTCACCGGCATCGACCTGGCCCCAGACATGCTGGAGCGGGCGCAGCGAAAGGTCGACCGCGAGGGCTGGACGGACATCTCCCTCGCGGTGGGTGACGCCCAGGACCTGGACTTCGCCGACGACAGCTTCGACTACGTGACGTCGTTTCACGTGGTCAGCGTCGTCCCCGAGCCGAAGCGGATGATGCGCGAGATGGTCCGCGTCTGCCGCCCGGGTGGAAGGATCGTCATCATCAACCACTTCCGGAGCGAGCGGCAGGTGATCGCGTCCGTCGTGGATCGGCTCGACCCGGTCACCCGCAAGCTGGGCTGGCGGACCACGCTCCGTATGAGCGAGCTGCTCGAAAGCGTTCCTCTGGAGCTGGTGCGGCGCTACAAGACGTCGCCGCAATCGCTCTTCACCGTGATGATCGCGCGCAAGCCTGGCACGGCGAGCGCACGCGCCGCCTGGTAGACCGCGGCGAGTCGCTCGAGTACGCCGCGACGGCACCGCGGAGGCGGCCCCCGAAAGACCGTGCGCTTCGTCGTTCGGTGCCTGGCTCAGTGCCTGGATCCGGTGGGCTCCCCGGGAATGAGACCGCGCGATACCAGCAGCGACGCATCCTGGGCGCCGCGCGTCAGCAGCCAGCGACGGTAGATGCGCAGCGTGTCCCGGTCGCTCGCGAAGAGCTCCCGGCTGCTGATCTCGCCGAGCACGCGAACGAGATCGAGGAACTGCATCGCGAGTTCGGCGAACATCTCGCGCACCCGCGGGCTGCCGATGCCGGCCACGCGCCGGTAAGCGAGCGCTCCGAGCTCGACGTAGTACGTCGGCGGCACGACCGACCGCTCCAGGCAGTCGGCGAACAATCCGGCGACGAACAGCGCCGTATCGCCGACGAGCTTCAGCCGCTGGAATTGCTCGACGCCGCCGGCGCTGCTGGCCTCGAGAAACTCGAGGGCGAGCGGGCGATCGAGGAGATCGGCGCGCATGCGGAGATGGTGATGGAGGAGCTGGACGAGATAGAACTCGGTCTCCCCTCCCGCGGTGACACCTTGTGCTCGCATGGCTTCCTGGACGAGTCCGCGAAAGAACTCGGCAGGATGTGACTCGATGATGGATTCTCGCTCTGGCATCGAGACCTCTCGTGCACGGGAATCCCTCGGCGGAACCCCGCCTGATCCAAGCCCTCCTCGCGCGAAGCCTGCGCGCTTCGTTCCTGTGACGTCATCTCGTCGGCATTCCGCTCGCCGGAGTTTACCCTCCTCCCGACTCAGCTCCGCTTGAGGACCTGGAAGCTCGTCGCCTCGCCGCGCTGAACGAGCAGCAGCACGTTGTCCTTCTTGCGGCTCTGCAGGGCTTTGCGAAGATCGGCGCTCGTCTCGACCGGGGAGCGGTCGACCTCGCGGACGATGTCGCCCGGCTGTATGCCGGCCTCCGCCGCCGGGCCATCTGGCGCCACGTCGGTCACGACCACCCCGCGATCGCGCGCGAGGCCCCGGCCGCGGGCAAGCTGAGGAGTGATGTCGGCGACCGCGAAGCCCCACGCGGCACCGTCGTCGCCTCCATCGCGCGCCGAGACCCGGCGCTCCGGCTCTTCGGGCAGGCTCGCGATCGTCACGTCGATCGTCCGCCGCTCCCCGCCCCGCAACACGGTCAGGTGCGCCGTGCTGCCGATGCGCGATTCCGCGACCAGGGCGGGCAGCTGATGGCTCTCCGTGATGGTCTTTCCGGCGAACTCCACGATGACGTCGCCACGCTCGAGTCCGGCACGTGCGGCGGGGCCTCCCGGTGACACGTTCGCGACCAGCGCACCGGTCGCGTCGCCGAGGTCGAGGGAGATCGCGAGGTCCGGCGTGACGTCCTGGATGCCGACGCCGAGCCAGCCCCGCTCGACCTTCCCGGACTCGCGCAGCTGGTCGAGGATGGTCCTCGCGAGCGCCACGGGAATCGCGAAGCCGACGCCCTCGTTGCCGCCGGAGCGGCTGGAGATCGCGGTGTTGATCCCGACCACGCGGCCCTCGCCATCGACCAGCGGGCCACCGGAGTTTCCGGGGTTGATCGCGGCGTCGGTCTGGATGAAGTCGTCGTACGGTCCGGCCCCGAGAACGCGCGCCTTCGCGCTCACGACGCCGACGGTGACCGTCTGCTCGAGGCCGAAGGGGCTGCCGATCGCCATGACCCACTCGCCGACCTCGAGCCCGTTCGAGTCCCCGAGTGTGGCCGGCTGCAGGGGCTCCTTGGGCTCGATCTTGATGAGCGCGACGTCGGTCTTCTCGTCGACGCCGATCACCTTGGCCGGGTACTCCTTCTTGTTCGCTAGCCGGACGATGACCTTGCCCGCCTGCGCGACCACGTGTGCGTTGGTCGCGATGTAGCCGTCGGGCGTGAGCACGAAGCCCGAGCCCAGGCTGCGCGCCTTGCGTGGCCCGCCCTGGCCGCCGAAGTAGCGGTCGAAGAACGGGTCGGCTGGCCCCTGCGATGCGGCAGGCTTCACCTCCCCGGTGATGGAGATGTTGACCACCGACGGGCTCACCGAGCGGGCGACACCGGTGAAGGTCGGCAGCGCTGCGACGCTGGCTCGGGCGGGCAGCGCTGGCAGGCCCGCGACGAGGGGCAGGGCGGAAAAAAAGAACGTTCTCAGAATCGATCTGGCATCCACGGATCACCTCTCGAGCGCCGAACGAGCCGCCATCGCGCGTCGGCGACGCCCGTTAGACGGCCGTGCGAGCAGAATCTTCGGACGATGCGCTGCCCGGCCGCCTTGACTGGTCCGGGACCGGTGACTAGGTGACAGGAACCATGAGCGAGCACACCGTAACCCATCAGAACGACGACGTTTCCGTGGCGGGTGAACCCGTCCGGCTGTCCTCGACGGCAGTCGCGAGGGTGAAGGTGCTGCTGCAGCGCGAGAAGCGCTCCGATCCGGCCGGACTGCGGGTCTCGGTCCTCGGTGGTGGCTGCTCGGGCCTCCAGTACTCGCTGGAGCTCGATGACGCCCCCCGGGAGGGCGACGCGGTCTACGTGTACGAAGGCGTCCGCGTCTTCGTCGACTCCACGAGCGCTCCGTATCTGTCCGGAATGAGCGTCGACTACGTCGACGGGCTGCACGGCGCCGGGTTCAAGTTCACGAACCCCAACGCGGATCGCACCTGCGGCTGCGGCTCGTCGTTCTCGGTCTGAGCTACCGGCACGTCATCTTCGATCTCGACGGGACGCTGATCGACTCCGCGGGCGACCTCGCTGCGTCGGCCAACCACGTCCTCGAGGCGCTGGGCCTTGCACGGCTGCCCGACGAGGCCATCGTCCGGTTCGTGGGCAACGGTGCACGGAAGCTCGTCGAGCGCAGCCTCGCCGCGTCGGGCGGAGCGCAAGCCGAAGCGCTGCTCGATCGTGCGCTGCCGGGCTTCCTCGCGCGCTATGGCGCCCACCTTCTCGACACGACGGTGCTCTACCCCGGCGTCGCCGACACGCTCCGCGAGCTGCGGGCGCGTCGTGTGGTGCTGACCATCGCGACCAACAAGCCCGAGGTCCTGGCGCGCGCGATCCTCGAGGGACTCCACATCGCGGACGCCTTCGTCGCCGTCCTCGGTGGGGATTCCGTCCCGGTCCACAAGCCCGATCCGGCGATCGTGCACGCGCTCCTGCGGCGGACCGGGATCGCGGCGCGCGAGACGTTGCTCGTCGGTGACTCGCTCGTCGACGTCGCGACGGCGCGAGCTTCGGGCATCGCCGTCTGCGCCGTCACGTGGGGGCTCACCGACGCCGGCATCCTGCGCGGCGCCGCGCCCGACCACGTCGTCGACCGGCCCGACGAACTTCTTCGCGTCGTGGCCTGAGTCGCCGCGGTCACGGAGACTCAGCGCGCTGCGGTCTCGCGAGAGGCGGCGAGCGGCTCGAGTGCCACGGCGAGGACGTCGTCGATGTCCTCGGCGAACGCGAAGCGTATCTCGCCGCGCACGTTCTCGGGGACATCCTCCAGGTCCTTCTCGTTGCGCTTGGGCAGGATGACAGTGCCGATGCCCGCGCGACGTGCGGCGAGGACCTTCTCCTTGACCCCGCCGATCGGCAGGACCGCACCGCGCAGCGTGATCTCGCCGGTCATCGCCACGTCGGGACGCACCGACCGGTTCGTCAGCAACGAGGCGAGGGCGGTGGCCATCGTCACGCCCGCCGACGGCCCGTCCTTCGGAATCGCGCCCGCGGGAACGTGCAGGTGCAGGTCCGAGTTCTCGAAGAAGTCGGGCTCGATCCCCAGCCGCTCCGCGCGGGATCGAACGAGCGACAGGGCAGCCTGCGCCGACTCCTTCATGACGTCGCCCAGCGAGCCGGTGAGGGTCAGCCCCTTCTTGCCCTTCATCCGTGTCGCTTCGATGAAGAGGATGTCGCCCCCGTTCGGCGTGTACGCGAGTCCCGTCACGACCCCGGGCTCGCCGAGCCTCTCGGCGACCTCGTTGAAGAACTTCTCGGCGCCGAGGAGCACGCGCACCTTCTCGGCCGTGATCACGGCGAGATCGGAGCGCCCTTCGGTCACGGCGCGCGCGATCTTGCGGCAAACGCGACCGATCTCCCGCTCGAGATTGCGGAGACCCGCTTCGCGCGTGTAGTCGCGGATGATCTTGACGAGGCCGGGGTCTTCGAAGCGGATCTTGTCGTCGTCGAGGCCGTTCTCCTGGATCTGCTTCGGCACCAGATGGCGCTTCGCGATCTCGAGCTTCTGCTCCTCGGTGTAGCCGCTGAGCTGGATGACCTCCATGCGATCGCGCAGCGCGTGCGGGATCGGATCGAGGTAGTTCGCGGTGGTGATGAACATCACGCGTGTCAGGTCGAACGGCACGTCGAGGTAGTGGTCGACGAACGTCGAGTTCTGCTCGGGGTCGAGGACCTCCAGCAGGGCGGACGATGGGTCACCGCGAAAGTCGGCACCGAGCTTGTCGATCTCGTCGAGGACGAAGAGCGGGTTGTTCGACCCCGCGGACTTGAGGCTCTGCAGGATGCGGCCCGGCAGCGAGCCGACGTAGGTCCGGCGGTGGCCGCGGATCTCGGCCTCGTCGCGGACGCCGCCGAGCGACAAGCGCACGAACTTGCGGCCCATGGCACGCGCGATCGAGCGGCCGAGGGACGTCTTTCCCACGCCGGGTGGGCCCGCGAAGCAGAGAATCGGGCTGCGCGGGTCCTGCCGCAGCTTCCGCACCGCGAGGTATTCGAGAATGCGGTCCTTGATCGTCTCGAGGTCGAAGTGGTCCTCGTCGAGGATCTTGCGCGCATGAATCAGGTCGAGGTTGTCCTCGGTGGAGACCGCCCACGGCAGGTTGGCGAGCCACTCGAGGTACGTTCGCACGACGGAGTGCTCGGCGGACTCGGGCGGAATGATGCGCAGGCGGTCGAGCTCGGTGTCGGCGGCCTTGCGCGGGGCCTCGGGCAGCTTCGCGTCGTCGAGCTTGCGGCGCAGCTCCTCGAGCTCGGCGGAGCGGTTGTCGCCCTCGCCGAGCTCGCGCTGAATCGCGCGCATCTGCTGGCGCAGGTAGAACTCGCGCTGGTTCTTCGAGAGCTCGGTCTGCACCTGGCTCTGGATCTTCGACCCGAGCTCGAGCAGCTCGATCTCGCGGTTGAGGATGACGGACAGGCGCTGCAGCCGGCTGCGCACGCTGAGCGTGTTGAGGAGATCCTGCTTCTCCTCGGGGGAGATGTTGAGGTTCGAGGCGATGAGATCCGTGACCTTGCCCGGGTCCTTGATGTTCATCACCACGAGCTGCAGCTCGTCGGGCAGGTAGGGGATCATCGAGACGAACTTCGCGAACTGGTTCACGAGGTGCGCCTGGATCGCATCCAGGTCCTTGGAGTCCTCGTACTCGTCGACCAGCGGGTGCGCGCGGCCGACGTAGTACGGGTCGGTCTCGTCGTAGGCGTCGATCTCGATGCGCCGAAGCCCCTGGACGAGAATCCGGACGCTCTGGTCCGGATAGCGTAGCATCTTCAGCAGACGCCCTGCAGTCCCGCGTGTGAACAGGCCGGACGGATCAGGACGCTCCTCGTCCACCGACTTCTGCGCGACCAGGCCGAGGATCATCTCGTTGCGGGCCAGGCATTGCTCGACGAGTTGCAGCGACGACTTTCGGGAGATCGGGAGAGGCACGATCGCCGACGGAAAGATCACCACGCCGCGCAGCGGCAGCACGGGGAGTCGCTCGGGGATCTCGATGGAGCTCGTGTCCTCGTCGAAACCGTACAACTTCTGGCCCGACTCGGTCGCGCCGGATTCGTCGTCTGCCATGCGTTGGTCCAGCCCCTTCGCGCCCCTCGCGGGCGGCGATGCTCCGAGCCTGCCGTCAGATGGTCTCATCGGCAGGAACGCCTGCCGCATAAAGTCTAGGCGCCGCGTCGCCCGAGACGCAGCCAGCGGCTCGTTGCTCGTCGCCGCGGAGCCGATGCGGAGTCAGGCGTCGTCTGCGAGGCGCATCGTGATCATGATGAACCCCGTGTGTGCCACCATCCGATGATCCGGCCGAACCGAGTTCGGCGCAACGTGCCACGGACGCTGCAGGGTTTCGAACGTCTCGGCGAGCGCGAAACGCGGATCTGCGCGCAGCGCCTGGCCGATCTGGTCGATCTGGACCGTGGTGGGCACGTAAAACGTGAGGATGCCGCCGGGGCGAAGGGCGTTCGCCGCCGCCCCGACCAGCGGTCCGGGCTCGGGCAGGTCGAGGATCACCCGGTCGGCGCGCAGCGCCGGCAGGGCGTCGGCCGCGTCCGCGACCACGAGCTCCCAGTTGGTGGCCTCGCCGTGGAAGCGGGCGATGTTTTCGCGCGCCATCTGGGCGTGGTCCTCGCGACGCTCGATCGAGGTCAGGTGGCCGTGCGGGCCGATCGCGCGCAGCAGCGCCATCGTCAGGGCGCCTGGCCCGACGCCGCTCTCGATCACGCGCGCTCCCGGGTAGACGTCGCCCCAGATGACGATGGAGGCGGCGTCCTTCGGATAGATGACCTGCGCCTGCCGCGGCAGGTTCGGGATCAGGCGCGCGTAGCCGGGCCGGAAGGCGAGGCAGGTCTGGCCGAGCGATGTGGCGACGCGCGAGCCGTCCGGGCGTCCGATGATCGCATCGGCGTCCACCACGCCGCAGTGCAGCGAGAAGCGGCGTCCGGGACGGAGGTCTCGCAGGTACTCGCGCCCCTTCGGGTCGATCAGCAGGATCGCCTCGCCCACGGCGAGCGGATCGTGCGGCGACGGTCGCGACGGCGCGGCGGTGGGCTGCTCGTCGCTCACTCCGTCACCGCGGGGGAGACGGACCTCGTGCGCAGCGCGAGCTTGCGGTCGACCTCGGCGCGCAGCGAGCAGAACGAGCACAGCGTGCCGAAGGCCGGCATGCCGCAGCCGGCGCAGGTACCGCCGGTGTCGGCTCGCTCGGTCGCCGGCGCCTCGAACGCCCGGCTCCCGCGCACCATGAAGTCGCGCACGAAGCCCGCCTTGGTGCCGGGTGACGTGTTCTCGAGGCGGTCGAGGACGGCCTTGTAGTCGAGCTGCGAGGCCCCGACCGCGTTCGGGCACTCCTCGACCACGTAGTCGATCCGCTTCATGAACGCGTAGGTCGCGGTCTCGAACTCGCTGGTCAAGTACAGGGGCTTCACCTTGCGCACGAACTTCTCGTGCCGCGGCTGGATCACCGGCTTCTGTCGCGCCAGGTACTCCGTCTGCCAGTGGAGGACGTTCCCCAGCAGGCGCGCCGCCTCGTCGTCGAGGTTGTGCCCCGTCGCGATCACGTCGCAGCCGAGCTCGAGCGCCGCTGCGTCGAAGTAGTGGCGCTTGATCGTCCCGCAGGCCGAGCAGGCCGGGCGTCGCGTCGCGGAAACGATCTCGGGGATCGCAAGCCCCTCGTCGGCGAGCGCATGGACGCTCAGCTCGAGCCCGTGCTTCTCCGCGAACGACTCGCAGCGCTCGCGGGAGCGCTGCGAGTATCCACCGATCCCGAGAGCGAGGTGGAAGCCGACGGTCTGGTAGCCCTCGCTCGCGAGCACGTCCCAGAGAGCGAGGCTGTCCTTGCCGCCCGAAACGGCGACCAGGATGCGCGACGACCGTACGAACATCTTCTCGTGGTCGATGGCGCGAGCAACGCGACGCTCGAAGAAGAACAGGAAGCATGCCCGGCAGAAGGCTGAGTTGTGGGCGCGCAGCTTGACCTCCGCGGGCTCCTTGCATCGCGTACACTTCACGGAGTCGTTCCTCGCAGAGGCCCCGGCGTCATCCGCCGCTCACGACGGAGCGCAGTTCGATCTCGTCGCTCGCGTCGAGGCGCGCGTCGTCGGTGAGTAGCTGATCGCCGCGGATCACCAGCACGGTTCCGGGCAGGATGTCGAGCCGCCGCAGCAGGTCCTGAACGCGCGAGACGCCGTCGACGTCGAGCCGCCGGCCCTGCGGATTCAGGCACACGCGCACGCTTCGCGGCTACCAGACCCGCCGCGCGGACGCTACCTTGATTTCAGGGGGTGCAATCCCGAAGATCGAGCCATTAGGGGCGGCCCGTGAACGGCGGCAGTCCCTGGGACGCGGTCACTGCCGTGCCGCGATGCGCGATCACGCGCGGTCCGGCCGAAAGTTTTGCTTGGTGCAAGACCCACACAGCGAAAGAGGACGCGCGATGCCTCGGACCAGCGGCAAGAAGAAGGCGGCGACGAAGGCGAAGGCGTCGAAGAAGGGCTTCAGCATCTTCGACGAGGAGGAACGCCGGCGCGGGGAAGAGGAGGATCTTCCCAAGGACGAGGTCGGTCGGCGGAAGATCAAGCGGCAGTACGAGGAGCTCCTCGGCATCCGCATCGACAAGCTGAAAGGCCGCATCCTGAACCGGGAGCGGATCGACAAGACGGTCGAGGGCATCTACTTCGTCTGCGCGGTCTGCAAGAAGGTCTGCCACAATCTCGACGAGGGGCTGGTCGAGGACTCCGACAACGTCAAGAACACGTGCACCCCGTGCTCGCCCAAGAAGGGGGACAACGGGAAGGAGCCGAAGGGCGGTCGCGCCGCCTGACGAGCCCCGCACCATCCGCGCCGGTTGCCGCTCGTCGCAGAGGCTGGTAAGCGAACGTTCGTTCAGGTCGCGGAAATGCCGGGCGAAGCTGCGAAGACCGTCCCGCCGGAAGCCGGGAGCACCGCGACCCGGATTCTCGACGCGGCCGAGGCGCTGTTCGCGAAGCGCGGGTTCGCCGGCGTTTCCGTGCGCGAGATCGCGGGCCGGGTGGGCCTCAACCAGGCCAGCATCTACAACCATTTTCCCAGCAAGCAGGCGCTCTACGAGGCGGTGCTCGAGCGGGGCTTGGGGCCGATCACCGACCTGTTGGCCGAGGGGAAGGGCAGCTTCCAGTCGCGGGACTTCCAGGAGCAGTTGCTCGAGCGCCTGGTCGATCACCTCTGGCGCACGCCGCACCTGCCGAAGCTGATCCAGCGCGAGGTGCTCGACGGCGGCGAGTACCTCGAGCGTCTGGTCGACCACTGGCTGACGCCGATCTACGAGCAGGGCACGTCTGCAATGGAGGCGACGCCGGGGTTCGTGGACTGGCCGCTGGCGGACCGCCCGCTGCTGATCCTCGGGCTCTACCACCTGCTGTTCGGTTACTTCACATCGGCGGCGCTGTACGCGCGGGTGCTCGGGAAGGACCCGCTGTCCCCCGAGATGCGGCGGACCCACCTCGACTTCCTGCGTCGGGCGAGCGACCGGCTGCTGCACCAGGACGTCAACGCGCCGACGCGGTGACCTCGCCGGCGAGCCAGCGCTCGAGCCAGGGGAGAATCTCGGCGTTCGCGTCCTCGGAGAGGTCGTGGCCGCCCTCCGCGTACGCGACGAAGCGGAAGCGGTCCGCGGCGCCGGCGGCTTCATACGCGGACGCAAACTGCGTCGCCGTGTTCTCCACGCAGGCGATCGGGATCGCCCGGTCGCGCACGCCGGCCATGAGCAGGAGCGGGCGGGGGGGGGACCGGTCGGCGTGCCGGATGGGCTCGCGAGTCGCGATCTCGACCGCGTAGTCGGGGTCGAGCACGAGCCGGCCACCGGGCAGCCAGCGCGGGTCGTCGTTCAGCGCCAGAGACGATGACGCGAGGAACGTCAGGTAGTCGCCGCACGCGACCCGCACGACTCCGACCGCGATGCGCGGCTCGACGGCCATCGCCTGCAGGGCGACGAAGCCGCTCGTCGAGCTGCCCGTCAGCGCGATGCGCTCCGGATCGACGTCCGGCCGCGTCAGCAGCCAGTCCACGACGCTGGGCAGCGACTTCTCGGCGTCCATCGTGATGATGTCGAAGTAGGCGCGCCCGACGATTCCCGGGCGCGGCGCGGTAAGCAGCCACTTGCCGACGGTCGTCGATCCGACCGCATCGACCGGCGGTGTCGCGGGCTTGGCGGCCGCCGCGGGGCCGGGCTTCGCGGGCTTGGCGGCCGCCGCGGGGCCGGGCTTCGCGGGTTTGGTGGCCGCCGCGGGGCCGGGCTTCGCGGGTTTGGTGGCCGCCGCCGGGCCGGGCTTCGCGAGCGGAACGAGTGCTTCCCAGTTGGTATGGAAGCGCGCGACCGCGAAGCCGCGCTCGAGCAGCTTCTCGTCGGGGACGATCGGTGAGATGACCACCGGAAACGGGCCACTGCCGGTCGGCGGCAGCGCCAGCGACACGCTGATCCAGCCGTTGGCGAGAACGGCGGTGGTGGTCTCGGCCTGCGGGCCGTTCACCGGTGGCCCGGACGGGAGCGGCTGAGGCAGAGGGGCCGAAGTCGGCTGAACGGCGCTCTTGCACGCCGTGAACGTCACGAGAAGCATGACCAGACAGATGCGGCTCACGATCCAGGACACCGGCGGCACCGATAGATGACACGGCCCCGCAAGGAAAGGCTCGGGCGCAAGCGTGACCACCGCCTGCTGCCGCCGCTGCTGCTGCTCGCGCTTGCCGTCGCCGGTTGTGCGCGCCCGCTCCTCGAGCGCGCGATCGCGGCGCGAGGAGGCGCGCTGCAGAGCCTTTCGCGCGCTTCGCAGGCGGAGGTCGTGCGAGGCTTCCCCGGCCAGTGGGCGTGGCGCTTCGAGTATCGTGTTCCGGACCAGCTGCGGTGGACCATCGAGACCTACGGCGAGGTGCAGAGCGTCTCGTACGACGGCAGGACGGTGCGCTACTTCCTCGGCAGCGCGTCCCTGCCCGCGCCACCGGCAGCGCTCGGCGACTTCGCGTCGATCGTGCGCTGGACGTCGGTGACGACGCTCGACGCGCTCGCGCTCGACCCCGACGTCGTCCTGCGGGAGCTGCCGGCCGGCGAGCGGCCGGCAGGCGCGGCCGCGGCACTCGAGGTGAGCTACCGGTCGGACGGGGCGCGCTACGTGCTCTCGTTCGACGGTTCCGACCGTCTGGTTGCGGCCGAGGGGCCGGTCGTCGTGCCGACGATCGTGGAGGGTCGCCTGCGCGCGGCGTTCAGCGGATTCACGCCGACCGGTGGCTACGTCCTGCCGTCGGTGGGCGACTACACGATCGAAGGTGAGCCGTTCTTCCGGGAGACCGTGCTGCGCTGGGTGCCGAACGACCCGCGGCTCGTGCCGGCGAGCTTCGCGGCCCCGCCGGCACCGGACTTTCGCTGAGCGGCCTGTGCACCGCTAGTCCATGCCGAGCTTGGCGCGGCCCTCCGGCGAGATCATGTTCGGATTCCAGACCGGGCTCCAGACGATCTCGACCTCGGCCTCGTCGATGCCCTGCAGTCCGAGAATCTTGTACTTGGCATCGGCCGCGATCGAGGCACCCATGCCACAGCCCTGCGCGGTGAGGGTCATCTTCACGTCGACGCGGCTCTTGCCTTCCTCGAGCGGCTGGATCTGCAGGTCGTAGACGAGCCCCAGGTCGACGATGTTGACCGGGATCTCGGGGTCGAAGCAGGTTCGGAGCTGCTCCCAGACCATCGGCTCCAGCTGCTCGATGGTGAGCGGCTCGCCGGTTTCGGCCGGTCTCGCGGCCTCCGGTGCGGTGGCGATGCCGAGGGCGTCGGCGTCCCGGTTCGCGATACGCAGCAGGCCGCCGTACTGTGGTACGTGCACGGTGTAGGAACCGCCGAGCGACTGCGTCACGACCGCCTTCGTCCCCTGCGGCAGCAGGACCGTGTGGCCGGCCGGCACCATGACCGCCTCGCAGTCGCGGGACAGCTCGACCCATTCGTTCTCATCGCTCATCGTGATCTCCTCGAGGCGTCGCCCCCGGGCTGGGGCACCGCTCGCTTGTGGCCTTTGCGGGCGCCGACGTGGACTTCCGGCGCGCGGTGGGCAAAGGATAGCGATCGCGACGCGTGACGCCAGACGGTCGCCTCCCGGGCTGGCGGAACGCGGGGTTCCTCGCTAACGAACAAACGTTCACTTGGATCGCTGGCAAGGCACGCGGCATCACGCGCGACGAGGAGTCGAGACCATGGCGTACGAGCACGGGAAGATCACGAACGAGGGCATCGCGAAGGTTCGTGAGCGCATCGGCAAGGGCTTCGAGGGCCGCCAGCCGTGGCGGACCGAGGTGGGCCGCGACACCATCTGGCACCTCGCACACGCGATCGGTGACCTGAGCCCGCTGTACACCGACCGTGACTACGCCAAGAGCAACACCCGCTGGGGCAAGCTGCAGTGCCCGGGCGTCGTGCTGCGCTGCTTCGATACGCTGAGCGCCCCGGGTTCGGCCGGGCTTCCCGAGGGCCTGCCGGGTGTACACTCGATCTGGTCCGGGTCGCACTACGAGTGGTACCGCCCGGTCCTCGAGGGCGACCAGATCCGCTCCGAGAGCTACCTCAAGGACGTCGTCGAGAAGGCGAGCAAGTTCACCGACGGACGGACGGTCTACATGACCTACGAGGCGGTGTACTACGACCAGACCAACGCCTGCATCGGCAAGCGCAGCGATACGTACATGCGTGCCGACCGCAACAAGACGCGCGAGAAGGGCGTCTACAAGGAGATCGAGCCGCTCGCGCAGTGGACGCCGGCCGACATCGACCGCTTCCAGGAGCAGTACCGTAACGAGAAGCGAACGACGCAGCGGCTCTGGGAAGACGTCGGCGTCGGCGACGACATCGGACGAGTCATCAAGGGCCCGCTCACGCCCACTGCGGAGATCGCGTTCGAGTCGTTCTTCGGCATGTACCTCGTCGGCAACGTCGTCGCGTCGCGGCTCCTCGACAAGCACCCGATGCTCATGGTGCCGAACGAGCAGGGCGTTCCCGAGCCGCCGCAGCGTGTCCACTGGGACAACAAGTTCACGCAGGAGACGCTCGGCCTGCCCGGTGCGTACGACCTCGGCCTCGAGCGCCTGTCCTGGATGTGCCACGCGGTCACCAACTGGATGGGTGACAGGGGACACCTCGCGTTCATCGATGCGCGCTACAAGCGCTTCAACTACCTGGGTGACGTGACCTGGGGCGGCGGCAAGGTCGTCGAGAAGTTCGTGCGCGACGGCAAGAAGATGGTGAAGCTCGACGTGCACACCATCAACCACCGCGACGAGGTCACGGCGACGGCGACGGCCGAGGTCGAGCTGGAGAGCCGCGCGGCGAGCTGAGCGTCGCAGCCGCAGGGCGAGTACGAGCGGCGGGCGACGGCGGCGACGGCTGCCGTCGCCCGCCGCGCTTCCGGCCCCGGTCGCGCGGGCTCGGCTCGAGGACGAGCCGACCCAGCCTGGGCGCTCGGTCGCGGCGAAGATCGTTTCGGCGCTCCTGTTCGCCGTCTTGGTGTCCGGCGATCGAGTTGCCGGTGGCGCGCTGCGTCGCCGAGACGGGCGCAGCGCGCTCCTGGCCTGGCGTCCGGTCCCGTTTTGCAGATGGGTCGCAAGAGAATATGGTGTTTGGCTGTGACGGGCCCCGGGGGCCCTCGCGCGGAGCGTCTCGGTGGTCGTGGCTCATCTCCTCTTGGTTCTCTGTGCCATCGCGATGGGTGCCGCGATCGGCCTCCTGTCGGGGCGCGTCGAGCAGGCGCTGTCGCCCGCGCGGACGTTCGCCTTCGTGTCGGCCGCGCTGGTGGTCGTGCTCCACCTCCTGCCGGAGGCGGTCGGGCGGGAGGGCGTGGCTGCGCTCGCGGTGTTCGTCGCGGGCTTCGCGATGCCGGTCGTCTGCGAGCGCGCGCTGCGCCGGATGCGCGGCGGCCGGCTCCCGGGCGACGACCGGCCGGACGAGGCTGCCGCTGACGTCGGGCTCGAGATCGGCTACTTCGGGCTCCTGCTGCACAACCTCGGCGACGGTCTCGCGATCGCCGCGTATGCGGGCCCGCTCGCGACGGGCCCGGTGGCGGCCGACGTCGCGCTCTCGATCGCAGCGCATTCGATCCCGGTGACCGCGCTGCTCGTGGTGGCGTTCGCGCGGCATCGCGGCGCGCGCGCGGCGCTCCGCCGCGCCGCCGGCCTGGCGCTCGCGACCGTCTTCGGCGCGCAGCTCGGAGACCTGGTTCCCGCAGCGCTGGCGCGCGCATGGGAGCCGTGGATCGGGGCTGGTCTCGCCGGGCTCCTGCTGCACGTCATCGCTCACGACTGGTCCGTCGAGCGGACCAGGAGCCGGATGCAGCGCGTCTGGGAGATGAGCGCGGTCGCGGCAGCCGTGATGCTCGTCTTCGGGGCCGGGCACGACGCGGAGGGGCCCGCGGGCGAGACGCGCGCTGCGTTCGGCGACGCGCTGCTCGACCTCGGGCTCGAGACCGCACCCATGCTGCTGGTCGGACTTCTCGCCGGTGCGATCGTCCAGACCCTCGGGGGGCGGATCCCGGAGACGCTTCTGCGCGGCGGAGCGGCGTTTCGTCAGGCGCTGCGTGGTGCGATCGTCGGGGCGCCGCTGCCGGTCTGCGCTTGCGGAGTGCTGCCCATCGGCAACGCGCTGCGCCAGCGAGGCGCAGGAGCTGCGCTCGTGGTTGCCTTTCTGCTCGCGACGCCGGAGGTCGGGATCGAGACGTTCGCGCTGACGGTGCGGTTTCTCGGGGGAAGCTTCGCGGTCGTGCGCGTCGCGGTCGCGCTGCTCGCCGCCGTGGCTGCGGCGGTCGTCATCGCGCGAGTCGCCGGCGTGCGATCGCACCACCCCTCGCCCACGGACCGAGCCGGGGGGACGCCGCTCTTCGCGGAGAATCGGGACGCGCCGCTGGCGGTGCGACTTCTGAGGAGCTTCGACGAGCTCATGGACCACAGCGGCGCGTGGATCGTCGTCGGTGTGGTCTGTGCGGCGTTCGCGCAGATCTCGGTTCCCGCCGATTCGCTGCATCGCTTCGCCGCCGGCGGGCTCGACGTCGTGCTGGTGTCGCTGGTCGCGATTCCGAGCTACGTGTGCGCGGCCTCCGCGACGCCGCTCGCGGCAGTGCTGATCGAGAAGGGACTCTCTCCCGGCGCGGCGCTCGCGCTCCTTCTCCTCGGCCCCGCAACGAACGTCGCCACGGTCGTCGCGCTGCGCCGCTGGTACGGTATGTCCGCGACCGCATTCGCGCTGGCCGCTCTCGTCGGGGTCGTCTGGCTCGCCGCGTTCGCGCTGAATGCGGCGCCGCTGCCGCTCGCAACGGGCCTGCACACGAACCTGCCCCACGACCATGGCTTCCTCGCGCATCTGTCCCTGGCGGTGTGCTGCGCTCTGCTGGTCCGACAGATCTGGCGGCACGGATTGCGCGGCTGGCTCGGGTCGCTCGGGCATCTCCTCGCAGCCCACGACCATGATCATGATCATGATCATGATCACGCGGGACACGGCCACGCGCATGGCGGCCAGGCGGGTACCGTCTGCTGCGAGCCCGGCGCCCCCGACCGAACGCCGTCCGGAGGCCGCAGAGCGAGCGTTCGCTGAGGGCGATCTGCGAGACGTGATCTCGAGGGCGGTGCCCTATCGCTCGACGGCGGTGCCCTATCGAGGGAGACGCGTCGCGCGCCGCGACCGCGCCCCCGTGGGCGCGAGGTCGCGCAGCACGCGCTCGACGCCGAGCTTGTCGATGAGCCGGAGAGCCGAGGTGCTGACGCGAAGCCGGACGAAGCGCTGCTCGCTGGGAACCCAGATGCGCTTCCACTGCAGGTTGGGCAGCTGGCGTCGCTTGACGCGACGGTTGGAGTGCGAAACGGCATTCGCGGTGTTCGGGCCGCGCCCCGTGATCATGCAACGTCGCGCCATGCTCATCCTCCCTCTCGTGGTCGGGGCTCATCGGTCTCGTCGTCGGCGACCCATCCAGGAAACGGATCCGGAAGCGTCGCCCAGACTTCCGGTCCCGCGTTGATCTCGGCGGGGGAGAGGAGGGCAGCGTCGAGGCGACCGCGCAGTGCAGGCTCGTCCATCTCGACGCCGATGAAGACCAGCTCCTGGCGTCGATCACCCCAGGGTTCGCGCCAGTCCTGGTACGGCTCCTCGCCGGTTTCCTCGGCCTCGCGGAGCGCCTCTTCCGACTGGGCCGCGTACCAGAGGCCTGCCCCCTCGCAGGCCGCCGCGACCCCGGCCTGCGACCAGGTGCCGGCCAGGTCCATACGCGACGCGAGCCAGAAGAAGCCCTTGGAGCGCAGGACACCGGCGAACGTCTCGCTCTCGTTGAGGACGTCCCAGAGCCGGCCGGGGTGGAACGGGGTGCGTGCCCGGTAGACGAAGCTCGCGATGCGATACTCCTCCGTCTCCGGGACGTGCTCGCCGCGCAGCTCGCGCAGCCAGCCCGGTGACTGGGCCGCCTGCTCGAAGTCGAAGAGGCCGGTCGCGAGGATGGTCTCGAGCGGTACGCTCCCGTGCGCCGCGCGCACGATGCGGGCGCCGGGGTTCAGGTGGCGCAGGATGGCCTCGAGGCGATCGGCGTCGCGGGGCGAGACCAGGTCGAGCTTGGCGAGCACCAGCACGTTCGCGAACTCGATCTGCTCGACGAGGAGATCGGAGACGTGTCGCTCGTCGTCCTCGCCGAGCGCGATGCGGCGCGCCTGCAGGTCGTCCACGCTCTGCCAGTCGGCGAGAAAGTTCTTCGCATCGACGACCGTGACCATGGTGTCGAGGCGAGCGACGTCGGACAGGCTCGTCCCCGAATCGTCGGTGAAGGTGAACGTCTCGGCGACCGGCAGCGGCTCGGAGATGCCCGTCGACTCGATGAGCAGGTAGTCGAAGCGGCCCTCGCGCGCGAGCTTCGCGACCTCGAGCAGCAGGTCTTCGCGCAGCGTGCAGCAGATGCAGCCGTTCTGCATCTCGACCAGCTTCTCGTCCACGCGGGAGAGCGCTGCGCCGCCGCTCCGGACCAGGCGTGCGTCGACGTTGACCTCGCTCATGTCGTTCACGATGACGGCGACCTTCCGCCCCTCGCGGTTCGCGAGCACGTGGTTGAGCAGCGTGGTCTTTCCGGCGCCGAGAAAGCCGGACAGGACGGTCACGGGGAGCGGGCCGCGCGCAAGCGTCATGGCTGGCATATATGCAACGGGGTTGCGATAGGGTCAAGGCGCGGCAGGGAAATAAACGCAACTGAGTTGCAATAGGAGCGGCTAGCGGGTAGGACGTGAGCGATCGAGTGGGGGGGGGCGCACCGGCGGCCCGAAGCGGAGTGCCGAGGATGATTCTATCGGACCGCGACTTGAAGAGACGGCTCGCGAGGGGATCGATCGTGGTCGAGCCGCTCGACGACCCCGAGGTGCAGATCCAGCCAGCGAGCATCGACCTGCGCCTCGGTGACCGCTTCCTGTCGATCGATGGCGACGTCGCGCACGACGTCGGGGCTGGTGAGGCCTTCGTTCTGGCGCCGGGGGGCTTCGCGCTGGGAGCGACCGTGGAGCGCGTGCGCGTTCCGCACGATCTCGTCGCCCGTGTCGACGGACGAAGCAGCGTCGGCCGCCTCGCCGTCCTGGTCCACGCGACAGCGGGCTTCGTCGATCCCGGCTTCGAGGGCGTCATCACGCTGGAGCTCGCCAACCTCGGATCACGACCGGCGGTGCTGCAGCCGGGGATGCGCGTGTGCCAGATCGTGTTCCACACGCTGACGAGTTCCGTCGAGCGACCGTACGGCCCGGAGCGGGGAAGCAAGTACAGCGGCCAGGACGCGCCGTGGACGAGTCGCCTCGAGCGGGTGCAGCGGACGGGTGCCGTGGCGACGGGTGCGCGTCGATGACCGCTCGGGGCACGGTCGAAGCGGCGGCGATGCGCGACCCGCTCGCCCAGGACGCGGCCTTCGAGGAGCGCATCGCGTTCTTCGAGCGCGTGCTGCGCGAATGGCTCGACGATGACCGTGTGGGCATCGCGTGCGGCTCGTGGGAGGACGGCGGGATCGTGGAGCTGATACCGCGTCGCCGCGCACGGCTCCTGCCCGCCGCCTACCAGGGCTGCTTCCTCGGCGTGCGGGAGCTGCGCGTCGCCGGGGGAGAGCACCACATGCACCTGGATCTCGGTCGCGTCCACGCGATCGCGTGCGCCGTCGTGCCGAGCGTGTGCTTCGCGTTCCGCCCTTCGTTCGAGGTGCGCCTCCTCGTCACCGGCCCGGGCGGCGCGCCGACCCACCGCGCGAGCATGAGCCTGATGCTGCTCGATCCGTACCCCGCCGGGGGTCTCGACGGCGACGTGGTGCAGCGCTTCTTCGAGCGCGCGCGCCGGCACGTCGCAGAGCGACCGGACCTCATGCGCGTCGAGATCGCGTCGCAGGTCCGCACGTCGGGTGAGGGGGCAGCGATCCTGCGCTGCCTGAAGGACGTCGTCGCGGCGGATCTCGCCGACGAGCCCGCCTGGGACGTCGCCCTGGAGCGTCTGAACGCGGGCGCCCGAGCCGCCCCGGCAGAGCCCCTGGATCCGCCCGTGCTGCCGCTGCTCGAGGGCGCGCTCCGGCTGCGTGAAGCCTCGCTCGTGATCCACCGCGAGCGGACGCTGGTGGAGTTCCAGACGGAAATGCTGGCGGGCGTGGAGCGCAGCGTGCACGACGGGCACGTGTCCTGGCAGATCGGACGGTTCGACCAGCACCATTGCCATCTGTCGATCGCAGCGGTCACGCGCGTGCTGTTCTCCGCCGAGCCCGCGCCGTGTCAGGGCGGGCGGCTGAACTACACGGTGTGGTTCCTCACGGCCGCCCCCTGCGGCAACCCGTACCGGCGCAACGGCTACTTCTCGGTCGTACTCAACCGACCGTACGACGAACGCGGGCCGCGCGCCGAGATCATCGCCCAGGTGATCCATCTCTTCCTCGAGCATCGGAGCGCTCCCTGGGTCGAGGCCGACGCGACGTTCCTGGACGCCGCGGCAGCCTGCTCCGGAGCTGCTCGCTGAGCGCGACGGGGGGTGGTCGCGTGCCGAGGCTCAGTCGTGCCGACTCGTCGCTGGTCGTCGAGATCCTCGAGCAGACGCTCGCTGCCTCTTCGGGTGGCCTCCCGCGCGCGCGCCAGCTCGAGGCGATCGTCGGGCGGCTGCGCGGTCGCATCGCGCAGGCGACGGTTGCGTCGGGCGAGCGTGCGCAGCGGCAGCAGGATGACGCCTCACCGCGGGTGACGGCCTCGACGTCGACGAGTCCGGCGCCGATCGTGGGAGCTCTCTCGTGAGGCGGGATTCTCCGGCCTTCGATGTCGTCGTGAGCGGAGGCACCTGCGTGACGCCGTGGGGAACGGTCGAGGCCGACCTGGGCGTGCGGGATGGGAGGATCGCGGCGCTCGGTTCGCTCGGGAGCTGCATCGCCGGGGAGAGATTCGACGCGCGCGGGTTGCACGTGCTGCCCGGCGTCATCGACACGCAGGTTCACTTCCGGGAGCCGGGCCTCGAGCACAAGGAGACGATCGCCTCGGGGACCGCGGCGGCTCTTCTCGGGGGCGTGACGACGGTGCTGGACATGCCCAACACGGTACCCCCCACTACCACGGCCGACGCGCTCGCCGACAAGGTCGGGCGGGTCCACGGCCGGGCGTGGACCGACATCGCGTTCTTCGTCGGTGCGACCCCCGAGAACGCGAGTACGCTCGGTGCCCTCGAGGGACTGCCCGGTTGCTCGGGGGTGAAGCTGTTCATGGGGAGCTCGACCGGCAGCCTGCTCGTGGATGACGAGGCGGCGCTTGCGGAAGTGATGCGTCACGGTCGACGGCGCATCGCCGTTCATGCCGAGGACGAAGGTCGCCTCGTGGAGCGACGCCACTTTGCTGCGGCGCCCGGTGCGGGAGTCGGCGTTCACCCGGTGTGGCGCGACGAGCTCAGCGCCCTGCTCGCGACCGAGAGGTGCCTGCGTGTCGCTCGGCGCTTCGGTCGGCGGGTACACGTTCTCCACGTGACGACCGCCGAGGAGCTGGAGGTCCTCGAACGGCACCGTGACGTCGCCACCTTCGAGGTCACGCCCCAGCACCTGACGCTCGCGGCACCCGACTGCTACGAGCGCCTCGGCACGCTGGCGCAGATGAACCCGCCCATCCGGGATGCGCGCCACCGCACGGCGCTCTGGCGCGCCCTGCGCGCGGGGCTCGTCGATGTCGTCGGCTCCGACCACGCCCCCCACACGCGCGAGGAGAAGGCGCGCCCGTACCCGACCTCTCCCTCCGGCATGCCCGGCGTGCAGACGCTTCTGCCCGTGATGTTGACGCACGTCCACGAGGGGCGCCTCTCCCTCGCTCGGCTGGTGGACCTCGTGGCCACCGGGCCCGCGCGAGTGTACGCGATGGCCCGAAAGGGTCGTATCGCCGTCGGGGCGGACGCGGATCTCGCGTGCGTGGACCTGACACGGCGCGTTCGCCTCACGCACGCGATGATGCGCTCTGCCTGTGGATGGACCCCCTTCCATGGCCTCGAGGTCGTGGGGTTCCCCGTGGCGACGCTTCTTCGCGGCCGCATCGCCGCGCGGGACGGTGATCTCGTCGGCGCGCCGGAGGGACGCCCGGTCGTGTTCGAGGAAACCCTCGCGGCACGGCTTGCCGGAGACCCCCCGCGTTCGTGACCTCCCGCGCGAACGGCGCACGCGTTCGCACGCGGCGTCATCGCATCGAGAGCGCGTGCGCGCCCGTGCATGCCTCGTGTCAGCGGACCGCGAGGCGAATGTCGCCCTCGTCGATGCGTTCCGAGGCCTTCTCCACCACGAAGAGACGACGTGCGTGTCCCGTCCCGACGAGGATGTGCAGGGTGTGCGGCGCGACCCGACAGTCCATCGATACCCATTCAGACAGCTCGACGGTCGTGTCCCGGGGGACGTGCAGCGCGCTGCGGACCCACGAGTCGAGTGTGTGCGCGACGGCCGGATCTGCGGTCCGGCGCCGAGGGTGCCTCGCCGGCGGGCGAGGCAGCGGCGAGAGTCGAATGAAGAACGGGTCATCCATGCGTCAGGTCTTCGAGGCAGTGTAGGCGCGTCGACGTCATAGTTGCAACACAATCTCAAACACCATATGCAGGCAGCAGTCTGGGCGGCAGGTCGATCGGGAGCTCGAGTCAGATGCACATCGCGGAAGGAGTGCTGCCGGCGCGCGACGCGCTGCTGTGGTGGGCGGTCGCGACGCCAGCGCTCCTCTGGGGGTGGCCTCGGGCCGCGGACCGCAGCGCGGAGCAGGATCTCGACCGGCGTTCGCTCGAAGGCATGGCCGTCGGCCTGCTGTTCGCGATGACCCTGCTGCCCATTCCGGTGCCCGTCGCGGGGGCCACCTCCCACGTCTGTGCGACGCCCGTCCTCGCGCTCCTCCTGGGCCTCCGGCGCGTCATCGTTCCGACCGCGCTCGTGCTCTTCGTTCAGGCGCTGTTCTTCGCGCACGGCGGTCTCACGACGCTCGGCGCGAACGTCGTCACGCTCGGCGTGATCGGTCCGGGGGTAGCCGTGCTGGTCGCGCGTGCGCTGACGTGGCTCGGGGTACCGGCCTTCGCTGCCATCGTCGGCGCGTGCTTCCTCGGGGACGTCGCCGTCTACGCAGGCGACAGCGTCATCCTCGCGGCGGCGCTCGCCGGAACGGAGAGCTTCGCGACGTGGCTCGCGCTCATCGGCCTGGGATTCGCGCCCGTCCAGCTGCCGCTCGCCGCCCTGGAGGGTTTCCTGAGCGGGTTTCTCGTTCGTGGCCTCGCGCAGCGTCGATCGAGCGTCGTTCCCGCGTGGCTCGACTCCGCGCGCCTCCGCGGCGGCACGGCGCTCGTGCCGGGGCGGGCTCTGGTGCTGGCGTGCGTTGTGCCGCCCTTCGCGGCGCTGCTCGCCGGCTCGCCGGCGCGAGCAGAGGAGGAGCGCTACCGGGGACTCGACGACGTGGTCATCGCTCGAGCCGCAGAGAGAGCGGGGCGCGAGGTTCGGCCCGTGCTCGATCTCGGTGACGGAGAGGTCCCGCTGTTCGTCTTCTCGCTGGGCAGCTTCGTGGCAGGCATCCTGGTCGGCCGCGGCTGGAGCCGTCTGGAGGCGCCTCGTGCACGCTGACGCCGCGGCTTCGGTCTTCGGCGGTGCGCACACGCACGCGGCGCTGCTTCGTCTGGCGATGCTCGCGATCGCCTTGCTCCTCAATGCGTCGTCGTCCGTGGTGGCCTCCGGGGTTCTTCTAACGGCCGGGATCGTCTTCGTCGTGTGCGAGCGCGTTTGCTTCGATCGCGTGCGCGTGGCGATCGCGTCCGCGACCGTCTCGACGGGCGTGCTCGTGATCTCGGCCGCATGGGCGGGCGGCCGTGACTCGGCCGCGCTTCTGGGCGTGCGGGTGTGTGGCGCGGCCGTCTGGATCGTCTGGTTCGCGGCCACCGTCAGCTGGCCCGCGTTGCGCGACGCATTGCGCGCGTCCGGAGTGCCGGCGTCGGTCGTGGAGTCGGCCGAGACCGGAGTCGTGCACGGGCTGGTGCTTCTCGGCGGATTGCAGCGGAAGCATCGTGCGGCGGTCGTTCGCAGCGGAGGACGCCGGCTCCAGGTCGATGCCTGGGGGCAGATCCTCGCCGCGGCGTTCGAGAGCGCCCTGTGTCGGGGTGCCGCGCTCGGCGCGGCTCGGGTGCTGCGCGGCGCACCCTCGGCCGACGCCGGCGGCGCGTCGCCGCCGGCGCCGGAGGTGCGCTCCCCGGTCGTCGAGCTCCGTCGGGCGACGCGCGCACGTCGCGGCGGCAGGGGGCTCGCGGAGGTCGATCTTTCCCTGGCCGACGGGGAATGGATCGTCGTCGCGGGTGCCAACGGTTCGGGAAAGACCACCATGCTCGAGGTTCTGGCGGGCGTCGAGCATCTCGACGAGGGCCGGCTCGAGCGCTTCGCTGCCGTCGTCGAGGGGCGTCTCCTGTCCCGACGGGCCGATCCGCGGGTCGGCTTCGTGTGTCACGACCCGGACGATCAGCTCCTCGGGGCAACGCCCCTCGAGGACGTCCGCTGGGGCCTGCGCCAGCGCGGCATCGACGACGGGACTGCCACCGGGAGGGCGCACGCGATCCTCGCGGAGTTCTGCATCGACGATCTCGCCGAGGAGCCGCTGTCGCGCCTCAGCTTCGGCCAGCGTCGCCGTGCGGCGCTGGCGGCGGTGCTGGCCTGCTCGCCTCGGCTGCTGCTCTGCGACGAGCCCACGAGCGGGCTCGACCCCGTGGCGGCGTGGCAGCTGTTCGGCGCGCTCGAGCGCGCCGCGCGCGAGCGGTCGCTCGCCGTGGTGATCACGACGCACGACCTCGCGGCCCTGCCGGCGCGTTTCGCACGCGTCGTTCTGCTCCGCGACGGTCGGGTCGTCTTCGACGGGCCGCGACACGAGGCTCTCGAGCCCGCGCGTCTGCGTGCTGCGGGACTGCTGCCCGATCCGCCGACGATCGGCGGGGTGGGTGCGGAAAGGCTCGGATGCTGAAGAACGACGAGTCGGTCGGGGCGCGGTCCGCGCACACCCGGCAAGTCAAGCAATGGGTCCGCGAGCTGCTCGTCGACGGTGACGCGGTGACGGTGATGGTCGGGGAGCTCGAGTGCGCGGAGCCCGGATGTCCGCCGCGCGAGACCGTGATCGCTCTGCTCCGCGAGGGCGGTCGCAGCGAGCAGCGGAAGCTGCATCGCGCGCTGCTCGAGGTGACCCGTTCCGACGTCGAACGGCTCCTCGCGTGCGGAGATGGCGGCGGTGAGCCCGGGAGCGGCGCCGGTGGCCCCTCGGGGGCCTAGAAAGAGGCAGGGAGGTTCGAACGAGATGGTGACTCCGAAGGGCGACGGGCGCGTTCCAGTCACGGTTCTGACGGGCTATCTGGGCGCGGGCAAGACGACGCTCCTCAATCGCATCCTCGTCGAGCAGCACGGCAAGCGCATCGCCGTCATCGAGAACGAGTTCGGCGAGGTCGGCATCGACAACGACATCGTGATCGACGCCGACGAAGAGATCTTCGAGATGAACAACGGGTGCATCTGCTGCACCGTGCGCGGCGACCTGATCCGGATCCTGGGGACGCTGCTGCAGCGCAAGGACCGGTTCGACTACGTGCTCATCGAGACCACGGGGCTCGCCGATCCGGCGCCCGTCGTGCAGACGTTCTTCGTCGACGAGGAGCTTCGCGAGCAGCTCGCGCTCGACGGCGTGGTGACCGTCGTCGACGCGCGGCACGTCGCGCTGCACCTCGACGACAGCACCGAGTGCCAGGAGCAGATCGCGTTCGCCGACGTGATCCTGCTCAACAAGACCGACCTCGTCCCGGCGGGGGATCTGGCGGTCCTCGAAGGACGCATCCGGGCGATGAACCGGTTCGCGACACTCTAGCGGACGACGCACTGCCGGGTGGATCCCGAGACCGTGGTGGGGATCCGCGCCTTCGATCTCGACCGTGCGCTCGCCGTCGACCCCCAGCTGCTCACCGAGGACGCGCACGAGCACGACGCGAGCGTGACCTCGGTCGGCATCGAGGTCGAGGGCGACCTCGACGAGAAGCGCTTCCAGGGCTGGGTGCGGACGCTGCTCGTCGAGCGGGGCACCGACATCTTCCGCATGAAGGGCATCCTCGCGATGCGCGGGCAGGACGAGCAGTTCGTCTTCCAGGGCGTGCACATGCTGTTCGACGGCGCAGTCGGCCGGCCCTGGGGGAGTGCGCCGCGCGTGAACCGGCTCACCTTCATCGGGCGAAACCTCGATCGCGACGATCTCGTCGGTGGCTTCCGGCGATGTCTGGCGTGAGCGAGGAGCTTCGGCCGGAGGCCGCGACCTTCCTGGTCCGCCTCGCGGACTGCGTGCGTGCCCTCGCGTTCTCGCCGGACGGCACGCGGCTCGCGGCCGCGTCACTCGGCGGCGAGGTGGTGATCGTCGATCTCCGCGGCGGCGGCAGTCGGGTGCTCGCGCGTCCGCACGCGGGTGGCGCGCTCGCTCTCGCCTGGACGCCCACGGGAGACGCGGTGGTGACCGGCGGACAGGACGGCGCGGTCGTGCGGCACCGTCTCGATCGCGACGTGACGGACGTGCTCCACGAGGGGCCGGGGTGGGTGGAGCGCGTCGCCTGGGCGCCCGACGGGCGCGTGTTCGCCGCGGCGATCGGGCGCGCCGTGCGGTTCTTCGATGCCGACGGCGTGGCTCTGCCGGTCGTGCACGAGCACGACAGCACGGTGAGCGACATCGCATGGGGCCCGGAGCCCGGCGTGCTGTGGTCGGGCTGCTACGGCGGTGTCCAGGCGCTTTCCCCCACGCGCGTGCGCGCGTTGCGTCGGCTGCGCTGGAAGGGCTCGATCCTGGCGATCGCACCGAGTCCCGACGGCCGCTGGCTCGCGACGGGGAATCAGGACGCGAGCGTGCACATCTGGCACCTGGCGAGCGGACGCGACTTCGAGATGAGCGGCTTTCCGGCGAAGGTGCGGACGCTGCGCTTCCGACCGGACGCACAGAGCCTCGCCACCGCATCGGGCGGGGCCGTGGCGTTGTGGGACTTCGCGGGACGCGGACCGGCGGGCCGAACGCCGAAGGTTCTCGAAGGGCATGCGGCGACGATCACCGACGCCGCCTTCGTGGACGCGGGCGGTCGGGTCGGACTCGTGACGACCGCGCTCGACGGCACGTTGCGCAGCTGGCTGCCCGCGCGCTCGCGGAGCGCCGTATCCAGTGTCGACCTCGGCAGCCCGGCCTCGTGCCTCGCCGTCCACGCCCGCACGGCAGGTCTGGCGGTCGGAACACGGGATGGCGCCGTGCGCGTGTCTCCCGGCGTCACCGAGCCGAAGCGGCGTACGGTGTCGGTCGCGCGAAGGTGACGGTCATGCTCGACTGGCTCGTCGTCGGGGGAGGTGTCCACGGCACCTACCTCAGCTCGCTCCTCACGACCCGGTGTGCTGTCGCCGCCGATCGCGTGCGCGTCCTCGATCCCGACCCGGAGCCGCTCGCGCGATGGTACCGCTGCGCGCACAACACCGGTATGGAGTTTCTGCGCTCGCCCGACGTGCACTGTCTGGGTGACCATCCGTTCGCGCTGCACGAGTTCGCGCGCGGCGACCGCGGTCGTTCGCTGGCGCGCTTCACGGGACCCTATCGAAATCAGCCTTCGCTCGAGCTCTTCCGCGCGCACGTCGACACGATCGTGCGCGAGCGCGGGCTGCGCGCGTTGCGGGTACGCGGCTGGGCACGGCGCCTGACCGCGGTCGGCCGCGGACTGCGCATCGACACCGACGCGGGGGCGCTCGAGGCGCGCCGCGTGGTGCTGGCGATCGGCTCGACGCGACCGGCGTGGCCCGACTGGGCGCGCCGACTGCGCCGTGCGGGCGCCCGGATCGATCACATCTTCGCGCGCGGCTTCTGCCGAGCGAGCCTCGCGCCCTGGTCGAGAGCGGTGGTGGTGGGGGGCGGCATCAGCGCGGTGCAGACCGCGCTCGCGCTCGCTGCCCAGGCGCCCGGCCGTGTCACGCTGCTGTCCCGCCACGAGCTCCGCGAGGAGGAGTTCGACGCCCACCCGTGCTGGTTCGGAGGTTGCCTCGGCTCCTTCGTGCGCGAGGGTGATCTGGGCCGGCGCCGATCGATCATCCGTCGCGAGCGCAATCGTGGCTCGGTCCCGCCTGCGATCTCAGGCGAGCTGTGGCGACAGGTTGCGGACGGTCGGCTGGACGTGCGCTTCGCCTCGGTGTCGGACGCGAGACCGCTGCCGGCGGGGGGCGTTTGCCTCGACCTCGAGGAAGGCTACGGGGCGCTGGCGACGGATCTGGTCGTTCTCGCGACGGGCTTCGACCCGGCACGACCGGGTGGCGCGTGGCTGGATCGCGCGATCGGGGAGCTCGGCCTGCCGCGCGCGGATTGCGGCTACCCGGTGGTGGACGCGACGCTGCACTGGGGGCACGGCATCCACGTGACCGGACCGCTTGCGGAGCTCGAGGTCGGACCCGCGGCTCGCAACATCATCGGCGCTCGGCTCGCGGTCGAGCGCATGTCGGCCGTTGCGTGACGGCAGGGAGAGACGTGCAGATCATGAGACCGTCATCCAGAGAGCACGCGCCGCGCGGCGACGAGCGGCGCCCGAGATCGGGCCAGCCGCGCGGTCCGCACCGGAAGAAGCTCGATCCCTTCGCGGGGCCGAAGGGCGTGGTCATCCACCACCTCAACGTCCGCGAGCTCGCGCGCTTCCTCGACGAGTCGGGTCGCATCGTTCCTGGGCGACGAAGCGGTGCCTCGGCGAAGAACCTGCGACGCCTGACGCGTGCGCTGAAGCGTGCCCGGAATCTCGCGCTACTGCCCTTCGTGCAGCGGTGAAGGCACCCAGTAAATGCAACTAAGTTGCAAAACGAAAGCGCGCGCGGTACCCATGCAGGCATGGCTGCAGCGGGTCGTCTCGGCGAGCGGTACGACGTCGTCGTCGTGGGCGCGGGCCCGGCCGGGATCGGCGTCGCGATCGCGCTGGGAAGGGTCGGGGTCGAGCGCATGGTCGTGCTCGACCGTCACGGGGTAGGGGCGTCGTTCGCGCGTTGGCCCGGGCATCTGCGCTTTCTCACGCCGTCGTTTCCGGCGCACGGCTTCGGCTTGCTCGATCTCAACGCGATCGCGCCGCGTACGTCGCCGGCGCTCGCGCTGCAGACCGAGCATCCGAGCGGAGCGCAGTACGCGGAGCACCTGCGCGCCGTGGCGAAGCACTTCGCCGTCCCGTTCTCGCGTGGGCACGACGTCGTCTCCCTGGAGCACGATGCGGGCGCGCCGTGGCCCTTTCGTGTGCGGACCCGCCGCCGTTCCATCGCCGCGCGGTTCGTCGTGTGGGCGGCGGGCGAGTTCCAGTACCCGCGGCTCGGCGGGTTCCCGGGCGCGGAGCACTGCCGGCACACGTCGCTGGCGCAGGGCTGGGAGGCGCTCGGGGCCGGTGATCACGTGATCATCGGAGGACTCGAGAGCGGCATCGATGCGGCCCTGCAGGTCGTCGAGCACGGCGGGCGGGCGCGGGTCGTCGACCCGGCCGAGCCGTGGAAGTACGCACAGGTCGATCCGAGCCGTGCCTTGACGCCGCGCACGCAGGAGCGGCTGCGGGATGCCCTCGCCGCGGGTCGTCCCATCACGCTGATCGGAGACGGACCGGTGCGCGCCGTTCACGCCGTCTCCGGTGGGTATCGGGTGGACGGCGTCGGAATCCGGGGCCTCCGCACGAGGAATCAGCCGCTGCTCGCGACCGGGTTCGAGAGCAGCCTGAGCCTGCTGGGCGGGCACTTCGAGCGGGATCCCGAGACCTCCGCGGTGCTCCTCTCGGCACGTGACGAATCCACCGTCTCCCCGGGACTGTTTCTCGCCGGGCCGCAGGTGCGCCATGGCGCGATCATCTTCTGCTTCATCTACAAGTTCAGGCAGCGCTTCGCCGTCGTGGCGAGCGAGATCGCGCAGCGACTCGGTCTCTCCTCTGGCGCTCTCGACGAGTACCGGACTGCCGGGATGTTCCTCGAGGATCTGAGTTGCTGCGACGACTCCTGCGCGTGCTGAACCCGTCGGGCGTGCGGGTTCCGGTCGGTCTGGTCGTGACCGTTCTGGGCGCGCTGCTCGGGTCTGCGTCGTCGGGTGTGGCAGGAGCTGAAGGGGGGCGCGCGACGGCCACCGCCGCCGCGCCCGGCTACGAGCCCGTCGGCTGGCAGCTGCTGGGAGACTTCGTCTACGACGATCCCGGTCTCGGCGGGCTCGAGGGGGCGACCGCCGACGCTCTCGCGAAGCGGCGCGAGGCGCTGCCCGCCGCGGTCCGGGCGCTCGACGGCAAGCTCGTCAGCGTGCGCGGATTCGCGGTGCCGGCGGACGTCGACGGTGATCGGGTTTCGGCCTTCCTGCTGCTCGCGCAGAACGACCTCGACTGCTGCTTCGGCGAATCCGCGCGGATGAACCAGTGGATTCTCGTTCGCGTGCGCGACGGCGAGCGCGTGCAGCTGGACCTGCTGCAACCGATGCGGGTGTCGGGGCGGCTCTCGGTGGGCGAGGAGGTCTCGGGGGGGATCGTGCTCAGCCTCTATCGCCTCGCGGCGGATCGCGTGGAGCGCGACCCGTGAAGTCTCTCGAGGTCGCGGACGTCGAGAAAGGCTACCGCACGCCGGAGGGAATGCGCCGAGTCGTGCTCCAGGTCGACGAGTTCTCGGTCGAGCATGGTGAGCACGTCGCGCTGCGTGGGGCGAGCGGGTCTGGCAAGACGACGTTCCTGAACCTGATCGCCGGGATTGTCGCCGCGGATGCCGGACGCATCGTCGTCGCGGGACGCGAGATGTCGCGGCGATTCGAGGCGGAACGCGATCGGATCCGCGCGTCCTGCATCGGCTACGTGTTCCAGTCGTTCAACCTGCTCGAGGCGTACACGGCGCTCGAGAACGTGGTCCTCGGCATGTCGTTCGGTGGACGCGCCGACGTCTCGCGCGCTCGCGAGCTGCTCGAGCGCATGGAGCTCGGATCGCGCGCGCATCACCACCCGTCCCAGCTCTCCGTGGGCCAGCAGCAGCGCGTGGCGATCGCGCGCGCGATCGCCGCGCGGCCGGCGCTGGTTCTCGCCGACGAGCCCACCGGCAACCTCGACCCCGCCGCGGCGCAGAACGCCGTGCGCCTCATCCGGGAGGTCTGCTCCGAGACGGGCGCCGCGCTGCTGCTGGTGAGCCACGACGACCGGATTCTCGCGCGCTTCGACCGGTGCTGCGACCTCGAGGTTCTCAACGTCGCCGAGCGGCCGCCGGGGCAGGGGAGGCCCGGCCCGGTGGGAAGCGACGGCCCGCGCGCGGCGGCGGCCCCGTGATCCGGCGCGCGAGCGAGGAGGGCGAGCGGGCGCGCCTTCGTACCGCCGGTCGTGTCGGGTCGTTGCGCGCCATGGTGCGACGGAGCCTCTGGCGTCACCGGCTGTCGACGGTCGTGACGGCCTGCTCGGTCGCGTGTGCGGTCGGGCTCGTGATGGCCGTTCTCAGCCTCGACCGCCAGGCGTACGCTGCCTTCACCGGCGGGAGCGGCGGGTTCGACGCGGTTCTGGGGGCGCGCGGCAGCCAGCTGCAGCTCGTGCTCAACAGCGTGTTCCACCTCGAGACCTCGCCCGGCAACATCCCGTGGTCGCTGTATCGGGCGATCGCGGCGGACCCTCGAGTCGAGGTCGCCGTGCCGTATGCGGTGGGCGACAACTACCGCGGGTATCGGATCGTCGGCACCACGTCGGATCTCTTCGCGCGATTCGAGCCGCGTCCCGGGCGTCGTCTTGAGATCGGCGACGGCGGTCGGCCGTTCGATCCCGAGCGGCGCGAAGCGGTGCTCGGCAGCGTTGCCGCGCGCGACACCGGCCTCGGCCTCGGCAGCACGTTCAATCCCTACCACGGCCTGGTCTACGAGGAGACTGCGCAGCACCCCGAGGTGTTCACGGTGGTCGGCGTCCTCGAGCCGACGGGGACGCCCGTCGATCGCGTCTTCTGGGTGCCGATCGAGAGCGTGTACCGCATGACGGGTCACGTGCTGCGCGGCACCGGCGAGGCCTACGAGGCTCGCGCCGGCGAGGCGATTCCCGACGAGCACAAGGAGGTCAGCGCGGTCATGCTCGCGCTGCGGGGCCCACAGGCCGGATTCCTCCTGAATCAGACGATCAACCGTCAAGGAAAGGTGGCGACGCTGGCGTGGCCGATCGCGCGCGTCATGGCGGATCTGCTCGACAAGCTGGGCTGGGTCCAGCGGATCCTCACGCTGGTCGCCTACCTGGTCGTGCTGATCGCCGGAGGTTCGATCTTCGCCTGCGTCTACAACACGATCAACGAGCGCCGCCACGAGATCGCCGTCCTGCGCGCGCTCGGTGCCGGACGCTCGCGGGTGCTCGCCGTCGTCGTGTGCGAGGCGATCGCGATCGCAGCCTGCGGTGCCGTTCTCGGCTTCGCCGTCCTCGCGGCCATCCTGGTACCAGCCGCGGCCGTCATTCGCGCGCAGACCGGGGTCGTCGTCGAGATCCTCGCGTTCCATCCGGCGATGCTCTGGGCGCCGCTCGCGATGACTGCGCTCGGTGCTCTCGCGGGCCTGGCTCCAGCTATCCGCGCGTATGCGACCGATGTCGCGCAGAACCTCGTGCCTCGTGTCTGAGTCGTCGCTGTCGATCGTCGCGCCGCGGCTTGGGCGGCTCGCACGCGTTCCGCCGCGGCTTGGGCGGCTCGCACGCGTTCCGCCGCGGCTTGGGCGGCTCGCACGCGTTCCGCCGCGGCTTGGGCGGCTCGCACGCGTTCCGCCGCGGCTTG
>VGTK01000021.1 GCA_016874715.1 Deltaproteobacteria bacterium | reverse complement strand
GGCGTCCTGCGAGCGGCGTGAGCGGCACGTCGAGCTCGGCGCTGCCGATCGTGGTCAACGAGTCCGGTAGCCACGCGGCGGCGGGTGCGCCCGGCGGCGCCACACCGCCGGGCGACGCGTCGCCGCAGCCGATCGCGCCGAGCCCGCCCCAGAGGGCCGCGGCCGCCGGCGCCGTCGCGGCGGCGCGCGCGAGGAACTCGCGTCGCTTCATCGTTCGTCTCATGGGTCGGCTCTCCGGCGCGTCAGAACTGGTAGGTGAAGCGCAGCTGCGTCTCGGAGCGGCCGCGGTTGAACCCCGCGAGGCCCCACGGCTCGTACACGGGAGTCTCCGTCGTGTTGACGAAGTAGCGCTGCGCGACGTTCACGATGAACTCGTTGGTCACGTAGTAGTCGAGGCTCCAGAAGACGAGCATGTTGAAGGAGTTCAGCGGGTCGAGAATGTAGGAGAGCTGCGGCACGATCGTGCCGCCGCCGTAAAACGCGGTCGCGGTGAGCGAGAAGAGTAGCTCCCAGTCGCGCACGGTGTCGATCGGCTTTCCGTTCGGACGCAGCGGCGCGAGCGCCGGACCGCTGGGGCCGACGAACCCCTTCTGCACGCCCGGGATGAAGCGCTCGTTGTCGACCAGGTAGTGCCAGAACATCTGCCCGAGCAGCAGCCACGTGGATGTGCGGTTCAGCGGGCGGATCCACGTCGGGCGGTCGAAGCCGATCATGCCCTTCCACATGTCGCGCTTCGAGACGCCGAACAGCGAGGTCGGCAGCACCGGCGACGGCTTGTCCGCGTTCGCGAACGGGATGCCGAAGTCGTAGATCGTCTCGGTCTTGAAGACCGCCTTGGTCCACGTGTCGTCGAAGTAGTTGGCCGAGAAGCCGATCGTGTGGACGTAGGGCGCGATGTACTCTGCCGGCAGCATGCCGGCGGCGATCGCCGCCGACGCCGAGGCGAGGTCCGGGTCGGCGCGGAAGATCGCGGCCGCCGAGCCGTCGTCGCCCGCCCAGCGCTGGTAGAAGTAGTTGAGCGTCATCTGCGCGCCGCCGACGAAGCCGCCGACGCGCACCCCGACCTGGCTGTTCTCGCCGGGGCTTCGCGAGTAGTCGCCCTGGCGGAAGGTGACGCTGCGCTCGGGGCCGTTCGGGAAGATGCCGGCCGTCGGGTCCTGGAACGGAATCGACCACGGCGAGTCCGGCGAGTACTGGCGCTTCGCCGGGATCCAGTCGCCTGGGTTCCAGAAGGCCTCCACGAAGGTCTCGGTGACCGGGCCGAGGTTCGGGAGATCGTAGATCGCGCGCGCCATCCAGTACGGTACGCGCAGCTGGTCCCAGCCGTGCTGCGCTTCCGTCTCCCAGATCAGGTGCCAGGTGAGGTCGAGCGAGTTCACCCGGTCGAGCATGCGGAAGAAGTCGGTCTCGCCCCTGATGATCTGCTGCTTGCCGAGACGCAGGTGGAGCGGGATCGCTGCGAAGTCCAGGTCGACGTAGGCCTCGCGGAGGTCGTTCGAGTACTTGAGCGCGGTGCGCGTCGAGTGCGACAGCTGCGAGATGCGGCCGCCGTCGGGCTTGCCCTGGTTGGTCCAGAGATTCCCGCCGGGTGCCCAGTCGAAGACGCTGTCGTAGACGCCGCGGTACAGCAGGTAGAGCGAGGACTTCTCGAGCCACGGCGCGTCGTAGCGGTCGAGCAGCTTGCCGTTCTCGAGCCAGCCGTAGTCGAGCGACAGACGCAGCGTGTTGCGCTGCTGGACGAACTGGAACTGGCCGACGTCACGCGTGCGGATCAGGTTCTGCGCGGACAGGTCGCCCGCCAGCTGCGCCGGGCCGAGGCGGATGGTCGCCTGCGCACCCGACACGAGGGCGAGCAGACCCGCCAGCGTGAGCACCGCGCGCAGCAGCACGCGTCAGCGTCCCGCGGCCATGAGCGCCGTCACGGTGAACGTGCGCTCGTCGTTGCCGTACCTGGGACCCATGTTGAAGTACCAGCCCGGCTCCTCGCGGAACTGCGTGCCCGGGATCGCCGAGCGCGTGCCGTGCAGCAGCTGCAGATCGACCATCGCGAAGCCGTAGATGAAGGGCATCTCGTCGGGATACTCGAGCGCCGCGTCGGGGTTGGGCTTCCGCGCGACGCGGATGCTCTGCACCATCGTCTTCCAGAGCTCACCGGAGGCGTCGTAGACGTCGGAGTAGAGCGGCAGGAAGGTCTCCTTGTCCACGAAGAGGACGCGTTTCGAGTACGCGTAGCCGGGGAGCTTCGAGCTCGCCTCGATGACGTACACCGGACGCATCTCCCAGGCGTCGCAGAACGTCGCGCCGCCGTCGCGAGTGCACGGCTTCGGCGGCATGCTCTCGCCGTGCATGGAGCCGAGCATCTGCTTCTCGCCGAGCAGCCGCCACGTGAACCACGAGACGTCACCGGAGTAGACGTTGTAGCTGTCGAGATCGATGTCCTGGCCGAACAGCGCGTCCGAGCGCTGCGAGCTCGAAAGGCGGCGCACGCGCCGCAGCGCGGGCATGTAGAGCCAGGTGTCGTCCTGCTTCGACGGGTCGAGGTAGCGGAAGCTCAGCAGCCCGGTGCCCTTGAGATCGAACGGCTCGAGGAACGGGTACTGCGCCATCTTCTGGAACACCCCGTCGGGGTTGTCCGCGATGGTCGGCTTCGGCTCGACCTCGAGACGCCCCGCGTAGCGCAGCATCCGGAGCCAGTCGATCGTGAAGTGACGCTCGACGTCGAAGCGCCCTTCCTCCCCGGACTTCGACAGCGTGCCGCTCGCCGACTCGATCAGGTGCAGGCCGAGGTCGTCGGTGAGATTTGGCGTCCGGTTGACGTTGTACATCACCTTCGTGCCCGCCTGCGGGTCGGACGGGTCGATGCGCGGGAACGGGAGGCCCGCGACCCAGCCGGTGAGGACGCCGTTCGCATCGAGCGACGCCTGCGCGGCGTACTGCTCGGTCGCGGCCTTGACGCTCGGACGCAGCTCCACCGGCCGGTACGGCACGATGCGCAGCTCCATGCCGCGCCGCACCAGCAGCTCGACTCCCGGCGAGACCAGTCCCTTCACTCACTCGGCCTGCTCGGGGCCGACGATCTCGCCGGGGGAGACCTGTGCGAGCGCGCCGGTCGCGAGCAGCGTCACGAGCGCGACGGACACGGCGAGACACGCGATCGCGATCGGTCCCGATTGGAGATGACGATGCACGCCTGCTGCCTCCCGACTCGAAAAGCGCCGGCGACCCCAGTGCAGCTCTGTACATGGGTCAACGCGGAAAACGCGCCGTCCGGCATGGCCCGGCTCTGGAAGGTCGCGATGCCCGCGGGGTAGAAGATCCGCGGAGGAACCGGCAATGGCCCGCGTCATCAAGCTCGGCATCAACCGTCCCGCCACGCATCCGCTGCTCTCCGACCCGGAGCCGCGGCTTGTCAAGTACACGATGACGCGTGACCCGACACGCAGCGCGTGATGGAGAAGATGCTGTCCGGGCTACCCTTCGAGTGGATCCGCAAGATCTCCTACGAGAACGCGCCGAAGCTGTACCGGCACCCCCTGCCGGCGAGCTGCCTGCTGTGAGCGCAAGCCGATCCGGATCCACCTCGATCACCATCAACCACGCACGAGAGGAGTCTCCATGAGCAGCATCCGCTACGACGGACGCGTCGCCATCGTCACCGGCGCCGGCGGCGGCCTCGGCCGCAGCTACGCGCACTATCTCGCCGAGCGCGGCGCCCGGGTGGTCGTCAACGACCTCGGCGGCACGTCCGACGGCCAGGGCAACGACACGAAGGCCGCCGACCAGGTCGTCGCCGAGATCAAGGCCAGGGGCGGCGAAGCCGCCGCGAGCTACGACTCGGTCTCGACCGCAAAGGGCGGCGAGAGCATCGTCGCGACGGCGATGAAAGCGTTCGGTCGCGTCGACATCGTGATCAACAACGCGGGCATCCTGCGCGACGGATCGATCCAGAAGATGCCGTCGGCGAACTTCGACGTCCTGATCGACGTCCACCTGAAGGGGGCGTTCTACGTGACGCAGCCCGCGTTCAGGATCATGAAGGAGAACGGCTACGGGCGCATCGTGCACACCGCGTCGGCCGCCGGACTCTTCGGCAACTTCGGACAGGCGAACTACGCCGCCGCAAAGATGGGCCTGGTCGGGCTGTCGAGCGTGTTCGCGATCGAGGGCGCCAGGTCCAACATCAAGTCCAACGTGGTCGCGCCGATCGCGCGCACCCGTCTGACCGAGAGCCTGATGGCGCCGATGGGCGACGCGGCGAACGTCTTCGACCCGGCGTACATCGCGCCGCTGGTCGCCTACCTTTGCGCGGAGGAATGCGAGTACACCCACGACGTGTTCAACGTCGGCGCGGGACGCTACGCGCGCATCTTCGTCGGGTCGGCGCCGGGCTGGAACTGTCCGGCGGGCAAGCCGCCGACCGTCGAGGAGATCCGCGACCATCGCGCGCCGATCCACTCGACCGATGGCTTCAAGATCCCCTATCAGGCGGTCGACGCCTGACGTCCTGCCGTCGCCGGCGGCCGGATCCCACACAGCGAGGAACGACGATGAGCTTCGATGACTACAAGGGCGCGCCGATGTCGGCGCACACGATCCACGTCGAGCGCGGCGCGGCGAGCCGCTTCGCCGCCGCGGTGACGGACACGAACCCCGTCTACCACGACCTCCGCGCCGCGCGCGAAGCGGGCTTCGACGGCATTCCGGTGCCACCGACCTGGACCTTCGCGTCCCCCTTCCTGGGCGCCTGGGCCGAGGACCAGCCGGCCGATCCCACCGGCGGCAAGGGCAACCCGATGATGTCGATCATGAGCGACCTGATGAAGAGCGGCGGGATCGTGCTGCACGGCGAGCAGGAGTTCGTCTATCACCAGCCCGTGCAGAGCGGCGACGTCCTGACCTCGTTCGGCAGGATCAACGACATCTACACCAAGGAGTCCGGCGGCAAGGTGATGACCTTCGTCGTGATGGAGACGGTGTTCAAGAACGAGAACGGCGAACCCGTCGTCACCGAGATCTTCAACCTGATTCACCGCCGCTAGCAGGCGCGACCGGAACCGAGAGGAAGACGATCATGGCAAGACCCGTATTCAAGCTGAAAGCGGACGGCATCGACGTCGGCAGCGAAGCGCCGGTCGTGAGTCACAAGCTCGGACGCACCGACCTCGTCAAGTACGCGGGGGCGTCCGGCGACTTCAATCCGATGCACTCGGACGAGGTCGCCGCGAAGTCGGCCGGACTGCCGAGCGTCTTCGGACACGGCATGTTCTCGATGGGCCTCCTCGGACGCGCGATCACCGACTGGGCAGGCGTCGGCAACCTCCTGAACTATCGCGTGCGATTCACGAAGCAGACCTGGCCGGAGGAGACGCTCTCGACGAAGATCGTCGTCACGAGCAAGGAAAAGACCGCGCAGGGCAACGTGATCAGCGCCGACGTGTCGCTCGTCAATCAAAACGGCGAGGTGAAGCTCGCCGGCAGCGCCAGGGTGCTGGCGGCGTGATCCGCGGGGCGTGGCGTGCACCCGACGCAGCCGCCCGCGCACGGCGTGCCGCGCAGGATCGCACGCCGCGCCGTCGCGACCGGGCGTGACGAAGGCGGCCGGGCGACGTCCTGCGACGCCATCGGATCGACCGGATCCTCGCCCTCAGTCGATCACCAACCGCGCCACTTCCTCGAGCCATACGCCGGCGTTGCGGCAGGTTGGCGTCGAGCCACGCGCGCAGCTCACGACGGAAGGCTTTCGCCTCGGGTGGGTAGTGGTAGCTCATCGCTCAGACGCCTCGCACGTTGGTCTCCTCGAGCGAGACCTGGGGGCCCGGCACCCGGCCGCACATCGCAGTTGCCGTGGCCGTCCAGCACGGCGCAGGCGCCCGCGGGCAGCACGCTGAACCGCTCCCGATGAGGGCCGGACCCTCGACGCGGCACCCGCGGCGTCGATGATCTCGTAGCTCGTCATGGGTCTCTTCTCGGTTGCGGAATCGCCTCGGCCTCGGGCGTCAACCAAAGACGACCGGCAGGCGGTCCGGCGAGCGAAACGCGAGCCCCACGATGCGGCAGTCGGCGTCGGGCGCGAGGCGCAGGTTCGGCAGGCGGTCGAACAGGATGCGCACCGCCGTGCGCGCTTCGAGGCGTGCGAGGTTCGACCCCAGGCAGAAGTGCTCGCCGAAGCCGAACGCCAGGTGGTCGCCCACGCTCCTGCGGCCGAGTACGAAGCGGTCGGGATCCTCGAAGTGCGCCCCGTCGCGGTTCGCCGATCCGATCGCGAGCATGACGAGCTCGTTCGGGCCGATCGTCGTTTCCGCGACCTCGACCGCGCGCGTCGTCTCCCGCGACACGTACTGCACGGCGGCCTCCCAGCGCAGCGTCTCCTCGATCGCGCGATCGAGACCGGCCGGGTCGGAGCGCACCTCGTCGTGCGCCTCCGGATGCGTGAGCAGCGCGTGGAGGAGACTGCCCGTCAGGCGATAGGTCGTTTCGGCGCCCGCTGGAAGGAGGAGCCGCAGGAAGCTCAGCACCTCCTCCTCGGTGAGCCGTTCGCCTTCGACATCGGCGTGCAGCAGGGTGCTGATCAGGTCCGAGCCCGGGTCGCGGCGACGCTCCTCGAGGATCGGACGCAGGTAGTCGACGATCTTCGCTGCGGCATCGAAGCCGCGCTGCGGGTCGTCGGCGATCGACAGCAGGTCGATCGCCCAGTGGTGGAACTGGTCGAAGTCGTCGATCGGCAGCGCCATCACGTGCGCCATCACCCGCAGCGGAAACGTGAAGGTGAGCTGCGAGACCAGGTCGGCCTTGCCATCGCCGGCAAAGCCGTCGACGAGCCGCTCGATGACGTTCTCGACGACGACGTCGAGCCCCTCACGCAGCGTGCGCGGCGAGAACGCCGGCGTCACGAGGCGGCGCTGCCGCAGGTGCTCCGCGCCCTCCATCTCGAGGATCGTCCGCCCCATGACCATCCCGATGCCGCGCGCGTTGCCCCGCGCCGAAAACACCGCCGAGTCCTTGAGCGCCGCGGCGACGTCGTCGTAGCGCGAGATGAGGGCGACGCGACCCAGCTGGCCATCGAGCATCACCACCGGACGGTCGCGCCGGAGCTGGCGGTACACGGGATACGGGTCCGGAATCGGGCTCATCATCGAGCCCCCGAAGAGCCGGGTGGCACTTTCGAACGCAGGTTCCATGAGTCGTCCTTCGCGCGGGGCGGGATTCAATGGCCGAAATCGTCGAAGAGCACCTTCACCGCGCCGTGCCGGCCCTGGTCCCAGCACGTCATGAAGGCGTCGCGATAGTCGGCCAGGGGAAACCGGTGGGTGATGATGGGCGTGACGTCGATGTGCTCGTCGCGGATGAACTCGAAGTACCAGTGGATGGCATGCTGGCGGCGGCCGTCGTGCGCCTCGACGCCGAACGCGTTCGACCCGACCAGCGCGAGCTCCTTGAAGTAGAAGGGTGTCCACTCGAAGCGGCGGGGCGGCTCGACGCCGAGGGCGATGATCCTGCCCCGGGACTGCGTCACCCGCACCCCGACCTCCAGGGTCTCCGGTCCGGACACGGTATCGTAGACGACGTCGACACCGCCGTTCAGCATGGGAAGCCCGCGCCATGGCTCGAGGAGATCCGCGCCGGTGAGCTGCGCGAGATCCTCGATGATGCGCCGGGCGGGCTGGTGACGGAGCACGCGCTCGGCGCCGAACCGCTCCGCAAGGCGCGCCTGATGGTCGTAGCGGGCGACGCCCAGCACGCGAACGCTCGGATACAACCGGCGCAGGATCGCCACGGCGAGGAGCCCGAGGGTTCCGAGTCCGTAGACCAGGACCGTTCCACCGTCGGGCGGAGGGTTGTGGAGGATCGCGTGAAGCGAGACGCCGAATGGGTCGGCGAGGACTGCTGCGTCGTCACCGATGTCGTCCGGAACCGGAATCCATTGCGAATCGTGGGCCGGGACCAGCGGCGCCTGACCGCCGGTGGCTGCAGAGCAGGTTCCGGTGTGGATTCCCGCGGGGATCGAGCCGCGGGCGAAGTTGAGACACTGCGCAACGTCGCCACGCCGGCACCACGCGCACGGCGGAAGCCCGCGCGGCACGCAGGACAGCCACGGGTTCAGGACCACGCGCTCGCCGACACGCCGCTCCCGCGCGGCCGGACCGACCTCGTCGACGACGCCCACGACCTCGTGCCCGAGCACCTGCGGCCACGAGATGAGCGACGTCATCGGATTGTCGAGCGACCCGTTCATGAACACCTGCTTGTAGTCGCTCCCGCAGAGGCCGCAGAGCTTCGTGCGAACCACGAGCCAGTCCGGCGCCGGCAGCACGGGGTCGGGGATGTCGCGTAGCTGGATCGGTGCGGTGGGACCGACGAACGCTCGCGGCGTGAGGAAGGACAAGATCTTCGTCGCCGCAAGCCGCGGCATGTTCTTGTCGAGAACCAGCGCTCGCATGTCTTCCTTCCCAGGGATTCCGGAGCTTCGCCCACTCCGGGACCACGATCTCGTGCCAACGTTTCTCGATCGCGGTGCTTCTGATCAGGATATCCCCGAAGCAGCTGCCGGTCGGGCGTGCTTCGCGAGCGGCACGTCGTAGAGGCGACTCCAGTTCTCGCTCGTGATCTTCCGCTTGCTCGACTCGGGGAGATCGAGCTTCCAGAACGCGCGTACGGACTCCGGATACTTCGAGTCGCCGTGCGGGTAGTCAGTGGAGAACACCAGGTTGTCGTCGCCGAACCACTCCACGTACTGGCGCGCGGTCGTCTCGTCGGGCTCCACCGAGAGGTAGCAGCGCTGGCGGAAGTACTCGGAGGGCTTGCGGTCGAGCTCCGGCGCCTCGCGCCATCCGATCCACTCGAAGTGCTCGTCCAGGCGGTGGAAGAGCCATGGAGCCCACGAGCAGTTGCCCTCGAGAAGGCCCACCCGCAGCTTCGGGAAGCGGTGCAGCACGCCGCCTGCCGTGAGGCTCGCCGCCGTCGCCATGATGCCGAGGGGCTGAGAGAACGTGTGCCACAGCATCAACTCGTCGAAGACCTCGAGCGAGAAGTCCGGCCGGAGATACGTCTGCCCGCCGCCGTGGAAGGTGATGGGGACGTTCAGGCGCTCGCACTCCGCCCACAGCGGGTCGTAGTGGCGATCGTGCCACGGACGGCGGTCGATGCATCCGGGCGACAGCAACATCGCCCGGAAGCCGAGTTCCTCGACGCAGCGCCGCGTTTCCCGCACCGAGGCCTGCACGTCGTGCGGCGCGACCATCCCCGCCCCGATCAGGCGGGCGGGATTCTCGCGACAGAAGTCGTACAACCAGTCGTTGTAGGCGCGCGCGATGGCCGCGGCGTACTCCGGCTCGAGTCCGTCGGTCCCCATCATCCGGACGCTGTCCAGACCGAGGACGAAGAGCCCCCGGGACGGGAACAGGACCGCCATGTCGAGGCCCTCCGCGTCCATCGCCCGGAGCTGTGAAACCGCGTCCCAGCCGCGCTCCGTCGCGTCCGCGTAGACGTCCTCGTGGTGGGCCTTCCATCCCCGCACCCGCCCCGCTTCCTCGCGTGCCGGCTCGACGCTGCCGCTGCGCAGCAGCACGCGCGACTTCACCTTGACGCGCATGTCCCGCGGCATCTCCGTGAGTCCGACGGGCGCCGCGTGACGAAACTCGGGGGCGATGTACTTTTGCCACAGGTCGGGTGGCTCCATGACGTGCATGTCGCTGTCGGCAATCAGCAGGCGGCCTTCACCGTGGTCTGACATCGTCCGGTCTCCTTTGCGCACAGGATAGGGGCCCCCGTGGCCGGCAGCAGTGACCGGACGCGCCACCCGGTTGACCACGGACGACACAGCCGGCAGCGGATCCGCCATCGCCGGCAGTGCTCGCCGCCCCCCGGGGCGCTCGCGGCGAGCGCTGGTTCACACCGGTACCCCGGAGTAGAGTCTCTGCCCGATGGGCCCGAGTGTGAGCCGCCAGAGGAACGTCGGAGTCTCGGCGCGGGTCGTTGGGGGCGTCGTCGCCGCCGCGCGCGCGGTCGGCATCGACCCCAGCCTGACGCTGCGCAGGCTCGGCATCGACTCCGACCGCCTCGACGATCTCGAGACGCGCATCCCCGTGGAGACGGAAGAGGCTCTGTGGGACGAGATGGCCCGCCTGAGCGGAGACCCGTTCTTCGGTCTGCACGCCCAGCAGCATCTTCCCGCCGGCCACGGTGACGTACTCGACTACGCGGTACGATCGAGCCCGACCCTCGCCGACGCCTTCGATGTCCTCGTGCGCTACAATCGCCTGTTGCACGACGCGGCCGAGTTCGAGCTGCACATGGGCACCGAGCGAACCCGGCTGGTGCAGCGCTTTCGCGGCGACCCGGTTGGCACCACACGCCAGGTGGCCGACTACAGCCTGGGCGCTCTGGTCACGGTGTGTCGCCAACTCGTCGGCGACGACTGGCGGCCGCTCGAGATTCGCTTCCGTCATGCGCGCCCCGCGGGGGCCGAGGAGTATCGGCGCTTCTTCGGCCGCATGCCCGAGTTCGACTGCGACGCGAACGAGATCGTGCTCAGTCGCGCGCTCCTGCGGCGTCCTCTGACCACCGCCGACCCGCACCTCCACCGCGTCATGCGCCGCCATGCGGCGGCGCTCCTCGCCGAGCGCCCCCGGCCGGATGGCATCGTCGACGAGGTGCGCGCCGCGCTCGCGCCGCAGCTTCAGGGAGGCGCGCCCTCCGTGACGAGCATCGCCGCCGCCGTGGGAATCAACGTCCGCACCTTGCAGCGCCGGCTGCGGCAGGAGGGCACCTCGTACCAGGATCTCGTCGAAGAGATGCGGCGCGCTCTCGCGCTGCGGATGCTCGACGAACGCCGCCTGCCGGTCGCGCAGATCGCGTCGGACGTCGGCTTCTCCGAGCCGAGCGCGTTCCACCGCGCCTTCAAACGCTGGACCGGTCTCAGCCCGGACGTCTGGCGCGCCCGGCGCCGCATGGACGACCCGGGTTCCCCGTCCCGGTCCGCATGAGCGGCGCCTGGCGCGCAAGGATCAGGCGACGATACCGGCCGCCGTGCGACGCTCCGGACTCGAAGAGGGACACGCCGTGAAGTGGCCAGCGCCAACCCAACGACTCGACGCGCTCGTCGTCGGAGCCGGCCTCGGCGGCCTCTGCATGATCCACCTCCTCCGCGCCGAGGGACTCTCGGTGAAGGGCGTGGAGCGCGCCGGCGGCGTCGGCGGCACCTGGTACTGGAACCGCTACCCGGGCTGTCGCTGCGACGTCGAGAGCATCGACTACAGCTACCAGTTCTCCGAGGAGCTCCAGCAGGACTGGGCGTGGACGGAGCGCTACGCGGCGCAGCCGGAGATCCTCGCCTACGCGGAGCACGTCGCGACGCGCTTCGCGCTCCACCCGCTGATCCAGCTCGAGACGGGCGTGCGGCGCGCCCGCTGGGACGACGAGAGGCAGCGCTGGCTCGTCGAGACGGACCGCGGCGACGTCTTCGACACGCGCTTCCTCATCATGGCCACCGGCTGTCTGTCCGCGGCCAACACACCTGCCTTCCCGGGACGCGACGAGTTCGCCGGCAGGACCTTCCACACCGGCCTCTGGCCGCAGGACGGCGTCGACTTCACGGGTCGCCGCGTCGGCGTGATCGGGACCGGGTCGTCCGGGATCCAGGTGATCCCGTTCCTCGCGCAGCAGGCGGCCGAGCTCACGGTCTTCCAGCGCACGGCGAACTTCAGCGTCCCGGCGCGCAACCGGCCCGTCGACCCGGACGAGGTCGCGCGCGTCAAGGCAAGCTACGCCGACCACCGGCGGCGCGCGCGGCAGCAGCCGGCGGCCTTCGGGCCGGATCATCCGCGCCACTCGGACTCGGTCCTCGCCGCGACGCCCGAGGAGCGGCGACGGCGCTTCGAGGAGCACTGGCAGCTCGGCGGCTTCATGTTCCTCGGTGCCTTCGGCGACATCGTGCTGAGCGAGGAAGCGAACTGGCACGCCGCCGAGTTCGTGCGCGGCAAGATCCGCGCGATCGTCGCGGATCCCGCGACCGCCGAGCTGCTGTGCCCGAAGGGCATCATCGGCTGCAAGCGTCTCTGCGCCGACTCGGGCTACTACGAGACGTTCAATCGCGACAACGTCCGCCTCGTGGACGTGAGCGCGCACCCGATCGAGCGCTTCACGGCGACCGGGCTGGTCACCGGCGGCACCGAGCACGCGCTGGACGACGTGGTCTTCGCCACGGGCTTCGACGCGATGACCGGCTCGCTGCTGCGCATCGACATCCGCGGCCGGGACGACCTTTCGCTTGCCGACAAGTGGGCCGCGGGGCCGCTCACCTACCTCGGCCTCATGGTCTCGGGCTTCCCGAACCTGTTCACCATGACCGGGCCGGGCAGCCCGTCGGTGCTCGCCAACCTCGTGACCGGCGTGGAGCAGCACGCGGAGTTCATCCGCGACCTGATCGCGTGGCTGCGCGCGGAGGATGCGGTCGCGGTCGAGGCGGGCATCGAGGCCGAGCGCGACTGGGTGCACACGGTGAACGTCCGCTCCGAGCGCACGCTCTATCCGCGCTGCAACTCCTGGTATCTCGGCGCCAACGTGCCGGGAAAGCCGCGCGTGTTCATGCCGTACGTCGGCTTCCCCGACTACACGGCGAAGCTCGACACGATCAGGCTCGGCCGCTTCCCCGGCTTCGAGCTGCGGTGCCAGCCCGGGAGAGCGACGTGATCAAGCTGCGCAAGCTCCGCTTCGAGTTCCCCGACGACATCCCCTTCTGGTTCAACCCGAAGAGCCGTGAGGCGAGCCTGCTCGCCAACGGGATGTCGCTCGTCGCACCGGGGTTCGAGCGCTACTTCATCAAGGCGATCCGCGAGGCGATGCCGCGCATCCGCGACGGCGCCGCGCGCGACGAGGCCAACCGCTTCTGCATCCAGGAGGGCCAGCACGCGAAGTTCCACATCGACCACCAGGATCTGCTGCTGCGCAAGCACCCGGAGCTCGAAGCGGTCCGCGACGAGGTGAACCGCTCGTACGACGACCTGCAGCGCAACGAGTCCACCGAGTTCGCGCTCGCGTACGCGACCGCGATCGAGCTCGGCTTCAAGCCGCTCGCGAAGTACCTCGTCGAGAGCCGGCAGGTACTGTTCGCGGGCGGCGACGCGCGCATCACGTCGTTCCTGCTGTGGCACTTCGTCGAGGAGTTCGAGCACCGGCACGCGATGTTCGACGTGTACCGGGAGGTCGTCGGCGACTACTGGTACCGCCTCGGGGTCACGCGCCGCACCTGGGCGCATGTGAGCGCGCTCGGCGCGCGCGTGCAGGCAGCCTGCATCGCCTGCGAGCAGCCTCCGGCCGACGATCCCGGCCTGCCGCGGATCCCGCGCACGCGACTCCTGGCGCTCGGGCTCGGGCTGCTCGAGACGCTGTCGCCCCTCCACGACCCGCGGCGCGGACCGGTGCCGCAGTGGATCGCGGACTGGTTCGCCGCCGACGACGCCGGCGCGGACATGACCACGATCGCGCTGTGACGCGACGCTTCGGCGTCCGGCTCGTCACGCTCCCCTGACGACGCGCCTTTCGAACCGGTCAGGGATCCTCGCCGAGCGCCCCCGCACGCCGCAGCGACTCGATCTCGGCGGCGTCGAAGCCGAAGCGTTCGAGCAGCGCGCCGCCGCCAAGCTCCTCGCCCCACGGGGCCGGCGCCGTCGCCACCGGCGATCGCACGAGCGACTCGCCGTCCCGGGTGCCCGGGATGCGCACGCGCTCCATCAGCGGCGACCGGGCCACCTCGGCGGTGTCGAGCACCGGGCTGACGCAGGCCTCCTCGCCCTCGAAGAGTGCCAGGGCCTCGTCCCGGGTGCGTCCCGCGAGCGCGTCGCGCGTCGCGTGCCACGCGGTGGCGAGCGCTTCACCGCCGGCGTGCTGCGTGGCCGCGAGCTCCGGGGCGCCGATGCCGCGCGCCCACGCGGCGTGGAACGCCGGCTCCACCGCACCGACGGCGATGGCGCCGCCGTCGGCCGTCGCGTGGACGTCGTACCACGGGTGGCGGCCGGTCAGGTGGGTGTCGCCGGGCCCCCGGGCGCGACCGGTGCGCCAGAAGTGCTCGAGCTCCGTGGCCATCAGGAACAGCGGTCCGTCAACGATCGCGAGGTCGAGGTGCTGTCCCTGACCGCTGCGCGACGCGGCGTGCACGGCGGCGACGACGTTGAGGGCGGTGATCACACCCGCGAGGCCGTCCGCGACCGTCACGCCCGGCAATCCCGTCGGGTTGCCGAGGTGGAGCACCCCGGTCTCGGCCAGGTAGTTGACGTCGTGTCCCGGCCGCTGGCTGAACGGGCCTGTCTGCCCGAAGCCCGAGACCGACGCGTAGACCAGTGCCGGGTGATCCGCCGACAACCGCGCGTAGTCCACCCCGAGGCGCGCGGCGACGCCGGGCCGATGGCCTTCGAGCACCACGTCGGCCTTGCGTGCGAGGCGGCACACGGCGTCGCGGCCCTGCTCGACCTTGAGATCCAGGTTCACGACGCCGGTGCCGGCGGTGAGCGAGCGCACCGGGAAGCCGCCGTCGAGCCCGGCGTACGGATCGTGCGCGCCGCCGCGCCGCAGGCGCTCGACGCGGATCACCTGTGCGCCGAGATCGCGCAGGATCGCGATGCAGTACAGGCCGGGCAGCGTGTGCCCGATGGAGACCACGACGGCCCCGGCCAGCGGTGCGGTCGGCGCGGCCATCAGCGTGGTTCATCCCCTGCAGGGGTTCTCATGGCGGAGATTCCGGAATCGATGAAAGTCGGCATCGGTCGTGTAGAGAACGTACCCGCGCTCCCGCGCGAGCACGGCGAGGTGAGCGTCGGTGGTCAAGTTGCCGCCCGTACCCAGCTCGTCGAGGGCGTCGCGCAAGCCCTCGAAATGGCGTTCCGAGGGGTGCGCGATGTGGAAGTGCGGAAGCTCGAGCCAGCTCGCGATCCGCTTCGTCACGTCTCCGACCGGAAGCGGATTCGTCAGGATGCGGGGGTGCGTCGCGATTCGGACGAATCCGAGGATCGTGACGATGGCGAGGCCGACGCCCTCGGTGCCGGCCAGGCAGCCGTCCCACCACGCTCTCGCCCGATCGTGCACGGGCGAGTCCGAGTTGTGGGCGTGCACGAGGACGTTGATGTCGGGCAGGATCACCCGTTGCGCTTCCGTCGTGCGGCGACGAACGCGTCGACCTCCAGCTCGTCGGCGAGCTGGTTCAGCTTGTCGAGGTCGACCCCTGGCCGGAAGCCGAAGGAATGGGGGATCGTCCTCGGCGGATTCTGCTGCGGACGACCTGCTTCTCCGAGCCCGGCTCGCAGGGTCCGGTTGACCACTTCCTTGAACGACAGGCCGAGTTGGAGGGCGCGCTGCTGCAGCAGGCCTGCGAGATCGTCGTCCAGCGTGAGCGTCGTCCGCACGGTGGATGTCGTAGGCAGCCGTTTTCTTGATGTCAAGGCATCAAGACTGCCCGACATCGAAGTCGTCGCCGTTGAACTCTTCCCCGGCTGGCGCGGGGATGGTCCCCAACGTTCTCCGGGTCGTTCGCGTGGGTCGTCTCGAAGCAATTGCTCGCGCATTCGGCACAATCGGTTCGCGGGCGTCGGGCGACGCGAATCCCGCGTTGATCGCGCAGCACGCGGCGCGTACGTTCCCGCCCCCAGATGCGCTCGATCGCCCTCCTGCGCTCCGTGTCCGTCGCGCACGTCGTGGCGGTGATGCCGGCCCCGGCGGTCGCGGCGCGGGTCGCCCGCGCGACGGATCGGATCGTGCGCGACTGGGCATCCGATTCCCCGGCGTGCGCCGCCGCGAGCGCGGGCGGCGACGAGGCGGCCGCACGCCTCGTCGCTGCAATCGACACGGCGGGTGCAACGCTGCCGGGAACGCCATCCTGCAGCGCCGCCGTCCTCGGTACGCTCGCGCCACTGTGCCGGCGCGTGGTGCGCAGCGAGATCGCGCTGCTGCCCGACTCCGCGAGCGGACACGACGCACGCCGCCGCAGCCTCGAGCGGGTGCGCGCGAGCCTCGACACGACGTTTCCCGCCGACGCATGCGGCGGCGGAGCGACCGTCGCCGACGCCGAGACGACCCTGCTGCGCCTCGCTGCAGGTGCGCTCGGCGACGCGACCACGCGCGGGCTGCGCGCCCTCGCTGCCGACGCGGGCCGCGAGGTGGGTGTCGCGGTCGAGCCGGACGAGGTGTTCGCCGACCCGCTCTACGATGCCGCGCTCGCGCACGACACGACGTCGCGCACCGCCGAGAACGCGATGAAGTGGGGACCGATCCACCCGCAGCCCGACAGCTGGGTCTTCGGACCGGCGGACGCGGTGGTCGCGCTCGCCGCGGCGCGCGGCCAGCGCGTGTGCGGTCACAACCTGGTGTGGGGAGCGCTGCAGCTGCCGGCGTACGTCGAGAACGCGAGCGACGCCGAAGCGCTGCGCGCGATGATGGTGGAGCACATCTCGACGGTCGCGGGTCGCTACGCCGGACACGTCGCACAGTGGGACGTGGTCAACGAGCCGCTGGCCGGCGTCCTCGATCCGCCCACCGCGGACGGCCTCGACGACAACGTCTTCCGCCGCCTGCTCGGCCCGGGCTACGTCGCCGAGGCGCTGCACCTCGCACGCGCCGCCGACCCGGCTGCGCACCTGTTCGTGAACGAGGTCGGCATCGAGGCGCCGGGTCCGCGGCAGGATCGCTTCTACGCGCTGGTGCAGGAGCTGCTCGCCGGCGGAGCGCCGCTCGACGGCCTCGGCTTCCAGGTGCACCTCGGGCTCGCCCCGATCGGGCAGTACCCGGACGAGGCGACCATTGCCGCGTCGCTGCGGCGCTTCACCGACCTCGGCCTGACGGTCGAGCTGACCGAGCTCGACGTGACGCTCGTGTTCCGCACCGGCGACCTGCCGAGCCGGCTCGCCTTCCAGGGCGGCTACTACCGCTCGGCGGTCGCTGCGTGTGCCACCGTGCCGGCGTGCAGCGGCGTCACGACGTGGGGGCTCTCGGACCGCCACAGCTGGCTGCGCTCGTTCTTCGGATCCACCGACTGGCCGCTGCCGTTCGACGACGACTGGCGGCGCAAGCCGGCCTACTTCGGCATGCGCGCGGCGCTGCTCGAGGCGGCACTGCGCTGCGGTGCTTGACGCGCGGCACCGCCATCGCGGCAGCAAGAGCTTGACATCAACGCATCACCACAATACGTTTTGGCGGTGCGCACGACCATCACCATCGAGGATGACGTCGCGACCGAGATTGCTCGGCTACAGCGTCTGCGCGACGAAGGGCTGAAGCAGACGATCAACGCCGTGCTGCGCGCCGGCATCGCCGCGATGGCGAAGCCGTCCCGCAAGCGGCGTGCGGTGTTTCGCACCGCGCCCGCTTCGCTCGGCAGGCCGCGCCTCAAGAGCCTCGACAACATCGACGAGGTGCTCTCCTTCGGCGAGGGCGAGAGCTACCGTTGATCCTGGTCGATGCGAACCTGCTTCTCTACGCCGTCATCGCCGAATATCGCCAGCATCGCCCCGCGCGACTCTGGCTGGACGAGCAGCTGAACGGTCATCCCCGGGTCGGCCTGCCGTGGCCGAGCCTGCTCGCCTTCCTGCGCATCGTGACGAATCCGCGGGTGTTCTCCGATCCACTGCCGATGCCCGATGCCTGGCAGCGGGTCGCGAGCTGGCTCGCCGTCGACAACGTCTGGAATCCCGCGGCGGGCGAGCGCCACGCGGGCATCCTGGCAGAGCTCCTCGGCGGTCCCGCAGCGTCGCCGAAGCTCGTGTCCGACGCTCACCTCGCCGCCCTCGCGATCGAGCACGGTCTCGTCCTCTGCAGCACCGACGGCGACTTCGCGCGCTTCCCGACCTTGCGCTGGGAGAACCCCCTCGCCTGAGGACGTGCGGGGGGCGCTTCAGCCGCGAAGCGCCGCCTCGAAGCGTGCGAGAGTCGGGGCGCGCGATTGCTCCCGTAGCCGGTCGTCGCCGTTGCCCCCACCTCCTTCGGCATGCCCGCGGCACTGCTCGAGGCGGCGCTGCGCGCCGGTGCTCGACGCGCACGCGGCGTTCATGATCGTCGAGCACGCCGAGTAGCGGAGCCGCGGCGAGATGCAGGGCATCGAGCGTTCGTACGCCGGTGATCTCGGCGATCGCCGCAGCGTCCTCGCAGATCGACGCATCGGGATCGATCACGAACAGCTTCCGGATGTCCTCGGCGAACGCGGCTCGCATCCCGGCCACGACCTCGGGCACGAGAAGCCGAGCGCAGGTATATGCGACCGGCCTCGGCGATGCGCTCATCCGACTGGCGCCGTGAGGCGAGATGGCGCCGGGCTGCGTCTCGGAGTCGGTCGTTGGACCTTTGGCCTGGTGGCGCACCGGTGTTACACCATGTGCGCAGGGGGTTCTGGCAATGCCTACCGCAAAAAAGCGTATCAACATCACCGTCGACGACGACGTCTACGAGGCCCTCGAACGTCTTTCCGGCAAGCGTGACCAGTCCGTTGCGAGTGTCGGGCTGCGTCTGATCGAAGAGGCGTTGGAGTACCAGGAGGATCTCTACTTCGCCCGTGTCGCCGACAAGCGACTTGCCGGGAAAGAGAAGCGCATCGACCACGACAAGGCCTGGGATTGACGTACCGGATCGAATACCTGGAAAGCGTCGTTCGCCACGACATTCCAGGTCTCTCGGCGGCGGCGAAGCGACGGATCCGTGCTGCGATCACTCGGAAACTCGGTTCCCGTCCCGTCGAGTTCGGCAAACCGCTGCGATACAGCTTCAAAGGCGCACGTCGGCTGCGAGTGGGCGACTATCGGGTCATCTACACCATCGACCCCCCCGACGTCGTGGTGATCGTCAAGATCGGTCATCGGCGGGAGGTTTACGGGGAGTAACGCGATCGTACGCGTTGCGTGCCGCGCCCCCCGGACCAACCGCCAGCGCGCGAACGCTCCGCCGTCAAGCCCCGACGACCGCGAGACGGAGCGACCGCGCTGCTTGTGCCTGCCGCAGGTCGAAGGCCAGCAGGCCCTCGTCGAGCACCTCGCGCGCGGTCCGTTGCGCCGTTGCCCGCTTCACGGCACTCGACCGTTCACCCGAGCTCGCGTGATCCACCCTTCTGCGATTCGGGACAGCAGCCTGATCAGCAGCGTCGGAACCGCCGGGCCGATGACGTCGTGCGCGCCGAGCCCTTTCGCCGGGGGAGTGAGCTGGCGCGGCTGCGGATCGATTCACCTCGCGATCTTGTCGAGCGTGCCATGGCGATCCTGTCCGAACCCGAGCTTCACCTCGGAAACGACGTCGTGGTTCCCGACCTTGCGGGCTGGCGGCGCGAACGCCTGTCGCGCGTCCCGAACGAACCATACTTCTCGCTCGCCCCCGACTGGCTGTGCGAGACGCCGTCGCCGTCCACCGCGCGCATCGATCGCACCCACAAGCTCGCGATCTACGCGCGCGAGGGCGTGCGCCACGTCTGGCTCGTCGACCCACTTGCGCGCACGCTCGAGGTACTCGCTCTCGAAGGCGGCCGCTGGATGATCGCCGAGACACATGCCGGCGGCGACGTCGTTCGGGCCGCACCGTTCGCGGCCGTCGAGATCGAGCTCGCGCGCCTCTGGATCGACTGAGCGTCGCGCTCGCCCGCTGTCTATCGGGCGCTACTCCGCGCAGCCGAGCCCGCGAGCCGCGTCGGGCGCGCAGGGGCGACCTGCAGAAGGCGTGGCGGGAAGCAGAAGTTGGCCGTCACCCACGGCGGATTCGGCCACTCGAATGTCCAGAACCGGAGGAGCGCGCGCGAAATTCGGCAACCGAGGGAAGCGGATGTCGCGTGTGACGCCGAGCATCTCACCGTCACACTGGAGTTCACCGACGGATTCCAAGGGACTGCCGACCTCCCCCCTGTTCCGCAAACGCGGCCGGCGCTCGCTTCCGCTGAAGATTCTTCGGGCCAGCTCTTCGCGCGAAGCTTCGTGGAGAGCGGGGCGCTCGCCTGGCCCAACGGCTACGAGTTGTGTGTGCCCCGATGCGTTGCGCGCCCGAATCGAGGAACAGTGCCGGGGTCGAGCCGCGTAGGTCGCGGCCGGTCGCCGCTCATCGGCTGCGCGAGAGGCGCCGGCGGCGCTTCTCCCGATGTCAGCCGGTGCGCCGGTTCGGTTCGCCGCCGGTTCGGTCTGTCGAGCGTCGGTTCGGTCTTGACGCCACCAGCCGCGACGTTGCAGCCTCGGGCGATGCTCGAGGTGCTGCAGCGGCACGTCGCCGCCGTCGGTCTGACGCTCCTGCTTGGCCTGGCCGCCTGCGGCGACGCACGCGGACCTACCGCCGCGCCGGCCGTGTACCTGTCGGCGTTCCCCGAGGACGGCGCCGCCTTCCTCACCTGGTATCCGCTGTCCGCCGACGGTCCCTGGCAGATCGAGGAGCAGACCGCCGACGGCACCGCCTGGCGGCAGATCGCGACCGCCGACGGCACGACGCGTTCGGTCGGCGCGCTCGAGAACGGCCGCCGCCACGTCTTCCGCGTCCGTGGCGCCGGTGCGGCGGCGGCGACCAGCGCCCCGGTCGAGGTGTGGCCGCGCGCACGCGGGCGCTGCAGCTACCCGAAGTTCCATCCGCTCTTCCCGCGGCTGTCCTTCTTCTGCACCTTCGACGACCTCGACGCGTATCTGCGCGAGAGCGGCATCGCGCCGGCGTCGCTGGGCTGCCGCGGCGAGCCGGTGCGCGCGTGGAACCGCGACGTGCCCGACTGCGTGTACACGCACGGCGACGACGTGCTGCTGCTGTCGCGCGCGGCCGATCGCGTACCGGGTTACCAGCGCCTGCTCGCGCGCGATGAGGTCCGCACGCTCGCGCGCCGCATCGTCTTCGGCGCGGACGATCCGTACGCGAAGCCCGCGTCGTGGTCCTACCGGGTCGTGCCCGCGTCGGGCTACCCGGTGGGCGACGTCACCGGCTGGGCGACGACGGAGGACTTCCGCATCGACTACGCGGGCGGGCGCTTCGCCTCGCGCGTCACGCGCTACACGCCGCCCGATCCCGTGCCGGGCCGGCTCGCGATCTTCCACGAGGGCCACGACGCCACCGCGCGCGTGCTCGGCGCGGACGTGATCTCGTGGCTCCTCGCGCGGCGCTGGACGGTGGTCGCGATGGACATGCCGATGGTCGGCCAGAACGCAGTCGATGCGGTGCCGCCGCTGGTCGGCCACAACGAGCTGTGGCGCCTCGACGAGGGTGGCCCGAGCCCGCTCGCCTGGCTGCTGCTGCCGGTGAAGGCGGTCGTGGACGGCTTCGTCGCGGAGCATCCGGACGACGACCGCACGGTCCTGATGGTCGGGCGCTCCGGCGGCGGCTGGACGACGTATCTGAGCGGCGCGCTCGACCCGCGCATCGACGTCGCGGTGCCGGTCGCCGGCGGCTCACCGTCGTCGCAGCGCCTGCTCGACGTGCTCGAGGCGTGGGAGCTCGGCGACTACGAGCAGTTCTTCCCGCAGCTCTACGACGTCGTCGGGCACGAGAACCTGATCGCCGCGGCCGGAACGCGCGCGCTGTTCGTCGCGTACAGTCCGCGCGATCCGTGCTGCTACCGCCTCGGCCCCGACGATCCGTTCTTCGCGTGGCTCGCGGCCGCGGGCGAGTCGACCGGCAAGCCGATCGTCGCCGCGGTCGATCCCGCGCAGCGCAGGCACGGATTGAGCCCGGCGCAGCTCGAGGAGCTCGACCGCTTTCTCGCCGTGCACGCTCCGGTGCCTTGAGGCGGGTCAGTCACGGGATCGACGACCGCCGGGGCTGCGGAATCGCCTCCCCTCGTCACTCGTCGATCGCGACGGCATCGACGTCGGTCCGCGCGAAGTCCTCGCCCGTGTAGAGCAGTGGCTCTCCCAGCAGCTTCGCGAGAGCGTACGAGAAGCAGTCGCGGAAGTTCAGGCCCGCCCAGCGCTCGCCGCCATGCGGGAGCTGCCAGCGCACCGCCTGCTCGGCCGCGCTCCGGTGCATCGACGCTCCGGGAGACCGTGTACCGCCGCCCGTGACGCTGGTGCAGCGGCGGCGCCGCCAGCCGAGCGCACCTGCCTCGGAGCGTATCTTCGTCGAACGGCAAGTCTGTCGTGGCCGCGGGCCGCGTGGGCTCGGAGTGCCGGGTGGGATCCGAGCGGGGGATCCAAGTTGACCGCGCTGCCCGTGCAGTGCGAGCCTCACCGGTTGCGACGGTCAGCCCGACGAGCCACCGCCAGCGCGGCGGTGCTTCTGCTGCTCACCGCGTGCGGCGACCGCAGCTCGACGAGCTCGTGCGGCCTCGCACCGGCGGGCGTCGTCAGCGACCGCTTCCTCTCCGTCGCCGTCGACATGGACCAGCTCGCCGGCGGCACGTTCTGGGATCCCGCGGGCGGTCCGGATCAGGTGCCCGTGTCGCCGTACGACTTCTCGCGCGAGCGTCTGCGCAACCTCGCCCGCGTGCTCGCCCCCGCATACCTGCGCCTCGGCGGCAGCGCGTCGGACCGCACCTGGTACGATCTCTCGGCGAGCCCCAGCGCGCCGCCCGCCGGCTTCGACCTCGTTCTGACGCGGAAGCAGTGGGACGCGGCGCACGAGTTCGCGCGCGATCTCGGCTTCGCGACGGTGCTCACCGTCGCCGCCGGCGCGGGGCCGCGCGACGCCGAGCGACGCTGGACGCCCGACAACGCGCGCCAGCTGCTCGCGTACACCGCGGAGCGCGGCCACCCGCTCGAGGTCCTCGAGTTCGGCAACGAGCCGAATCTGTTCGCCGTCCGGGCCAACCTGAGCGGCTACACGGCCGAGGCGTTCGCGAACGACCTCGCCACGTTCCGGGCCCTGCGCGACGAGGTCATGCCGGGCACGCCCATCTTCGCGCCGGGCAACATCTACACGCGCACGCAGGGCGAGGACATCGTTGCGGGACTGGTCTTCGGCCCGCGCGCGACCGAGATCCTGCCGCTCGTCGGCCGTGAGCTGGACGGCGTCAACTATCACTACTACGCCGCGATCTCGACGCGCTGCCCGACCGGCCCGCGCGTGGGCCTCGACGGCGCGCTCGAGCCCGCCTACCTCGACGGCATCGACGAGACCGCGGCCGCGGTGGAGACTCTGCGCGACGCGCACGCGCCGGATCGTCCCGTCTGGCTGACCGAGACCGGGGGTCAGTCGTGCGGCGGCCAGCCCGGCGTCGCCGACCGCTTCGCGAACACCTTCTGGTTCCTGAACACGCTCGGACGCCTCGCACGGCGCGGGCACGAGGTCGTCGTGCGCCAGACGCTGACGGGCAGCACGTACGGGCTGATCGACGAGGTGTCGCTCGAGCCGCGACCGGACTACTGGGCGGCGCTGCTCTGGCGGCGCCTGATGGGGCGACAGGCGCTGTCGCTCCCGCTCGACCTCGAGACGGCCACGGCAGCGAGCGGGCTCCGCGTCTACGCGCACTGCCTGCGCGACGGCGCGCCGGGCTCGGTCGCGTTGCTGGCGCTCAACCCGAGCCGCGCCACCATGGCATCGCTCACGCTCGCAGGCCTCGGGCTCCGCGGGAACGCACACCTGCACGTCGCATCCGCGGCGGATCTCGCGAGCACGCGGATACGGATCGACGGCATCGAGCTCACCACGGCGCCCGACGGCACCCCGCCGGACCTGTCCCCGACGGTGCAGCGGATCGAGTCCCTCGCGGTCGCGCCCGGCACCTGGGTGTTCGCCGCGTTCCCCGACGCGCGCGTCGGCGCCTGCGGCGGCTGAAGCCCGGCTCGAGCCTTGCTCGCGCTACCGGAGTCCCCGCGCACAGGGCGTCCTCACTTGCCCGCGAGCGACATCTCGTCACGCACGACCGTTGCGGCCTGCGGGTCGCAACGGATACGCATCGAGCTCCGGAGCATGCTGCAGACGATCCGCGACCACCGGCACACCGGGTTTCTCGCGGTCTTCGCCATGACCTACCTCGCGCGCCCCGCGTTTTCCGAGTCCGCGGGGGCGGAGCTCGCGTTCAGCGCGTTTCTCATCGTCGTCCTGCTGATGGCCCTGCTGACCGTCGAGGCCGACGCGATCGCCGAGGCCGGCGCCGACGCGCGATACGTCCGACGCGGCTGGCGGAGGCTCGCGTGGGTGTTCGCAGGCGTCGTCCTCGCCGAGCGGGCCGAGACGCTGCTCAGCCCGACGCGCGCCCTCGAGACCGTCGGGACGGTCTCGTACCTCCTGTTCTTCGCCTTCGTCGCGGCGAGCCACTTCCGCACCATGCTGCGCGCGAAGCGCGTCACCGGCGAGACGATCAGCATGTCGATCTCGACCTACCTGCTGATCGCGCTCGGCTGGACCATGATCTACCAGCTCATGCTGCAGCTCGACCCGTCATCGTTCGACATGGGCGTGCTCGGCAAGGACCTCGCGCCCGGCCACCCGAACACCCTGCCCCTGTTCGTCGCCTTCAGCCTGGGCGCGCGGCTGGTCGCGATGCAGATGGCGAATCCGCCCCCCGAGGAGCTGCCGCGGCGGGGCACGGGGGAGGCGTCGTGAACGCCGATTCCGTTCGGCGGGTTGATCCGCGTCTCCGGCGAGCCGCTGCGCCATTCCTCGCCGATCGACGACGGCTGAGCACGCTCAGCGATTGAAGACGGGCCTGCGCTTCTCCGCGAACGCGCGCATGCCCTCGACCTGATCGGGCGTGCCGAAGGTCGCGTGCACGGCGCGGCGCTCGTCGCGCAACGACTCCGCGAGCGTCTTCGACTCGCTGCCGACCAGGCACTCGAGCATGCTCTGCACCGCCAGCCGGGGCTGCGACGCGAGCTCCGCCGCCAGCGCGAGCGCGCGGTCCTTCAGCTCGGCGTTCGGCCAGACCTCGTTCACGAGCCCGATCTCGAGCGCGCGCGGACCCGAGATCGTCTTCGCGCGCAGGATCATGTCGAGCGCGTGATTGCGGCCGACGCAGCGCACGAGCCGCGCGCTGCCGCCCCACGCCGGCACGGTGCCGAGGTGCATCTCCGGGAGCCCGATCTGCGCGCCGTCCGCCGCGGCGAGACGGAAGTGGCAGGCGAGCGGCAGCTCGAGCCCGCCGCCGAGGCAGTAGCCGACGAGCGTCGCGACCCACGGCTTGCCCATGTTCTCGATCGCGGAGAGCACGCGCAGCCGCTGCTCGAAGACCGCGTCGGCGCCGCCCCGCTCGCGGATCGCCTGCGGCAGCTCCTTCAGGTTCATGCCGACCGAGAAGTTCTGCTCGCCCGCGGCCGTGAGCACCACCGCGCGCACGCCGTCGTCGGCGGCGAGCTCGCGGACGTGCGCCTCGAGCGCGTCCATGAACGCGAGCGACATCCGGTTGTACGGCGCGTCGTCGATCGCGACGATCGCCACCGCATCGCGGCGCTCGAGGATCAATGCCTGCCCACCCATGTCGCCCTCCCGTTGCTCCGCCGCGCGGCGCTCAGCGCTTGCGCGTCGCGTCGGCTCGGATTGCCGCCGCGACGTCCTCGCTGAGCTGCGCGAGCGCCCGGCTGAACGCGCCCGCGAGCGCGTCGTAGCCCACGCCGCGCGCGGGCTCGCGCGTCGTCGTGCGGCCCGAGCGCGCCGGACCGTTCGCCGGCTTGACGACCCACACCGTGTCGACCTCGACGCCCTCGCCCGCCTTCGCGTCGAAGCGCTGCACGTCGAGCGTCACGCGATGGTCGGCGGCGAAGTTCGCGATCGGGCCGCTCGCGACGCGCGGCGTGCCGAGCAGGGTCGCGAGGTCGCCCGCGACGGTGCGCGCGATCGCCTCGCCGAGCGGTGATGCCCAGCGGTCGAACTCGAGCAGCTCGACCTGGTGCGGCGCCACCTGCACGACCATCTCGGGCCGGTCCACGCTCGCCGGGATGCTCACCGGGCCGACGATGACCGCGTACGACGCGGCCGGCCCGTCGGAGGCGGTCGCGACCGCCTCCAGCGTGTAGAAGCGCGACGGCTGCGACGCGCACGAGGCACCGAGCCCGGCGAGCAGCAGCGCCGCCGCGAGCGGGAGAAGTCGTTCGTTGCGAGCGGTGATCACTTCGCGTCCCCCGTCTTTCCACGGATGAGCGCCTCGGGATGGCGCTCGAGGTAGTCGGCGAGCACGCGCAGGCCACGTGCCGCGCGCTTCACCTCGTCGAGCGTGCTGCCGAGCTCGGCGCCGAGCAGCGAGTCCGGCTGGATCAGCTTGTCGGCGCTGTCGAGCGTGGTGCGCGCCGCCGCGAGCGTCTTGTCGAGCTCGACGATCGTCTTGCGCACGTCCTGCACGATCTCCTTCAGCGGCAGCTCGTCGAGCTTCTTGACGATCCCGGTGATGCGCGCCTCGAGCGCCTCGAGGTCGCCCGGGATGGTCGGCAACCGCACCGGGCTCTGCGACCAGTCGATCGACGCCGGCTCGGCGCCTGGGAAGATGTCGAAGGCAACGTACTGCGCGCCGGTCAGGATGTTGCCGGAGCGCAGCTGCGCACGGACGCCGCCCGCGACCAGCTCGTCGAGGAGCTCGTGGCGCAGCGCCGCGAGGTCCGCGTCGGGCGGCAGGTTCTCGAGGTGTACGCCGAGGCGCTGCGCGTCGAGGTCGATCGTGACCTGGGCCGAGAACTTGAAGGTCTTCGCGTCGAGCTGCGCCTCGATCGCCACCACCTCGCCGATCGGGATGCCACGGAACTCGACCGGCGCGCCCACGGCGAGCCCGCGCACCGAGTCGTCGAACACCAGCAGGTACGGCTGCGGGTCGCGCGGCGGCAGCTTGAAGGCCTCCGATCGACTGTCGAACAACGTGTAGCCCGTGTTCTCGGCGGCCGGGGGCAGGACGGGTTCGCTCGGCGGCGTCTCGAAGGCAACGCCGCCGATCAGGATCGAGAGCAGCGACTGCGTCCGGACCTCGAGGCCGCTCGCGCCGAGCGACACGTCGACGCCGCTCGCGTTCCAGAAGCGGGTGTCCGGGTTGACGTACCGGTCGTACGGCGCCTTGACGAAGATCTTGATCGTCAGCGCGTGGCCGTCCTCGTCGGGCGCGTAGGACGCGACCTCGCCGACCTGGAGCTGGCGGAAGTAGATCGGCGTCCCCTGGTCCAGCGAGCCCAGGCCCGGCGCCTTCAGCAGGAAGAAGCGGCCGGGGTCGTCGCCGCTCACGACGGGCGGGTCCTCGAGCGCGGTGAAGTCGCGTCGCGGCTTCTTCGACTCGCCGATCTCCATGCCGATGTACGACCCGGAGATCAGCGTACCGAGGCCGCTGACGTTCGCCCCCGAGATGCGCGCCTTCACCACCCAGAACTGCGTGTCGTCGACCAGGAAGTCCTCGGTCTTCGGTGCCATCTGCGCGGTCGTGAGGACGTTCCGGTGGTCGTCGGACAGTCGGATCGTCGCGAGCGTCCCGACCTCGACGCCGTTGTAGTGGATCTTCGTCTTGCCGGCCTCGAGCCCTTCGGCGCTGTCGAAGACGATGGTGATCGTCGGACCTTCGTTCAGGATGCGCGTGACCGCCACCCAGGCACCGGCGAGCGCGGCGATCACCGGCACCAGCCAGATCGCCCAGTTGCGGCCGACGTGCCGCGGCACGGTGCGCGATTCGGGAACGGACGAGTGCGGCGTCGGATCGCGCTCAGGCATGACGGGCCTCCAGGGGAGCTGCGGTGCGGTCGAGCGAGGTGTCCCAGATCAGCCGCGGATCGAAGGACTCGACCGCGAGCATCGTCAGCACGACGACCGCCGCGAAGAAGAAGAGCCCGGATGCGGGCTCGACGGACATCAGCGGCTGCAGCTGGACCAGCGCCGCGGTGAAGGTATCCACGAACACGTCGACCATCGACCAGCGGCCGATGAACTGCACGACGCGGAACATGCGCACGCGCTGGCGCTGGCCGACCTTCGACCCGCGCTGCACGCCGACGAGGAGGTACGCGAGGGCGAGGATCTTGGCGCTCGGGATCATGATGCTCGCGATCAGGACCAGGACCGACAGCGGCCACCCCGTCGGCGACCACAGCAGCACGATGCCCTGCAGGATGGTGTCGGAATCCGCGCCTTCCGCCGTGGTGGTCGTGAGCACCGGCAGCAGATTCGCCGGGACGTAGCAGATCGCGGCCGAGATCAGATACGCCCACGTGCGCTTGATCGAGTCGGGCTTGCGGAAGTGCACGCGCGCGTCGCAGCGCGGGCAGCGGCCCTCGTGCGCACCCGGCTCCGGACGGGACAGCAGCCCGCACTTCTCGCAGCTCACGAGCCCGAGCTCGAGCGCGGTGGTCGCCGCCGTCGTGGTCGCGGTGCTCACGGCGCCTCGGGCGCGACGTCGCGAGCCGCGACGACACTCTGCTCGCGGGCGTCGGCCCACTCGATCCGCTCCCACACGTCGTGCTGGTCGAAGATCGACTGGATCGCGGCGAACAGCACGGCGAGCCCGGCGAGCGCGTACAGCGCGATCCCCGGTACGACGGTGGCGAGCTCCGCGATCTTGACCAGAGCCACGAGCACGCCGATGAGCATCACCTCGATCATGCTCCAGATCTGCGTCGTCGGGTGGAGGCGGAGCAGCAGCGCGACCCAGTGCGGCGGACGCCTGCGCTGCGCGCCGACGACGATCGCGAGCAGGAAGCCGATCTGCAGCGCCGGCGCGATCACCACGGTGAACAGCACGAGCAGCGCCACCGTCTCGCGGCCGTCGCGCCAGAGCTGCCGCGCGCCGCCGAGCACCGTGGTCTCCGCGGTGCGGCCGACCACTTCGAGCCCGAGCATCGGCGCGAGGTTGGCGATGAGGTAGAGGATCCCCGCCGCGACCGTCAGTGCGAGGGTGCGGCTGAGGACATCGGCGCCGTGCCGCCACAGCAGCTTCTCGCAGCGCGGGCAGCGCGCCGCGTCGCCCGGGGTCAAAGCCGGCAGGCGCTGCACGAGGTCGCAGTGCAGGCAGGCGAGCAGCGCGGGATCGGCGAGGGGGCGGCTATGCACTATGGCATTCCAGCACCGGGCGCCGCCGGAGGGCACGCGCTGCGCTCACGCCGGACAGACTGCGAGATACCGGGCCGACAGCGGCAACCGCGCCCCTCAGGGCCTCGTCCTCGACGCCGACGAGCTTTGCTTCGACCATCTGGTCACGACTCCTTCCGCGAAGCGGATAGCACGCCGCCCGAGTCGCTGCTTGCCCGCGCGTGCCACCGCGGCTCGCATCGTCAGCCCCCGATTGTGTATGGATGCCTCGGCAGGCCTCTCGTATCACGCATCGGCTTGGCCCGGGCGGGCCGCCGACGACCCCGACGCGACCCGGATTCCGTTCATACGCGCGAGCGTGCTGCTGCCGTTCGTGGCCTTCCTGCGTCAGGTCGGCGCGCCGGTCGGACGCTACCTCGAGGACGCGCGGGTCGGCAGCGAGCTGCTCGAGGACGCTGGCGGCTTCGTGCCGACGGTCTTCCTGTTCCGCTTCGCCGAGCTCGCGGCCCGCCGCGCCGGGATCGACGGTCTCGGGCTTCGGGTAGGCCAGACCATCGACCCGCTTAGCCTCGGCGCCTTCGGCCGCGCGATCGCCGCGGCGGGGACGGTCGGGGGTGCGCTCACGGCGAGCGTCGCGCACCGGCCACAGTGGCACTCCGGCGAGCGCGCGTGGATCACCCGGACGTCCGATCTCTTCGAGCTGCACCACCGCTACGTCCCGGCGTGCGAGGCCCGCGAGCAGGTGGTCGCGGCCAACCTCACCGTCCCCCTGAATCTGCTGCAGCACTCGGTGCCCGCCGCCGCGCCGGCGCACGTCGGACTGCCGGTGCGCCCCTCACGCGTTTACGACGCGCTGCCCGTGCTGGCGAACGCGCGCATCGAGTTCGATCGGCCGCGAACGACGATCGCGTTCCGCCCGGAGACCTTCGCGGCGCCGCTCGCGGGCGGGTCACCGGCCGTTGCCGCGACGTCGCGCGCCGCGAGAGCGTCCGTCCCCGCGGGGCTCGTCGCATCGATCGAGGCCTTCGTCGGCTCACTGCTCGCGATCGAGCCGCCGCGCATCGAGCACGTCGCCGAGGCAGCGGGGCTCAATGCGCGCACGCTGCAGCGCCGGCTCGCCGAGGCCGGCGTGACCTTCGCCGCGCTCGTCGCGCGGACGCGCCTCGAGCGCGCGCGCGAGCGGCTGCTCGCGTCCGACGAGAAGATCGTCGACGTCGTACTCGCGCTCGGCTACGCCGACGCCGCGCACTTCACACGCGCCTTCAAGCGCTGGACCGGCCTCCCTCCTCTGGCCTACCGAGCGATGCACGCCGCGAGCCGCACGCGCCGCGCGAGCTGAGACGCGCGCCGCGTCAGGCCCGCACCCCGATTCCGTCCCGAAGGCCGAGGCCGTACCGGGAGCCGATCCGGAACGTGCGCTCAGCGATGCTTGCGGTGGTGCCGGGCGATCGCGAGCTGCTGCTCGGCCTCCTCCTCGCGATCCGCCAGGTCGGCGAGCAGGCCCTCGTCGGACAGATCGAGCGGGTGCGAGTGCTCCCAGTCGTGGTGCAGGACATGGCGCAGGCGGTCGACCACGTGGTCCTCGTGTACCTCGATCGCGAGCTCGCGGCGGTGGTCGAAGCTGCCCGGCGCGAGATTGATCGAGCCGATCACGCCGCGCACGCCGTCGGCCAGCAGGGTCTTCGCGTGCAGCTTGAGACCCTTCACCTTGTGCACCTTGACGCCGACGTCCTGCAGGATCCGGAGTCCGCCGACGCCTTCGAGCAGCTTGCCCTTCTTGAGCGTGTGCGCCGGCTTCGCCATGACGTAGACCTTGACGCCGCGCTCGCGTGCACGGACCAGGCGCTCGATGATGACCTCGTCCTGGTAGCGCTCGTTCTGCACGTGCAGGCTCTCGCGCGCACCGTCGATGAAGCGCGCGATGCGCTCGCGGCCGTTGGTGTTGCACCAGATGAGGTGGGCATTCTCGCCCGGCGAGAACTTCTTCCGGTGCCAGTCCGCCTCGAAGCAGGCGACGATCTCGCCGACCTCGTGCGGGTGCGACGTCACGATCGCGTAGTCCCGCGTCTCGGAGAGGTTCTTCGGGTCCCAGTTGAGCGACATCACGAAGGCCGTCGTGCCGTCCACGACCATCGACTTCTCGTGCGTCAGCTCGAAGGTCGGATTCGCGTCCTTGACGTCGATGCCGGCGGCGACGAGCCTGCGGCGCGACTCCGCGTTGTCGTCCTCGCCGCTCCGGCGCGCGGCGTTCAACAGCACGCGGACCTTCACGCCGCGCCGGTGCGCGTCGACCGTCGCGCCGATCAGGCCCGGGTCGGTGAAGAGGAACATCTTGACCAGGATCGACTTCCGCGCCCCGGCGAGCGCGTCGAGGATCGGACCGCCCGTATCGTCGGGCATCACCAGCAGCGTGCGATCTGCCATGGCAGCTTCCGTTCGGTTGCGATCTCCGGGGCACCGGCGCGAGCGCGCGGCCCCGGCCCACGGATGCCACGCGCGTGCGCCGATTGCACGCGCCCGAACGACCGGATGCTCTGTGACCGCGGCGAGCTCGTTCGCGGCAATCGCAGCCCTTCCGGAACGCCGCTGCCCGGAGAGCGGCCGTTGCAGTCGGTCGGAGCGAGTGCACCGTGCTAGCCGCCGAACAACGGCCCTTCCACCGGGGCCGGGATCACCGGCGTCACGTACAGCGGAATCCCGAACTGCTCACCGTAGGACTCCGGGCGCACCGGTGCGTAGAGCCCCTGTACCTCGAGCTTGACCGGAAGACCGCCGAGCTCCACGACCCTGGCGACGAACAGCCCGAGCGGAAAGGTCACCTGCTGGCCGGCCGCCGCGCGCCAGTCGAACTTGATGATCGGCGAGGTGCCGATGCTCCAGCCGTGCGGCAGGAACCAGCTCGTGAGGTACTGCAGGTGCAGCCCGCTGTCGGCCTTGCGGCTCGCGGGTCCGGCGAACGACCACCACTGCTGCGCGATCAAGCCGAGCAGCCACTTCTTGCCGAGGTAGCCCGCCACCCTTCCCGGGCCCGCCTGCCAGTTGCCCTGCCCGGTCTCGTCGTTGCTCGCGGTGGGGAAGATGAACGTCGGACCGACAGCCAGCAGCCACGGGTCGCTCACCGGTGCCACGACGACGTCGAGAGTGGTGTCACCGGTCCCGGTCACCCGCCGCGATCGGCCGTCACGGGTGAACGGCTTGTCGTTCAGCAGGACGAGCTCGGGCCGAACGATGAGCTTCCACGCCGGCGTCAGCAGCAGCGGCATCGTCGGCTGGAGCTTCATCTCGTACTGGCCGCGGTTCGCGGCGTCGTCGCGCTGCAGCGAGAGGATCTCGTTCTCCCACTTGAGTGACCAGGTGAGGCTGACCGGATTGGTGGCCTGCTTGTTGATCACGGTCGCCGTATCGCTCGCAGGTGGCTCCGCGCCAGCCGTAGCGGCCGGCGCGGCCGCTACGATCAGCGGAAGGGGAGCCGACGCCAGCACCGCTTGCGTCCGAGATCCCGGTGTCATGCCCGATCCTCCCTCGGCTGAGAATCCCCGTCGAAATCCATGCCAGCTGGGGTACGCTCGCGTCGTGATGTGCGCGCGGCGCAGCGGCCAGCCGATCGTCACGAGAGCTGCGGGCGGTCGACCTCGATCGTGCGCTTGTCGCGCCTCGCCGTCAGCCTCTCGTACGCTCCGCCGGCAGCGCGAGCGCGGGACGCACCGGCTGACGTCGCCGGCGATCGCCTTCTTCCTCACGACCGCGCACCTGGACCTGCGTCGCCGCCCACCGCTGGACGCTGGCCGGGCGCCCGGATCGACGCGAGCGCCTCGCGCAGCGTCTCGTGAACGTTCGCCTCTCCGATCTCCGCCGTCAGCCCGTGGTGCGCGAACGACTCGCGCAGCGACGCGGGCGCGTGCACCACCAGGAGCGTGACGCCGCGCCGCTCGAGGTCCCCGAGCACGGCGCGCAGCGTGCGCGCCGCCGAGTAGTCGACGTTCGTGATGGCGCCCGCGTCGAGCACGAGCCAGTGCACCGGCGTCGGCGCACGCTCGACCAGCGTGCGCGCCGTCTCGCCGAAGCGCCCGGCGTTCGCGTAGAACAGCTCGGCGCCGAACTGGAGCACGATCACGCCGGGCGCCGTGGTCGCGCCCGGGACGGCGGGAGTTGCCCGCCAGGCGCCGTGCGCGTCCTGCACGAGGACCGCCGTGTGCGCCTGGTACGCGTGCCGCACGTGCCGGACCAGCGCGAGCCCCATCGCGAGCAGGATGCCCTGCTCCACCCCGACGCCGACCACGACGACCGCCGTCCCGACCGCGAGCCGGAACTCGCTCGGGCTCTCGCGCCGGATGTCGCGCAGGCCGCGCACGTCGACCAGACCGACCGCGATGGTGAACACGATCGCACCCAGCACGCGGCGCGGCAGGTACTGCAGCGGCTCCGTGAGGAACAGCAGCACCAGCGCCACGATGGCCGCCGTCGCCAGGTGCGCGATCTGGCTCCGGCCGCCCGACGACTCGACCATCGCGGTCTGCGTCGGGCTGCCGTTCACGACGAACGTGCCGCTCAGCGCCGCGGTCACGTTCGCGGCGCCGAGACCGACCAGATCCCGGTTCTCGTCGAGCGCGTCGCCGTGCTTCGCCGCCCACGCGCGCGCCGTCGCCGCGCTCTGCGCGACGATCATCAGGAAGCACGAGCCGGCGACCGGCAGCAGCTGCCACACCGCACCGGGGTCCAGATCCGGGACGACGAAGTGCGGCAGCCCACCGGCGATCGGCCCGACGACCTCGATGCCGCGTCCGGCGAAGTCGAGCGCAGCGCTCGCGACGACCGCGCCGACGACCGCCACGAGCGGCCACGGTAGCCGGGGCGCGAGCAGCCGCCCGCCCAGCACGACCACGACCACCGCCGCCGACACGAGGAGGGTCGGGACGTGCACCTGGGCCAGCCGGCGTGTCACCTCCGCCAGCTGCTCGAGCGTCCGGTGGGCCGGCACCGCGAGGCCGAGCATCTCGCCGAGCAGGGCGATCCCGACCTGGAAGCCGACGCCGGTCAGGAAGCCGACCAGCACCGTCTGTGACAGGAAGTCGGCGAGGAACCCGAGCCGGAAGGCCCGCGCGAGCAGCAGGCAGCCGCCGGTGAGCAGCGCCACGAGCCCGGCGAGCGCGACGTACTGCTCGCTCGCGACCGGCGCCAGGTGCACCAGCCCGTTCGCAAGGATCGCTGCCGTCGCGGAGTCCGCGGCGACCACGAGGTAGCGCGACGAGCCGAGCGTCGCGAACGCGACCAGCGGCAGGAGCAGCGTGTAGAGGCCGGTGATCACCGGCATGCCCGCGATGCGCGTGTAGCCGAGCGCCTGCGGGACGTTCCTCGCGGCCAGCGTCAGCCCGGCGAGGACGTCGCGCCGCACGCCGGCGGCGGTGATCGGCAGGATGCCGCGAAAGACGGCCGGCTTCATGTCCGCGGCGATCGCCGTCGCTCACGAACCGGTGGGCCGGGCCGCAGATGCACGCTGCTCGCCTCTCAGGTGTGGTCGGCCGCCTTCGCCTGCGCGGCCTTGATCTTCTCGACGTCGGCCGGCGTCAGCTGCGGGCGGTCCACCTCGATGGTGAGCTGGTTCAGCTTCGCGGTCAGCGGGAACGGCGGCTGGTAGTCGGCGTCGTTCACCGGCGTGAGCGTGTCGGAGCCGATGTCGAAGCTCTCGTCCCACTGCAGGATCATGGGCAGCGTGCGCTCCATCTTCTTCGTGGCGACGGCCTTGCCGTCGACCTTCAGCGTGCCGGTGCCGGAGCGGCCGACGCCGCTGAAGTCGTTCAGCGCGAGCGTCCCGACGCCGAGTCCGTCGTACGTGAAGTCGAACTCGATGGTGTGCCGGCCGGGCGTGAGCGCGTCAGGGGACTCCCACTTGATGCGCTCGAGGTCGACCAGGTTCCACAGGAACACCGGCTTGCCCTGCAGCAGGTAGACGCCGTAACCGCCGAAGCGCCCGCCCGACGTCAGGATCATTCCTTCGGCACCGCCCTGCGGCACCTCGATGTCGGCCGAGATGGTGTACGACGCGTTCAGCAGGAACGGCGAGTCGCCCTGCGGCAGGCCGACCATCGGGCGCGTCTAGACGAACTTCGTGCGGCCCGCGGTGATGTTCGGCCGCGGCGCGACGATGCGCGCTGCCACCGACGCGTCGAGCGGCAGCACCTGGTGCTTCTTCGCCTCGGCGAGGAACTCCGCCCGCATCTGCTTCACCTTGTCGGGGTGCTTCGCCGCGACGTCGTTCGACTGCGTGAAGTCCTCGTTCAGGTTGTAGAGCTGGAACACCTGGTCGTTCAGCGGGTCGGTGTTCGCCGGCCCGAACGCGTCCCACGGCGCACGGTTGACCGTCGTGCTCAGCAGCCAGCCGTCGTCGTACAGCGCCCACTGGCCCATCATCTCGAAGTACTGCCGCTTGTGGCGCGTCGGCGTCTTCGCGCTGGCCGCGTCGAAGGTGTACGCGAAGCTCGTGCCCTCGATCGGCTTCTGCGCGATGCCGTCGACGATCTCCGGCGCCTTGATGCCGGCCGCCTCGAGGATGGTCGGCACGACGTCGATCACGTGCGTGAACTGCTCGCGCAGTGCACCCTGGTCCTTGATGCGCGCCGGCCACGACACGACCATGTTCTGGTTGATGCCGCCGAGCCGCGACGCGTTCTGCTTGAACCAGTCGAACGGGGTGTCGAACGCCCACGACCACCCGGCCGACATGTGGTTGTAGGTCCGGTCCGTGTCCCAGACGTCGTAGAACTTCATCTGCACGTCGACCGGAACCTGGACGCCGTTGAAGAACGCGACCTCGTTCGGCGTGCCGAGCGGACCGCCCTCGGCGCTCGTTCCGTTGTCGCCGTTGATGTAGATGACGAGCGTGTCGTCGAGCTTGCCGAGGTCCTCGAAGTGCTGGACCACGCGGCCGATCTCGAAGTCGCTGTAGGCCGCGTACGCGGCGAACACCTCGACCTGGCGGATGTAGAGCTTCTTCGCCTCCTCCGACAGCGAGTCCCACGGCGGCAGGACGTCGTTCGGCCACGGCGTGAGCTGCGCGTCGGCGGGAACGACGCCGAGCTTCTTCTGGTTCGCGAAGATGCGCTCGCGCAGCTTCTCGTAGCCGTCGTCGAAGAGGTGCATCGCGTGGATCTTGTCCACCCATTCCTTCGTCGGGTGGTGCGGCGCGTGCGTGGCGCCCGGCGCATACTTGATGAAGACCGGCTTCGACGGGTCGGTCTGGTGGATGCGCGTCATCCAGTCGATCGCGTCGTCCGCCATGGCGGTGATCAGGTTCCACTCGCCCGGCGGCGTGCCTTCGAACGGGAAGATCTGCGTCGTGTTGCGGAAGAGGTTGGGCTCCCACTGGTTCGTGTCGCCGCCGACGAAGCCGAAGAAGTACTCGAAGCCCATTCCCGTCGGCCACTGGTCGAACGGTCCGATTTGGCTCGCCTGGAACGCCGGCGTGTTGTGGTCCTTGCCGAATCACGAGGTCGCGTAGCCGTTCTCGAGCAGGATGCGGCCGATGGTCGCCTTGTCCTTGTCGATGACGCTGTTGTAGCCGGGGAAGCCGGTCGACTGCTCGGAGATGACGCCGAAGCCCGCCGAGTGGTGGTTGCGCCCGGTGATCAGCGCGGCGCGCATCGGCGAGCACAGCGCGGTCGAGAACATGCGGTTGTAGCGCAGGCCCGCGTTCGCGATGCGGTCCATCGTCGGCGTCGGGATCACGCCGCCGAAGGTGCTCGGCACGCCGAACCCGGCGTCGTCGGTGATGATCAGCAGAACGTTGGGCGCACCGGCAGGCAGCACGATGCGGGGCGTCCACCACGGCTTCGACTGCAGCGCGTCGTCCTTGATGACGCCGCCCCACTTCATGTCGGGCGGCGGCAGCTGCCTGCCGTCGATGGACATGGTGGCGTCGGGCGAGCCCGGCACGCCATTCACCTTCTGTGCCCACGCCGACGTCGCCACGACGGCGACCGCCAGCACCACGAGCGTCACGATCTTCGACCGCTTCATCTCTTCCTGCCCCTCACGCCGGTGGCGCGCGCGCGATGTCGCTGCGCGGCTACGGTGATGGCGTCCGCGGACACGGCGTTCCTGCCGCGCCCGCGGACGTGGAAGCTCAACGCTGCTGCAGATCCTGCACGACGCCGCCCGAGTCCGCGGCGAAGCAGTTGTCGCTGCCCTGCGGGCAGATCACGACGTACGTCCGGCGCTGGCCGCAGCCCTGGACGCCGATCGTGTACTCCTCGCGCTCGATGCCCCCGACCCACGGCCCCTGCAGCGCCGGCTGGGTGACCTCCTGCGACAGCAGGATCGGCTCTGCACCCGGGCAGCCCATGTCGAACTAGCCGCGGCTCGCGGCCGTCGTCATCGCCATCTGCTGCTTCTGGGCGAGCATCTGCTGCTGCGACACGCAGCCCGTCGTCACGGCGAGGCCCGCGAGGACCGCCGCCAGAACACTGAACCTGTTCATCCTTCGTCTCCTCCGATCAGTCGTGCAGCCAGGCCTGGAACAGCGCTTCCTTGCAGGGCTCGGAGAGCTGGTGCAGGTGCTGCTTCATGCAGGCCTTGATGCGCCCCTCGCCCGGCGGCACCTGGCCGCAGAACTGCTTGATGTCCTGCTTGCACGCCTGAAGAACCTGCTTGGCCTCCTGCGCGTGCGGCCCCTGCCCCTGTGCGAGTGCGACCGATACGGCCAGCGCGACGGTCGTGGCCAGCGTCGATGCCATCTTCTTCATGTCGCCTCCCCAGCGATGATGCGTTGGCGCACGGTGCGCGCGAGAGCTCTCCGAACGGACCGCCTCACGGTGCCGGCACGATCCGGTAGTACACACCGTTCGCACCATACGCGGGGCTCAGCCAGACGCCGCCGCCGCACTTGTAGTACGCGGCGCTGCCCATCGGCGTGTACACGCAGCCCGCCGGGAGCGTCGTGTAGATCGAGCCGATCGCGTAGGCGGTGTTGGTCGCGCCCGCCGCGTAGCCTTGCGCGTACGCGTTCGACGACGCGGCGCTCGCGCTTGCCGCACCGATGGTCGCGCCGACCGCCATGCCAGCCGCAGCAGCCCCGGCGGTGTTCCAGCCGCCGCAGTCGTAGCAGCCGTTCTCGTAGTACGTGTTGACCGTGGTGGGCGGGTGGTACGCGTTGTAGCTGCCGCCGTAGTAGCTGCCGTTGTGGTAGGCGTAGCCGCCGTCCGCGCCGTGCGCGGCCCACGAGCCGTCGCCGCCCGACGCCGTGCCGCCGTCGGCACCGTGCGCGCTCCACGAGCCCCCACCGCCGGACGCCGTGCCGCCGCGGAAGCCGTCCGCGTGCCACGAGCCGTCGCTGCCAGATGCGGTGCCGCCGCGGAAGCCGTCCGCGTGCCACGAGCCGTCGCTGCCAGATGCGGTGCCGCCACGGAAGCCGGTGCCGCTCCACGAGCCGCCACCGCCGGAGACCGAACCGCCGCGGAAGCCCGCGTGCGACCAGGCGAACACCGAGTTGCACGACACGGCGACGGCGAGTGCCGAGACGATCATGACGAACCGCGTCGTATGGAACACGGTACCGGTTCCTTCCCTCGTGGTCGGCGAAGCCGGTGAGGACGTCTTCATCGCGCTCTCCTTTGCCACGATGCTCACTTGATCTTCTTCTTCGCGGGCTGCGCCGCCTGCCGGGCCTTCATCGCGTCGAGCACTACCTGCGGCACCTGCGGATCGGGCCGCGCGAACGCGATCGGCTTCGCCGCCGACGCCTTCGCCGAGCCGAACGCACCGGCGTCGACGTCGCCGTCGAGCTCCCACTTCGAGAACACCACCGCCTGGCGGAGCCGCTGCGGGTCGTCGAGGTAGGTCACCCGGTAGGCGCGCGGCAGCTTGTCCTCGGCGCCGATCCACATCTGGCCGAACAGGTGGTCGGTGACGATGCCGATCACGTCGGTCGTGGTGCCGCCGACCACCTTGGACTGGCCGACGTAGAAGACCTTCTTCAGCATCGGCGCGAGATCGCCGTACGGGTCGGACACGAGCACGTCGGTGAACGAAAAGTAGATCGCCGCCGACTGATAGGCCTGCGCGAGCGCCTGGTCGATCGTCGGCGGCGCGCTCGCCACCGCGACCAGATCGGCGTCGGGCGAGTACGCCATCATGACCTTGCCGTCGTAGTAGAACTCCGACGGCGGTCCGTCGCCGGGCGTGACCACGCGCAGCTTGTCGGGACGCTGCAGCGTCACCTGCGACTGCGTCGTGTAGACCAGCGGCGGACCGAGCCGCGACGGGCTCTCGTACTCCGCGGTGGCGGTGAACGACAGCGTCCTCGCCGCGGCCAGCCGCGCGCTCGCGGCCTTCAGCACGTCGACCGCCTTCGGCTCGAGCACCGGTGGTGGTGCCGCTGGAGCCGCCGGAGCCGGCCGCGTCGTCGCGGCGGGGCTCGTCGCGTCCGCCGCGTGAGCGACGCCGGCGAGCAGCACGATTCCCGCGACGACGAGCGGGAACGTCCGCGAAGCACGTCTCGTCATGGCTCTTCCTCTCCCCCTCCGATCGCGGCGACCGCCCCCTCGCCGCCCCCGATCGTGGCAAACACGTTCACAAGCGCAGGGGCCGCCCGGAGTCTTGCCCGTACGCGCCAGATTGCAAAGCGCGCGTCGTGTCGCGTCCGCCACACGGGCGTCCCGGACCGGCGCTTCGGCGGGTCAGAAGCGGAACAGCAGGCCGAGCCCCGGCCCGCTGAGGTTGGCCGACGCCCGCACGTCGCCGTCGTCGGACTCGTGGTCGAAGTCGAGCGCCTTGTAGACCGCGACGAGCGACGTCTGCCCGCCGCCGGCTGCCACGGCAGGATGTACTGGAAGCCGGCGACCAGGCTCCACGCCAGCTCCGAGCCAGCGCCGAAGCCACCGATGTCCGCGCGGAACACGACGTCGAGCTCGTCCCAGACCGGAACCGCGAAGCGGCCCCCGACGAAGGGATCGACCCACGTGCTGCTCGCGTTCGAGTACCGGTCGAAGCGCCCCAGATCTCCGCGGAGCGTGAGCGACTGATAGAAGTACATGAGGCGGCCGCCGGCGAGCGCGTCGATGGTGATCGGACGCCCCGGGCCGCTCGTCGGCAACTTCAGCAGGCGGTACGTCGGGCCGAACTCGAAGAACGACCAGTTCACGGTGACGTCCGCGGTGCCGGAGCGCTGCACGACCCTGCCGACGGTGACGTCGCTGGTCGGCCGCGCCGTGCCGCCGAACGCGTCGAGGAAGAACGAGAAGCGGTCGTAGCGCACCTCGGCGTGGCCGCCGCCGGCGAACAGCTCGCCGTTGCCCATGAGATCGAAGAGGTCGGCGAACCCGACGTCGAGGTGGGCCGTCTTGTCGCGCACCCCGATCGTGCCCTGCACCTCCGACAGCCAGATGTACGGCGCGACCGCGATGGACCACGGGCTGGTAGCGGACTCCTCCTGGGCTCGCACGGCTGGCGCGCACAGCATCGAGAGCAGCAGCGCGAGCATCGCGGCGATCGGGCTTCGATGGTTCATCGTTCTCCCTCCGGCGTGCAGCCGGGCCTGCCATGGCAGTATCAGCACCGGCAAGACTGCGTCTTGCCCGGAAGCGCCACGAACTTCCCCGCGGTCTAGCGGGTCGCGACGCGCAGGCGGAACATCCACACGCCGAGGACCATGAGTGCGAGGCCTTCGGCGAGCAGGACCGCGCTCGGTGCGCCGATCGACGCGAGCCCGCGGTCGCGCAGCACGAGGTTGGTCACGCCCTGCATCGCCCAGGTCGGAAATGCGGCGCTGGCGACGTCCTGCATCCACCCGGGCTGACGGTGCAGCGGCCACCAGAGGCCCGAGATCGCCGACAGCGGCAGGACGATCGCCAGCGTGAGCGGCAGCACCTGCGCGTCGCTGCGACCGAGCCCGGCGACGAACGCGCCGAGACCGACCGCGGCGAATCCCGTCACCAGGCTGATCAGCAGCACCGCGAGCGGCGACGTGCCCAGCGACACGCCGAACACGAGGTGTCCCCAGAGCAGCAGCACGAGCATCTGCGCCGCACCGATCAGCGCCCGCAACAGGAGCTTCGCGTACAGGATACGTCCGAAGCCCAGCGGCGCGATCAACAGCCGGGCGAGCGTACCCGACCTGGTCTCGCGGTGCATCGACGACGCCGTGCCGAAGGCCACGCCGAGCAGCGTGAACATGATCGTGAACCCGGGGACGTTCTGCTCGTGCGACTTGCGCGAGATCTGGTCGCCGGTGAGGTTCTGCTCGACGAGCTCGATGCGTGGGTTGCCGATCGGATCGGCGAGGTCCGCCGCGTCGCGGCTCATGAGCAGCAGCGCGACCTTCAGCCGGTTCAGTCCGACCGACTCCGCCGGGTCGGTGAGCAGCAGGATGTCGGTCGTACGGCCCTGCAGGTAGCTGCGGCTCAGGCCTTCGGGAAAGACGATCGCGCCCGGAGCACGCCCCTGGTCGCGTACCAGCGACTCGGCCTCGGCACGCGTCATCTCGACCGGTGTCGCGCGTTCGGCCAGCAGCTTGACGAACGCCCCCGCGACCGGCCCCTGGTCCTCGTTGACGATCGGCAGCAGGAGCTGCGGCCCCGTGCCGCTCTGGTAGCGCGCCACCGTGATCACCGAGATCACGAGGACCGGGCCCAGGACGAGCCACAGGACCGCCGCACGGTCGCGCAGCAGCAGTCGCAGCTCGTTGGCAAAGACGGCGATCACGGCGAGACCGCCAGGGGCGCAGCAAGGGTCAAAGGTCGTAACGCCGCGCGTACTCGGCAAAGCGCGCGGTCTCGCGCTCGCGGTCGAGGCCGAACTCCTCGAGCGTGTAGCGGTGCTGCCCGGACTTGTTCTTGGGGTTGCGCGCGAGGAAGTCGCGCATCCGCGCCTCGGCCTCGGGCGTGAGCTCGGTGTCGAAGCGTCCGTAGATCGACCGCACGACCCCGATCGGGTCGCGCAGCAGGTCCGGGTAGCGGACGTCCGTGACCTTGTCGGACGAGACGCGCCCGGCATCGCGCAGCGCGAGCGCACCGAACAGACCGCGCGACCAGCGCTCGGTCATCTCCTCGCCGACAGCGACCGGATCGACGTCGTCGCTGAAAGTGCTGCGCAGCGCGACGGTGAGGCTCGCAAGCGAGCCCACCACCTCGAGCGGCGCCCGGTGCGTGAGCACGATGCCTGCGTCGGGGTACGCCGCGAGCAGCGCCTCGAGCCCGAACAGGTGCGCCGGCGCCTTCAGCACCCAGCGCCGCGGCGGCCACTTCCACTGCAGGTGCTGCAGGAAGCGGCGATGCCAGAGGTACGAGTCGTGCAGGTCCTGCCGCTCGAGCCAGCTCTCGTACGACGGCACGTCGTACATGGTCTGGAACTGGAAGCTCACGAAGGCGTGGCTCGCGATGACGAGGCACTCCTCGGGCAGGTCGGCGCCGGTCGGGTGGATCTTGCGGAAGCCCGGCGCCATGCGGTGGAACCAGCGGATCTGGCGCGCCGACAGCTCCGCGCGACGGTCGGGCCTCGATCCGCGCATCCGCGGCGGCGGCGAGGGATACATCATCTCCCACGTGAGCGGCGCGCGATGGGCGGGATCCTGCGCGAGCAGCCCGTGCAGCAGCGTGGTACCGGTGCGCGGCAGGCCGGTCACGAAGATCGGGCGGCGTACCGGTCCGGCGAGGATCTCGGGATGCCGCTGCGCGTCGTCGATCATGCGCAGCCGGTTTGCAAGCAGGCGCAGCGTGTCTTGCCGCGCGGCGATGCGGCCGATCAGGTTGAGATGCGCCTCGCCATCGATCGAGCGCACCGCACGCTCGAACGGATCGCGAAACGACGCATCGCCGAAGTCGTCGAGCCCGGTCCGGCGGCATGCGGCCGCGAGCAGCTCCGACGGCTCGAGACGCACGAAGCCCCGCATGCCGCGACCACCCGTATTGAGCATCTTGACGAAGGTCGGACGCGAGCGGTGTGCCGGAATCATGAGTGGGCTTCCCTGGCCGGAGCTGCGACGCTCGGCCGCGGCTCGAAGACGGAACGGGTGACCTCGGTCTGCCATGCGACGAGGCCGGGAACGCCGAGGAGGATCTCTCGCGCGCGCTTCGCGATCGACAGCGCGAGGCAAGTCTCGGGCGGGATGCCGAGCGCCGCACCGAGGACGACGAAGCCCCCCTCCTGCACGCCGAGCGCGCCGGGCACGGCGAACGCCGCCGCACGCACCGCCTGACCGAGGCTTTCGAGCAGCAGCGCCGTCCACGGGTCGACCGGGTGTCCGAGGAAGTACAGCGCGAGCCACACCTCGCCCGCACCGGCGATCCAGCTCGCCAGGTGCCAGCCCCACGACGCGAGCAGGCGCGCGTGCGCGCGGTGCAGCGCGTGCACCTCGCCGTCGAGCGCGTCGGCGTCGAGCGCGAGCCCGCCGCCGACGCCGCTGCCGAGCCGCGCGATGACGCGCGCGCCACGGCCGAACGCGCCGGCCCGCTGCGCCACGACGAAGCCCGCCGCGAGCGCCACCATCAGGCCGGCGCCGAGGGCCGCAAGCCCCACGAGGCGCACGCTCGCGATGCGTGCTGCGAGAAGGCCGACGCCGACCAGCGTGAACGCGAGCTGCGCCATCATCAGCGTGGTCACGTCCACCACCACGCTGGCCCCTGCCCGCGGTCCGGCGACGCCCGCCGCGGCGAGGAGGCGCGCCTTCACGACGTTGCCGCCGATCTGCATCACCGGCAGGAGCCCGTTCACCGACTCGCCGATCCAGCGCGCGCGCACGAAGAACGCGAGCGGCGGACGCTCGCGCACCGCGACGAGGCTCCGCCAGCCGAGCGCGTCGCCGACGATCGGCACGACGTGAAACGCCGCCACCACCAGTAGACCCGAGCCGGCGTGCTCGAGCGCCGCGACGAGATCGCCGACCCCGAGGTAGAGGATCAGCGCCGAGAACAGTCCGATGCCGACCGCGAGGCCCGGCCGTACGGCGGCCGGCAGCGCCGCCAGTAGCGGGCGCTCCGGATCCTTGCCCGCCGCGCGGTCCGCGGCGATCGCCCGCCACAGCAGGAAGACGCACCAGGCCGCGAAGACGGGCGCCCCGATACCCGCGGCGACGACGAACCACGGCAGCACGCCGAGCCAGGTGAGCGGCGCGATCAGGTAGAGGATGTCCTCGATCTCGAAGCCCGCGAATGCCGGCTGGTGGAACGCCTCGGCGGCGGAGCGCCGGCGCGCGAGCGCGCTGCGCGCGTTGAAGATCACCAGCAGCGCGATGCCCGTGCTGGCGCCGAAGACCGGCGCCCAGGCGCCGAGGGAGCCCGAGCTCAAGCCGATCCCCATCCCGACGAAGGTGCACAGCTTGACGACCAGGTCGACGATGCGGTCGTAGGTGTGGCCGAAGCTCGACGTCTTCCCGGTCGAGCGTGCGAGCTCGCCGTCACCGTGGTCGATGATCATCGTCGCGACCAGCAGAGCGCCACCGAGATCGGCCCAGCCGCCGCCGCGCGCGTACAACGACGCCGATAGCAGGCCCGTGACGAGTCCCACCGTCGTCAGATGATTCGGATGCACGCGCGTCCCCTGGAGGGGACGCACGAGCAGCGCCGCGATGCGGCTATCCCAGGGCTTCGTCATGCGATCGTGCGTGCTGAGTGCCCTCGAGCCGACCCCGACCAGGCCCGGACGCTCCAAAGGAACGGATCTTCGCCGCCCGGACGCAAAACGCAAGTCCGCACCGTCCTCTCCTCCGCTTGGATTCGCGAGCGGAATCATCGGCCGCGCGAGGCCGGGGAAGAGCCCCGACAGCGTGAGTGCGATCGACCGGCTGCGCGCGCGACGGCGCGGCGGCTCGCGCAGCGGATCGGTCGGGCGTCGCGCGCGCTCACC
>VGTK01000020.1 GCA_016874715.1 Deltaproteobacteria bacterium | reverse complement strand
CGCGCAGCCGCCGCTCGGGCCGACGCTTCTCCTCCGGCGTCAGCAGCGTGCGCAGCCCCGCGAAGCCGTCGCCCGTCACGAGGCCGCGCGCGACCAGCTCCCAGAGCGCCTCCTCCGCCGCGGTCGGCAGGAGCCCCGTTGCGCGCGCGACGTCGCCGAGGAACGACGCGCCGTCGCGACCCAGCACCTCGAGCACGTCGCGCGCGGCGCGCGACAGGCGGCCCGTCACCGCCGCATCGGGCTCCTGCTGCGTCGCGGCCGTGAGCAGGGCACCGAGCTCGTCGCGTAGCACCACGGCGAGCGGGGCGTTGCGCGTCGGCGCGGTGCGGCGACGGCGCTGGCCCGGCAGTGCCGCGGACTCGGACGCGGGCGGCGAGAAGCGTCCCCACGCCGCCACGCCCGAGAAGCAGAGGTCGTCGAGCAGCCCCGGTGCGTAGTCGCGGACGCGCATCGGAAACACGCTGCGCTCCCACGCCGGTGCGGGGATCTCGATGCCGTGCAGCTGCGTGACGATGGTGGCGAGCCCGTCGCGACCGTGCAGCCGGGTGCCGGGCGCGGCGTGCTGCCAGCGGAAGAGATAGCGCGTGAAGTCGGCGATCGAGACCGGGTCGATCTCGCGCCGCAGCCGGCCGAGCGTCAGGCGATGGATGCGCGCGAGCAGCCGGCGCTCGCACCACTCCTCGTCGGTGCCGCCGGGGGTGAACCGCCCGCGCAGCGCGCAGCCGTCGAGCTCGCCGCGAGCGAGCGTGGCCGCGACGGCCGCCGTGCGGAGGCCGAGCCGCTCGGCGAGGTGGCGCGCCGTGATCGGACCCGTGCACTGCATCCAGCCGCGGACGACGCCGTCGAGCGCCGCCTCCTCCTCGGCCGGGTCCGGCGATCCGCGCGGCGCCTCGAGCGGCGCGTCGAAGCGCGCGCCGGGCAGGGCGCGGCGCAGCACCAGGGTGCGCTCCGCGCTCACCACGGCGGCGTGCTCCCGGCCGTCGTCGGCGGTCCAGCGCGCGACGGTCGCGCGGCGCGTGGCCACCAGCTCGTCGAGCCAGCCGCGCCACTCCGGGGTGACCTCCTCGAGCGGCAGCCAGCCGAAGCCCTCGAGCGCGTCGTGCAGCTCGTCGGCGTCGCGCACGTCGGGCCACGCCTGCTCGCGCACCTCGTCGATCGCCGCCTGGTCGAGCGCACCGATGCCCTGGGCGAGGCTCGCGTCGGTCCGCCGGAGATTGACGGCGCGTGCGCGGCGCTCCTCGAGCGGTGCGTCGTCGAGGAACGCGTACGGGTAGGCGTTCAGGAGCTCGTGCGCCATCTGCGAGGGCGCGGAGGTCTCGACCGCCACCGTCCGGATCTCGCCCGCGTCGATGCGTTGCAGGAGCGCGCGCAGGCCCTCGGTGTCCATCGCCTCGTGCAGGCAGTTGTCGAGTGTCTCGTTGACCAGGGGGTGGTCGACCGGCTCGATCGGTCCGGTGCGGTTGTCGCCGCAGCCGAGCTGCGCCGGGAACACCGCGGCGAGCAGATCCTCCGCCCGCATGCGCTGGATGTTCATCGGGACCTTCTTGCCGCCCTGGTGGCGCAGCAGCGCGAGCGCGCGGCTCGCGTTCCAGCGCCAGCGCGTGCCGAACATCGGCGCCTGCAGCACCGCCTGGATCAGGTCGTCGTCGAGCCGGTTGCGCCGGACCATGCCGAACACGCCGTCGAGCGGGAAGCTGTGCTGCTCGCCCAGCGAGAGGACGATGCCGTCGTCGGTCGCGGCCGCCTGCAGCTCGAAGTCGAAGCCGACGCAGAACGACTTCCGCAGCGCGAGCCCGAACGCGCGGTTGATCGCACCACCGAACGGCGCGTGCAGGACGAGCTGCATGCCGCCGCTCTCGTCGAAGAAGCGCTCGGCGACCACGCGTTCGCAGGTGGGGACGGTGCCCAGCACCGCGACCGTCGCCGCGACGTAGTCCACGAGCTGCTGCGCGCCGCCCTCGTCGAGGCCGCATTCCCGGACTAGAAACTCGACTGCGTCCGCTGGATCGGGCAGGCGCTCGAGGATGCCCTGTCGCAGGTCGGAGACCGCCTGCGACAGCTCGCGCGTGCGGGCCGGGGCCTCGCCCATCCAGAACGGGATCGTCGGCGGGGTCTGCCCCGCGTCCTCGACGCGCACCTTCCCGGCCTCGACGCGGCGGATGCGCCACGAGTGGTTGCCGAGGAGGAAGATGTCGCCGCGCATGCTCTCGATCGCGAAGTCCTCGTTGACCTTGCCGACCTTCGCCTCGGTCGGGTCCTCGATGACGTCGTAGTCCGCGGTCTCGGGAATCGCCCCGCCGCTGGTGATCGCGGCGAGGCGAGCGCCTCGCCGCCCGCGCACGCGCTCCTGCACGCGGTCGTGGTGCAGGTGCGCGGAACGTCGTCCGCGCCGCGTGCTCACGCCCTCGGCGAGCATCTCGAGGATCTCGTCGAACTCCTCGCGCTCGAGATTGCGGAACGGCCACGCCCGGCGCGCGAGGTCGAACAGGTCGTCGGTGCGGATCTCCTCGGACGCCGCCGTCGCGACCATCTGCTGGGCGAGGATGTCGAGCGGGCTCTCGGGCATCCGGATACGGTCGAGCTCACCCTGCCGGATCGCGCGCACCGCGGCCGCCGTCTGCATCAGCTCGTCGCGCGTGAAGGGAAAGAAGATCCCCTTCGGCACGCTGCCGAGCCAGTGGCCCGAGCGTCCGACGCGCTGCAGGAGCGTGGCGAGCGCGCGCGGCGCCCCGAGGTGGCAGACCAGGTCGACGTGACCGACGTCGATCCCGAGCTCGAGTGACGCCGTGGCGACGACGACCGGGACCTCCCCCGACTTGAGCTTCTCCTCGGCCGTCAGGCGAATGCGCCGCGACAGGCTGCCGTGGTGCGCGACCACGCGATCCGCGCCGAGGCGCTCGCCCAGCGCGTGCGCGACGCGCTCGACGAGACGTCTGGTGTTCACGAAGACGATCGTCGTGCGGTGCTGCCCGACCAGCTCGACGACGCGGTCGTAGACCGTCGCGCGCAGCTCGTGCGAGGCGATGGCGCTCAGCTCGAGGTCGGTCGTCGCGATGGACAGCTCCATCGCGCGCTTGTGTCCCGTGTCGACGATCGCGCAGTCGGGCGTGCCGTCGTCGGCGACGCGGTCGCTGCCGACGAGCAGCCCCGCGATCTCCGCGATCGGCTTCTGCGTGGCGGAGAGGCCGACGCGCTGCAGGCGGTGTCCGACGAGCAGATCGAGGCGCGCCAGGGTGAGCGCCAGGTGCGCGCCGCGCTTGTCCCCCGCGACGGCGTGGATCTCGTCGACGATGACGGTTCGCGCCGAGCGCAGCATCGCGCGGCTCTTCTCCGCCGTGAGCAGGATGTACAGCGACTCCGGCGTCGTGATCAGGACGTGCGGCGGGTGCTTGAGCATCGACTGCCGCTCGGACTGCGGCGTGTCGCCGCTTCGCACCGCGACGCGGATCGCTTGCAGGTCGACGCCGGCGGCGACCGCGCGCTCGCGGATCGCGGCGAGCGGCACCGCGAGGTTCTTCTCGATGTCGTTGCCCAGCGCCTTGAGGGGCGAGACGTAGACCACCGACGTCGCGTCGGCGAGAGTGCCCGCGCGCGCCTGGCGCACCAGCTCGTCGATCGCCCAGAGGAACGCGGCGAGCGTCTTGCCGGAGCCCGTCGGGGCTGCGATCAGCGTGTCGCGCCGGGCGGCGATGTGGCGCCAGCCGGCCTCCTGGGGCGGCGTCGCGCCGCGGAACGTGTCGGCGAACCAGCCCGCGACGAGCGGATCGAAGCGAGCGTCCGGTGTCCCCGCTGCCTGCTGCACGGGGACAACCTAGCCCTGCCGGGCGGCTCGGGCGAGCCCCCTGCGAGCAGCCCTCGCCGAAGGCGCGCTCTGCGCTCGAAAATTGCGTCCTCGAGACCTGCGTGCGACGCTCCTCGCGTGCAGCGAGAAGCGTCGCGGGCCGAGGGCCGGCCGTTGCGTGGCGCGGTGTCCCGCACGCGGGAGCGCGCCCTGGCCGTGGTGCGGCGCCTGCGTGCCGCCGGGCACGAGGCGCTGTTCGCCGGCGGATGCGTGCGCGACGAGCTGCTCGGCCTCGACCCCGACGACTACGACATCGCGACCTCGGCGCCGGCGAGCGTCGTCCAGGAGATCTTTCCGCGGACCATTCCGGTGGGCCTGCAGTTCGGCGTCGTCCTGGTGCTGCACGAGGGGGAGTCGTTCGAGGTCGCCACGTTCCGCCGCGACGGCGCCTACGTCGACCATCGCCGTCCGGTGTCGGTGGAGTTCTCCGACGCCCGCCACGACGCCGAGCGCCGCGACTTCACCGTCAATGGCATGTTTCTCGACCCCGAGACCGGGCAAGTCATCGACTTCGTCGGCGGCCGCGCAGACCTCGCAGCCGGCGTGATCCGGGCGATCGGCGATCCCCAGGCGCGCTTCGACGAGGACCGCCTGCGGCTGCTGCGCGCCGTGCGCTTCGCGGCGCGCTTCGGGTGGGGGATCGACCCGACGACGTTCGCGGCGATCACCAGACTCGCCCCCACCATCACGGGCATCGCGTGGGAGCGGATCGGCGACGAGGTCGTCAAGATCCTCACCGAGGGCAGTGCACGGCGCGGCTTCGAGCTGCTCGAGGACTGCGGCCTGCTGCAGGTCCTGTTGCCCGAGATCGCGGCATTGCGCGGCGTCGCCCAGTCGCCCGACCACCATCCCGAGGGTGACGTCCTGACGCACACGCTGCTCTGCCTCGAGAAGCTCGAGGTGGGCCGGCACGACGAGGCGCTGGCGCTGGCGGTGCTGCTGCACGACGTCGTGAAGCCGGCCTGCGCCGAGCAGCGTCCGGACGGCCGCATCACGTTCCACGGGCACTGCGAGCGCGGTGCGCCGATCGCAGCCGACATCTGCCTCCGCTTGCGGCGGAGCCGCGACACCGCCGACCGGGTCGCGTGGCTCGTCGCGCATCACCTGCGCCACGTCGATGCGCCGCGGATGCGGATCGCGACGCTGAAGAGGTTTCTCGGTCAACCGGGGATCGACCAGCTGCTCGAGCTGACGCGCATCGACGCGCTGTCCGCATCGGGCGACCTTGCGGCGTACGAGTTCTGTGTGGCGAAGCGCGCCGAGCTGCTCGCCGAGGAGCCGCTGCCGGAGCCGCTGCTGCGCGGAACGGACCTGATCGAGCTCGGACACCGTCCGGGGCCGCTCTTCCGCGAGATCCTCGACCGCGCGTTCGACGCACAGCTCGAGGGCGAGATCACGACGGTCGAGGCGGCACGCTCCTGGCTGCGCGAACGCCATCCCGCCCCCGACCGCGGGGCACCCGCGTGAGCGAGACCGTTCTCGAGCTGAACGGCATCCGCAAGCGCTTCGATTCGGTGCTTGCCCTCGCCGGAGTCGACTTCCGCTGCGAGCGGGGCTCCGTCCACGCGCTGCTCGGGGAGAACGGCGCCGGCAAGTCGACGCTGATGCAGGTCGTCGCAGGGCTGTACGCTCCCGACGCGGGCACGATGCGGCTCGACGGCGAGACCGTGGTCTGGCGCTCGCCAGAAGAAGCCCGGCGTGCGGGGATCGCCATGGTGCACCAGCACTTCATGCTGGTGCCGACCATGACGATCGCCGAGAACGTTGCGCTCGCGCGCGGCGACCGCGGTGTCTTCCGCGCGTCGCAGCTCGGGAAGGACGTCGCGCGGCTCGCGTCCGAGCGGCGCCTCGACATCGGCGACCCGGGCCGGGTCGTCGGCGAGCTGTCGGTCGGCGAGCAGCAGCGGGTCGAGATCCTCAAGGCCCTCGTCGCACCGACGCGGGTCCTGATCCTCGACGAGCCGACGGCGGTACTCACCCCGGACGAGGTCCACGAGCTGTTCGTGCTGCTGCGCGACCTGGCCGCCGCCGGTACCGCGATCGTGATCGTCACCCACAAGCTCGCCGAGGCGTTGTCGCTCGCCGACCACCTGACGGTGCTCCGGCAGGGGCGGGTGGTGGGGGGCGGGCCCAGGCGCGAGTTCGACGCGGCGTCGCTCGCGGCGCTGATGGTCGATGCGCCGGCCGGAGCCGAGGCACGTCGCGGCGTGGCCGCGGCGACGAACGACGTCGGCACGGCTCCCGTGGTCGCGCTGGACCACGTCTCGGCGAACGACGTGCGCGGCGTGCGCGTGCTCGACGACGTCTCGCTGCGGGTCCGCGCGGGGCAGGTCGTGGTCGTCGCAGGCGTCGAGGGGAACGGACAGACCGAGCTGGTCGAGGTGCTCGCCGGGGTGGCACCGAGCTCGCTGCGCGGGCTCCGCGGCAGCGTCGCCATCGCTGGCCGGGCCATCCGCAGCCCGGCGCAGGCACGCTCCGCGGGGCTTGCCGTGGTACCACCCGACCGGCAGCGCGACGGCATCGTCGGTCCGCTGGAGCTCTGGGAGAACCTGCTGCTTGCGGAGGACGAGCTGCGCGCGGCGTCGCGTCACGGCTGGCTCTCGCGCGAGCGCGAGATCTCCCGTGCCGTCGCGCGGCTCCGTGCCTACGGCGTTCGGCCGGCGAACCCGACTCTTCCGGTCGCCGCACTCTCGGGCGGCAACCAGCAGCGGGTCGTGCTCGCCCGCGAGCTCGGGCGGAGCCGGCTGCGGTGCGTGGTTGCCGCCAATCCGACGCGTGGCCTCGATCTCGCCGCGACGGCCGCCGTCCACGAGCGCTTGCGCGGACTCGCTGCCGCCGGCGCCGCGATCGCCGTCCTCTCGACCGACCTCGACGAGGTCGCAGCCCTGGCAGGCGACGTCCACGTGCTCTACCGGGGTCGGCTGCTGGGGCCGCTGCCGCCCTCGGCGACCCGGCTCGAGATCGGCCGCGCGATGGCCGGCCTGGGAGCTGCCGCCTGAAGCCCCGATGGCCCGCGGTCGCGGTGCGCGCGCTCGCGCCCGCGCTGGTCGCGCTGGTCGTGACCGTCGTCCTCGCCGCGACCGTGGCGTACTTGGGCGGTGCCGACGCGGGCCAGGCGATCCGTGCCCTGGTCGTCGGGAGCGTCGGTTCGACGTCGAACGTCGCGGCCACCCTGCTGCGCGCGACGCCGCTGCTTCTCACCGGAGCCGCGGTGATGCTCGCGTTCCGGAGCGGCGTGTTCAACATCGGCGCGGAGGGCCAGTTCCTCGTCGGCGCGCTCGCCGCAACGGTGGCCGGCACGGCCTCCGGGCCCGAAGCCGGCCGCTGGCTCCTCGTCCTCCTGGCCGGGGCCCTGGCCGGAGCCGGGTGGGCGGCGATCGCCGCGGCGTTCCGGATCGGACGTCAGGTGAACGAGGTCATCACGACGATCCTGCTCAACTTCGTCGCGTTGTATCTGGTCTCGTACGCGGTGGACGGTCCGCTGCAGGAGGCCGCCGGGCAGTATCCGCAGTCCGACCTGCTCGCTGCCGGGGCCATGCTGTGGCGTCCCATCGCCGGGTCGCGCCTGCACGTGGGGGTGGCGATCGCGCTGGTCACGGCGATGGCCGTGGGCGCACTGCTGTCGCGGACGGTGCTCGGCTTGCGGCTTCGTGCTGCGGGCTCGAACGCACCGGCCGCCCGCCTGGCGGGCTTCCCGGTGCTGCGCGACCTGACGGTCGCGTTCGCGCTGTCGGGTGCGATCGCCGGCCTTGCCGGCGCGGTCGAGGTTGCGGGCGTCACCGGGCGCCTCTACGAGCGCATCTCGCCCGGCTACGGCTACACCGCGATCGCAATCGCGCTCCTCGGGGGGCTGCGCAGCGGCGGCGTCATCGCGGCGGCGCTCTTCTTCGCCGCACTTGCCGCGGGGGCGAGCGCGATGGAGCGCAGCGCGGGCGTGTCGTCGGTACTGGTTCTCGCCGTGCAGGGCGCCACCCTGCTTGCGGTCGCGATGCTGAACGCATCGCTGCTGCGGCGCTTCGCGCGTCTCGACGCGAGCGCCGGCGAGGAGGGATGATGCTGCTGGAGAGCTTCCTCGCGACCGGCTTCGTCCTCGGCACGCCGATCCTGCTCGCCGCCCTCGGCGAGCTGCTCGTCGAGCGCAGCGGCGTGCTGAACATCGGCGTCGAAGGAGTGATGCTCGGCGGCGCCTTCGCCGCGGCGCTCACCGCCTGGGCTTCGGGCAGCGCCGCGGTTGGCGTTGGCGCGGCTGCGGTCACCGGCACGGTGCTGGCGCTGCTGTTCGCGCTCGCGACGGTGCGCCTCGGCGCCGATCAGATCATCGCCGGTGCCGCGCTGAACCTCGTCGCGCTCGGCGCCACCGGCGCGCTGTACCGGGCGCTCCTCGGCGCCACCGGAACCGCTCTCGTGCTGCCGACGCTGCCGGCCATCGATGTTCCGCTGCTGCGGCAGCTGCCGGTGCTGGGCCAGGCGCTCTTCGGGCAGCACGCCCTGGTGTATCTCGGACTATGCTTGACGCCGCTGCTGGCGTTCGGGCTGGCGCACACCGGGCTCGGTCTGCGGCTGCGCGCCCTCGGCGACCACCCGCAGGCGGCGGCGAGCCTCGGCCTGCCGGTGCGGCGCGACCGCACGCTCGCGCTCGCGGTGGGCGGTGGGCTGGCGGGGCTCGGCGGTGCCGCCCTGACGCTGGCGGCGACGAACACGTTCGTCGAGGGCATAACCGCGGGCCGCGGCTTCATCGCGCTCGCCGTCGTCGTGTTCGGGCGCTGGTCCGCGTGGGGCGTGCTCGGCGGAGCGCTGCTGTTCGGACTCGCGAGCGCGCTGCAGTTCCAGTTCCAGGCGGCCGCGCTGACGATCCCGTATCAGCTCTTCCTGATGCTGCCGTACGTGCTGACGTTGGGCGTGCTGCTGCTGCCGTCGGGGCGGGCGAGCGCACCACGTGCGCTCGGTGCCCGCTACGAGCGCGAGTAGCGGGGGCAGATGGAACGCCCGCCGGCTCCGCCCTTCGCGGCCGGCGAAGCCGGTGTGGACGTCCGAGGAAACGCCGTGCCGGTTCCGTCCTTCGTGGCCGGCGAAGCCGGTATGGACGTCAGTCGCCCCGAGTGTCCCCCGAGCGCTTGCTCCAGAACGTCCCCTTGGCGAGGTACCAGACGAAGACGCCTGCGGCGGCGTACATCAGCACGCCTTCGAAGATGCCGAGCCCGCCGCCGAGGATCATCACCGTCACGACCAGGATCGTCGAGACGATCGCCACCACCTGCTCGATGCGCGTCTCGCGGTCGCGCTCGTCGCTGACGAATTGCGCGACGTCGGCGCCACAGTGCGGACAGCGCCCCGCCGGCTTGCGGATCAGCTTCTCGCCGCAACCAGGGCAGGGTGGGTAGGTCTGGACCGGCATCGTGGGCTCCCGAGGTCACACTGTACCGGTTGCGGCCGCGCGCGGTAGTCATCTCCCGCCGTGCCGCTGGGGCACGGTGGGGTCAGCCGACCGCGGCCAGCGCGACGCGCTCGACACGCCGGCGCGGATCGTCGAGATGGCGTGCCTGCAGCCGCACGGGATCGTCCTTGCGCTGCTCGAGCCAGCGAAGCAGCCCGGCGCGCAGGCAGTCGGGGTCGATGTCGAGGACCTCGCAGACCGTGTTGAACGCGAACAGGGAAGGGTCGTTGCGCGCCACGACCCAGCTTCGCTCGACGTCGAAGATCTCCTTGCCGAGAGGGTCGGTGGCGAAGGCGTGCTTCTGGAAGTTCTCGATGCCGTCCTGCAGGACGGCGGCCATGAGACGCCGCTCACCGTCCTGCCAGGAGCGCCGGCGGAGCAGACCGAAGAACTGATCGGGGGTCATGACGTCGGGCTCGAGGAACTCGGTGCCACGATCGTCTCGCGCGAGGAGGGAGTATTCCATGCCCCCGTTGGACGGGCGGCTTCGGGGCCTATTCGATCGAATCGCCGCGGCGGCCGGGATCGTGGCCACCTCGCAGCTGCTGCGGCACGACCGCGGCCGCCTCGCCGGGTGCGATCTGGCCGGCCAGAGCGGACAGCCTGGTCGCGGCGAAGAGCTCGATCAGCCGCCGCTGGCCCTCGGCCCAGACGTGCTGCATGCCGCAGGTCACGCTGACCGAGCAGATCGTGCGGTCGCCCACGCACACGTTGAGCGCGATCGGTCCCTCCACGGCCTCCATGACGTCACGGAACGAGACCTCGCTCGGGTCGCGCGCGAGCGTGTAGCCGCCGTGCGCACCGCGGCGGGAAACGACGATCCCGGCGTGGATCAGGTCCTGGATGATCTTCTCGAGGAACTTCTTCGGGATCGCCTCCTGCAGCGAGATCTCGCCCACCGAAGACGCACGCCCCGGCGTCTGCCGGGCGAGGTTGATCGCCGCACGCAGCGCGTAGTCGACCCGTCGGCTCACCTGCATCAATGCCATGGGCGCGGCTCCTTCTCGCGACGACGCGACCCGGCCGGACGGCGCCGCCGGCTGGTCGCTGCCTCACACATCGGGAATCTCGACCGTCACGTCCCCGGTCACGACCGACTGGCACCCGAGCCGCGAGTACGGCGTCAGCCCGGGCGCTTGATCGAGCTTGTCTTCCTCGCACTCGTCCATCTCGGACAGGTTGTCGGCGCCCGCGCGAACGATCACGTGGCAGGTCGTGCACGCGCAGTTGCCGCCGCAGTTGTGCTCGAGGCGGATGCGATTCTGGATGGCGATGTCGAGGATCGAGCCGGGCTTGCCGTGGTCGCCGTACGGAAAGTCCGCGTCGTCGACCTCGACCGTGACGTTCATCGGGAGAAACGTGACCATGTGCTTCATCCGGCGAGCTCGTAGGCGCTCTTGCTCTCGAGGGCCACCTTGATCGAGGCGTCCATGATGCGCTGCGCGAACGGCCGCCCGGCCTCGTTCAGGGCTTCGATGAGATCGCGGATGCGGTTGTGATCCGTGCCGGTGCACGCCTCGCGCAGCGCGGACGCGGCGCGCTCGATGGTGGCGCGCTCGGCCACGTCGAGGAGCTGCTCGTGCAGGCGCTCGGCCTTCTGCGTCGCGTGCAGGATCGACTCGGCTTCGACGCGCGCCTCGAGCAGCTGGCGCTGCGCGAAGTCCTCCTCGGCGAGGTCGAACGCCTCCTCGAGCATGTTCTCCATCTGCTCCTCGGTGAGGCCGTAGCTCGGCTTGACCTCGATCGAGTGCTCACGATTGGTCCGCACATCGCGCGCCGACACCGACAGGATGCCGTTCGCGTCGATCAGAAAGGTCACCTCGACGCGTGGCAGGCCGGCGGTCGCCGGCTCGATCGGGATGCGGAAGAGGGCGAGGCTGCGACAGTCCTTGGCGAGCTCTCGCTCGCCCTGCAGGACGTGGACCTCGACGTGCGTCTGGTCGTCGACGGCGGTCGTGAACTGCTCGCGTGCGGCCGCGGGGATCGTCGTGTTGCGATCGATGAGCCGCGTGAAGACGCCGCCCATGGTCTCGATGCCGAGCGACAGGGGAACGACGTCGAGCAGCAGCATGTCGCTCGAGCCGCCCGACAGGATGCCGGCCTGCACGGCGGCGCCCAGTGCCACGACCGCGTCGGGGTCGATGTCGGCGTGCGGTGCCTTGCCGAAGAGGCCCTCGACCGCGCGGCGTACGGCCGGGACGCGCGTTGCACCGCCGACCAGGATCACGTGGTCGACGTCGCGCGCCTGCTTGCCCGCGTCCTTGAGGGCCTGCCGGCAGCGGCTGAGGGTACGCTCGACCAGATCCGTGCTCGCGGCCTCGAAGGCCTCGCGCGTGAGCCGGACGACGCGCGTGCCGCTGCCGAGCGGGACCTCCACCGTCGCGACGTGCGCCGCCGACAGCTCGCGCTTCGCGCGCTCTGCCGCGTCGCGCAGGATCGCGAGATCCTCGGCCGACCACGCGTCGCCGCCGAGCTCCGTCTGCAGGAGTGCGATCACCCGGCGGTCGAAGTCGTCGCCTCCGAGGCGGGTGTCGCCGCCCGTCGCGAGGACCTCGGACAGCCCCTCGCGGAGCTGCAGGATCGACACGTCGAAGGTCCCGCCGCCGAGGTCGAAGACGGCGACCAGCGCCTCCTCCTGCTTGTCGAGGCCGTAGGCGAGGGCCGCGGCCGTGGGCTCGTTCACGAGCCGCAGGACGTCGAGGCCGGCGAGACGGCCCGCGTCTCGCGTCGCCTGGCGCTGGCTGTCGTTGAAGTACGCGGGCACGGTGATGACCGCGCGTGTGACTTCCTCCCCGAGCGCGTTCTCGGCGCGGCGCTTCAGCTCGCGCAGGATCAGCGCCGAGACCTCGGGGGGCGAGGCCTTTCGCGTCCCACCCGCGCCGTCCTCGAGAACGACTTGCAGTGCACCGGTCCCGTGGTCGAACGCGTGCTCGCGGCGATCCTGGTCGTCGACGTGCTCGAGACCGACGCCCATGAAGCGCTTGACGGAGAGGATCGAGGCGTGGGGGTGCAGCGCCGCCCGGCGGCGCGCCGACTCTCCGACCAGGAACGTTCCGTCGGGCAGCAGGGAGGCGGCGGACGGCAGCAGCGGCGATCCGGTGTGCGGGTCCGGCAGGATCTCCGGCCGCCCGTCGCGCATGACGGCCACGAGGCTGTTGGTCGTGCCGAGATCGATTCCGACGATGCGTGCCACGTCAAGCCCCGAGTGCGTTCTGCAGGTCGCGGTCGAGCGTCCGCAGGTAGGAGAGCTCCGAAAGGACGTTCTTCAGCTCGCGCAGCGCTGCCGGACGACGCTCGTCCGCTGCCAGCGACGCTCCCGCCGCGAGGTCCTCCGCCGGCCAGCCGCGAAGCATGTCGGTCAGCATCGCGCGCTGACGGTCGAGACGCTCGCTCAGCTCGCGCTGTGTCTCGACCAGCTCGCTCCGCAGCGCGGATGCCGCGCCGTTCACCGATGCGCGGACGTCGGCCAGCTTCTCCTGCACGTCGAACACGTACGCCGCGAGCCGCGGCGGAACGCTCCGGTTCTCGCGCGCGAGGCTGTCGCCCGAGCGGACGAGCCAGTAGCGACCGCGCGCCTCGACGTCGCGCAGCGTCCTGTGCGCCGCGTTGAGCAGCGCGGTCGCCTGTACGCTCGCGCGCTGCTCCGCTACCGGACGAGTCTGGTAGCGGTCGGGGTGCAGCTTGCGGCTCAGCTCGTAGTAGCGTCGATCGAGATCGACACCGTCCAGGCCCGGATGGGGCGGCAGCCCGAGCACGGCGAAGTAGTCGGTGTCCTGCGGCAGCGCTTGCATCGCGTCGCAGCTCCGACAGAAGAACGCCGGCGGCTGTGCCTCGCCGCAGCTCCGGCAGCGGATCGCGTGCACGTCAGACCCCGAAGGACGCCCCGCAGCCGCAGCTTCGCTTGACGTTCGGGTTCCGCAGGTTGAAGCCGGCATGCATCAGGTCGTCGGCGTAGTCGAGCTCGGTGCCGTTGAGGTAGAGGTAGCTCTTGCGGTCGACGATGATGCGCGCGCCGTCGCGCTCGAACACACGGTCGCCATCGCGCTTCTGGTCGAGGTCCATCTTGTAGGACAGGCCCGAGCAGCCGCCGCCGACGACCTTGACGCGCAGGCCCTTCTCGTCGCTCTGGTCGTTCGCGACCAGGGTCAGGATCTTCTCGACGGCGTTGTCGGTCAACGTGATTCCGGCTGCTGCCACGGCTCTCGGTCCTTCCGTCTGCGCGTCTCTGCGTTGCGGCCCCGGGCGCTTCAGGCGGCGGGCTTGTCCGACTTCGCCGCCTTGGCGTCGTGGCGCTCCTGCCAGTCCTTGACGGCTGCCTTGATGGCGTCCTCGGCGAGCACCGAGCAGTGGATCTTGACGGGAGGCAGCGAGAGCTCCTCGACGAGCAGGGAGTTCTTGATCTGCGAGACCTCCGCGACGGACTTGCCCTTCACGAGCTCGGTCACGTAGCTCGAGCTCGCGATCGCGCTGCCGCAGCCGAAGGTCTTGAACTTGGCGTCCTCGACGATGCCGTCGTCGTTGATCTTGAGCTGCAGCTTCATGACGTCGCCGCACTCCGGTGCGCCGACGATTCCCGTGCCGACGTTCTCCTCGTCCTTGGCGAAGGATCCGACGTTGCGCGGGTTGCTGTAGTGATCGAGCACCTTGGGGCTGTATTCGGCCATGCTTCGTTCTCCGTTTCGCTCTGCTTCGTTGTCCGGCGGGCCGGATCGAGAACCCCTGCCGCCTCGTCCTTCGTGGTCGGCGAAGCCGGCGCAGGCGTCAGTGCTGCACGCCCGCGAAGTACTGCTTGAGGTCGATTCCTTCCTTGGCCATCTCGTAGAGCGGCGACAGCTCGCGCAGCCGCTTCACCTCGGAGATGACGCGCTCCGCGACGTAGTCGACCTCTTCCTCGGTGTTGAAGCGGCCCAGGCCGAATCGGATCGACGTGTGCGCAAGCTCGTCGCCGACACCGAGCGCCTTGAGAACGTACGAGGGCTCGAGCGTCGCCGACGTGCACGCCGAGCCCGACGACACCGCGATCGCCGGCAGGTCGCCGTGCGCCGAGCCGTTCAGGCCCATCAGCATCGACTCGCCCTCGATGTACGCGAAGCTCAGGTTCAGGTTGCCCGGTAGGCGGTGGGTCGGGTGCCCGTTGAGGTAGACCTCGTCCAGCTCGTCGGTGATCAGCCGGTGCAGCCGGTCGCGGAGCGCCGTCACGCGGCCGGCCTCGGCCGTCATCTCGGACTTCGCGATCTGCGCCGCGGTGCCGAGTCCGACGATGCCCGGCACGTTCAGCGTGCCCGAGCGCATGCCGCGCTCGTGACCGCCGCCGTCCATCTGCGCGGTCAAGCGCACGCGCGGGCCCTTGGAGCGCACCCACAGGAAGCCGCAGCCCTTCGGCCCGTAGATCTTGTGGCCGGTGCCCGAGACGAGGTCGACGCCGAGCTCGCTCACGTCGAGCGGCAGCTTGCCGAAGCCCTGCGTCGCGTCGGTGTGGAAGAGGATCCCCTTCTCCTTCGCGAGCGCACCGATCTCGGCCACGGGCTGGATCGTTCCGATCTCGTTGTTCGCGGCCATGATCGAGATCAGGATCGTCTTGTCGGTGATGGCCTCGCGAACCTGGTCGACGCTCACCCGGCCTTGCTGGTCGACTTGCAGATACGTGACCGTGGCGAGCTTCTTGCGCTCGAGCGCCTTGCAGGTGTCGAGCACCGCCTTGTGCTCGGTCGCGGCGGTGATGATGTGGTTGCCCTTGTCCCTGTAGAACTCGACGACGCCCTTGATCGCGAGGTTGTCGGACTCGGTGGCGCCGGAGAGGAAGATGACCTCCTTCGGCTTGCCGCCGATCACGTCCGCCACCTGCTCCCGGGCCTGGTCGACGGCGTTCTCGGCCTCCCAGCCGAACGAGTGGTTCCGGCTCGCCGCGTTGCCGAAGTGCTCGCCGAAATACGGCAGCATCGCCTCGAGGACCCGCGGGTCCATCGGGGTGGTGGCGTGGTTGTCCATGTAGATCCGCTTCGGCACGCTCATCGGCTGGTTCCCGGTCCGGGCTCGCCCGGTCGTCATCGGCAGGAATTATTCCGACCTGCTTAGGGGGAATTACTAAACTGGCGGCTCCTGACAGTCAAGGCGTGACGTGCGAAAACACCCGATCCCGATTGCGCTTCCCGGGGATGGTCTCGTAAAGGCGGGCCATGGCGCCGGTCACGACCATCGCGGAGATCGGACGCCACGCCGGTGCGGTGGTCACCCTGCGCGGCTGGCTGCGCGGCCGCCGATCGAGCGGCAAGCTGGTCTTTCTCCAGGTTCGAGACGGCACCGGGACGCTCCAGTGCACCGTCTTCCGGCCGGATGTCCCCGCCGCGGTCTTCGAGGCCGCCTCGCACCTGGGCCAGGAGTCGTCGCTTTCGGTGACCGGCGAGGTCCGGCCCGACCCGCGAGCGCCCGGTGGCTACGAGATGGCGGTCCGTGACGTCGAGGTCGTGTCGCAGGCGGCCGAGTATCCGATCTCACCCAAGGAGCACGGCACCGCGTTCCTGCTCGACCACCGGCATCTGTGGCTCCGCTCCCGCCGCCAGAACGCGATTCTGCGGGTGCGATCGAGCGTCGTTCGCGCCTGTCGCGAGTACTTCGACGACCGGGGGTTCACGCTGGTCGACGCGCCGATCTTCACGCCGGCCGCATGCGAGGGAACCACGACGCTCTTCGCCGTGGACTACTTCGGTGAGCCCGCCTACCTCACGCAGAGCGGGCAGCTGTACCTCGAGGCGGCGGCGCTCGCGCTCGGCAAGGTGTACTGCTTCGGGCCGACCTTCCGGGCGGAGAAGTCCAAGACGCGGCGCCACCTGACCGAGTTCTGGATGGTCGAGCCCGAGGTCGCCTGGATGGACCTCCAGGGCGACATGGATCTCGCGGAGGACTTCCTGGTCGAGGTCGTCGGCCGGGTTCTGCGCGAGCGCCGAGCGGAGATCGAGGCGCTCGAGCGCGATCCCGGCGCACTCGAGCGCGTCAAGAAACCGTTTCCGCGCATCACCTACGACGAGGCGCTGGTCCGGCTGCGCGACGCGGGCAAGCCGGTCGAGTGGGGCGACGACTTCGGTGGCGACGAGGAGACGGTCCTCGCGAGCCAGTTCGACCGTCCGGTTCTCGTCCATCGCTACCCGGCGCAGGTGAAGGCCTTCTACATGAAGGGCGACCCCGAAGACCCGCGGCTCGCTCTCTGCGTGGACGTCCTCGCGCCCGAGGGATACGGCGAGATCATCGGCGGCGGGCAGCGGGAGGACGACCTCGCCACCCTGCAGCGCAGGATCGCCGAGCACGGGCTGCCCGAAGCGGCGTTCTCCTGGTACCTCGACCTGCGCCGCTACGGCTCGGTGCCGCACGCCGGGTTCGGCATGGGGATCGAGCGCATGGTCGCGTGGCTCTGCGGCTTGCACCACGTTCGCGAGACGATCCCGTTCCCGCGCATGCTCGAGCGGCTGACGCCCTGAGGGTCTCCCCCGGCGCGGCCCTTGCGGGCCCGCCGACAGGTTGCCAGAACCCGCGCATGCTCGTCATCGGCCTCGTCGGAGGCATTGGCTCGGGCAAGAGCGTCGCCTCGGCGATCCTCGCGGAGCTCGGTGCGGCGGTCCTCAACGCCGATCTCGTCGGGCACGAGGTGTACGAACCGGGCAAGCCGGGCTTCGACGCGATCGTCGCGGAATTCGGTGGCGACGTCGTCGGCGCGGACGGCCGCATCGACCGCAAGACTCTGGGACCCATGGTCTTCGCAGACGGAGCGAAGCTCGAGCGGCTGAACGCGATCGTCCACCCGCTGATCCGCGCGGAGCTCGAGCGCCGCATCGCGCAGGCACGTGCCGCGGGAGAGGTCCGCGTGGTCGTGGTCGAGGCCGCCATTCTGCTCGAGGCCGGATGGCGCTCGTTGGTCGACCAAGTCTGGGTGATCTCTGCGCGCCGAGACGACGTGGTCGAGCGGCTCGCCGCGCAGCGCGGCATGGGTGCGTCCGAGACCGACGCACGGATCGCGAAGCAGATGACCGACGCCGAGCGCCGCAGCGCGGCGGACGTGGTGATCGAGAACCTCGGCACCATCGACGACCTCCGGGCGCGGCTGGCCGGCCTGTGGCAGGCGGTCGTCCCGCGTTGACACAGGCTCTCGTGGCCTTACTCTGAACCAGCGAGTGGCGCGCTCCGCTGCCGTTCTCCCGTCGGCTCGAAGCCGGCGCGCCGTCGCGCTGCGGGCCCGTCCGCCTGGCCTCTTCGCGCAGGGGACCCTCGAATCGGATGAAGAATCTCAAGCTCTCGTTGTGGTACCTGCCGGCGGCGCTCCTGCTGATCCTGCTCGCGCAGACGATCTTCGTTGCTCCGCGCCCGGTCCAGGTGAGCTACAGCGAGTTGCAGCGCCTCGCCGAGGAGAATCGCGTCGAGCGCGCGATGATCACCACGGACGAGATCCGCTTCCAGCTGCGCCCCGAGACCCCGCTCGACGGCGAGCTCCAGAAGCAGGTCGAGAAGGCACGGGGCATGATGGGCAGCCTCTCGCCGGACCAGCGTCCGACCTTCGTGGCGACGCGACCGCCCGGGCTCGAGCTGTCGACGCTCGTGAAGACCCTCACGGAGCACGGCGTGACGTTCTCGGGCGAGATCGCCGACAATTTCTGGCGGACGCTGCTCCTCGGCTGGCTGCTGCCGTTCGCCCTCATCATGCTCATGTGGAACCTCGTCGCGCGCCGGATGGGCCCGGGCGGCGCGGCGGGAGCCCTCTCGTTCGGCCGCAACAAGGCAAAAATCTACGGCGAGAACGACGTCGCGGCGCGCTTCAGCGACGTCGCGGGCATCGACGAGGCGAAGGCCGAGCTCGAGGCGGTGGTCTCGTTCCTGCGGGATCCGGCGAAGTTCCAGCGACTCGGCGGGCGGATTCCGAAGGGCGTGCTGCTCGTCGGGTCCCCGGGGACCGGGAAGACGCTGCTGGCCCGTGCGATCGCCGGCGAGGCGCACGTGCCGTTCTTCTCCATCAGCGGATCCGAGTTCATCGAGATGTTCGTCGGCCTGGGCGCGGCGCGCGTCCGCGATCTGTTCGAGCAGGCGAAGGCGAAGGCGCCGTGCATCGTGTTCATCGACGAGCTCGACGCGGTCGGGAAGTCGCGCGCCGGCGCGGGGCTGCAGATGGGCCGTCACGACGAGCAGGAGCAGACGTTGAACCAGCTCCTCGTCGAGATGGACGGCTTCGACGCGTCGAAGGGGGTGGTTCTGCTGGCGGCGACCAACCGTCCGGAAGTGCTCGACCAGGCGCTGCTGCGTGCCGGACGCTTCGACCGCCGCATCATCGTCGAGATGCCCGACCGCGTCGGGCGCGCGAAGATCCTGCAGGTCCACCTCAAGAACGTGACCGCGGCCCCGAACGTCGACCTCGACGACCTCGCGGCGCGCACGCCGGGCCTGTCCGGTGCCGATCTCGCCAACCTCGTCAACGAGGCGGCGCTGCTGGCGGCGCAGCAGGGCGCCGACGCCGTCGAGACGCGCCACTTCCTGCTCGCGGCGGATCGCCTGATGACGGGACTCGAGCGGCGGAGCCGCGTGCTGCGTCCGCAGGACCGTACCCTGGTAGCGCACCACGAGTCGGGGCACGCACTGGTCGCAGCACTCCTGCCGAACTGTGACCCGGTCAGCAAGATCACCATCATTCCGCGCTCGATCGGTGCCCTGGGTTTCACCATGCAGCTACCGACGGAAGATCGCGTGCTGGCGCGACGCAGCGAGCTGGTCGATCGCCTCGCGGTGATGCTCGGCGGCCGGGTCGCGGAGGAGCTGGTGTTCGGGGACGTCAGCACCGGGGCCCAGGACGATCTCGAGCGCGCCTCCCAGCTCGCGAGGCAGATGGTCTGCCTGTTCGGGATGAGCGAGCGCCTTGGGCCCATGAGCTACGGGCGCCGCGAGTCGGTCTTCCTCGGAGACGGCTTCCTCGGCCACTCGCAGGCTGCGAGCGAGGCGACCAACGAGGCGATCGACGTGGAGGTTGCGGCACTCGTGCGAGGGGCGCACGAGACGGCAAGACAGCTGCTGGCGGAGCGGCGCGAAGGTCTCGCCGGTCTCGCGAGGACGCTCGAGCGCGAGGAGACGCTCGAGGGCGAGAAGCTCGCGGCGGCGCTGGCCGCGGCGCGCGTCCGCGACGCAGAGCGGAAACAGCCCGGGGCGGAGGGCGAGACGCTGGTTGTGTGACGTCAGGCCGTCGGGTGCCGGCGCGTCGCTCGCGGCGGTTCAGTTGCGGTGCGCGAGCGCGTTTCTCAGCGCATCGAGCACCAGCGCGCGAAACTGCCCCCACGAGCGCCACGGCCCGGTGCAGGACCGGAGCCGGTCGGCGGCCATCGCGAGCGCTGGCAGGTCCGCTTCGAGCCAGCCCGTGATGCCCTCGCTTTCGTCAATCGCGTGCAGCACGCCGCCCTGCTCCTCGAGAATGAACAGGTAGCTCGCGAACGCGTGCCGCGCGTTCGCCGCGCGGTACGTCAGGACGGCCGCGAAGCGGCTGATCTCGACGTCGAGGCTCGTCTCCTCGCGGGTCTCGCGCAGCAACGCGTGCTCGATGGTCTCGCCCCGCATGATTCCGCCGGTCGGAAGGCGGAACGTGCTCTGTGGATACGAGCCCTTCGTCTGCAGCAGGTAGAGGCCGTTGCGGCGCCGGATCGCCATGGCGACCTCGCCCTCGCGCCGGCGGTTGAGCGGCGAGAAGCCGAAAGAGGGGAGAGTGTGCGCCACCGCACGCGGCCGACCGTAACGGCGAGCGAGGACGGCGATCTCCGCTTGCATCGTCTGGGCTCCGAACCGGCTAGATCCGCGATTCCGGGAGCTCCGCTTCCCGAGCACGCTGCCACTTCACGCATCTACGTATACTCGACGTCCGACCGGCACGAAACAGACGCCTTGCAGGGGCGTCGTGCGGTCCGGTCAGACGGCGCCGGGCCGGCGACCCGCGCGCAGCGCGTAGGAACCCGCCCAGACTCCGAGTCCCAGCATGCCGGAGCGGGCCAGGATGTCGGTCCGCGCGGCGAGCGAGATGCGCGACAGGTCGGCGCTGACGACCAGGTGCGTGAGCACCTCGAGAGCGACCAGGATCAAGCCACTGGCTGCAAAGGCCACGAGCACAGGCGCGCGCTCGCGGCCGCGCAGAAGCTGGTGGGCCGCGAACGCCACCATGGCGGCGAGATAGGCGTGCGCGACCAGCTGTGAGGCAGCCGAGCTCGCGACGGAATCACCGTCGGCGTCCAGCGTGCCGCTCAGGACGAGGAGCCCGTGGATCGTGATCAAGCCGGCGGCGGCGAGCAGCAGCCGACCGAGCCAGGTCGCCTCGTTCGCAAGGTCGGGGTGCGCGACCGGAGGCTCGCGCTCGGCGCGCGCGTTGCGCGCCTTCGTTCGCGGTGCGCGATCGCGGAGGTAGACGAGCTTCTGCGGAGAGTGTTCGTGGTCAGTCGACATGGGCCCGCGGACTTGCGATGCATCGCGGATCGGCGTCCGGCACGGACTGCTCGGCAAGCACGCCACGATGCTACTCGCGCTTCAGGGTGGTGACAAGTCACCACCCGCGCTTCGGGGTGGTGACTCGTCACCGCGTCGTGAAGCCGGAATGTGAACGCGCGCGCGCCGTGGCGGTCGAGGTCGCCCCAGGCTAAGGGTCCGCCGTGACCGAGCAGCGCGTGTGGAGCAGGCGCATCGCCGACGAGCTCTGGTCCGGGGTCGTCACGCCGCTCAGCTTCTCGATGCTCGCCGAGCCGATGGCCGAGCACATGGTGCGCCGGCGGCTCGAGAGCGCGGGCCTCTTCGGGCTGGCGCGTGAGCCCGTCTTTCGGCTGGCCGGCGCGCACGTCTACGTGAACGCGTCCTTGATCGCCGACGTGATGGCCGAGATCCCGAGCGTCTTCCTGAGCGACGGACTGCTCGAGCTGCTCCCGGCATCGCTGCGCGCGCCGCTGCGTGGCAGGCCGCGCTCGGTGCTCTCCTCGTCGCTCGTGGGGATCGTGCTGCGCCTCGGCGTGCACGAGCGTGCGTGGCTCCCCTGGGCACGCGCAGACCTCTTCCGCGACGCAACCGCGCGCATCCCCGCCGATCTCGCCGCGCTCACCCCGGCCGCGGAAGCGACCAACACCGCCATCGTCGACGCCATCGACCACGTCCGCGCGCGGCTCGGCTCGTTCCTCGAGGTCGTGAGCTGGGGGATGATTCACGCCTACGTCTTCTTCCACCTGACGGCAGAGTTGCTGGCGCTCTGGGCCCCGGATCTCGACGAGGCGGTGACGATGTCCGAGCTGACCATGGGGCTCGCCGGCATCCGGACGTTCGAGGTCCACGACGAGATCGTCGCGTGCGCGGCGCTCGCACGTGCCGATCGACGGTTGTCCGACCAGGTCGTGCGTGATCCCGACGCCGTCGCCGCAGCCTGCGTCGCGGGCAGCGACGGCGCCTTCGCGGCGGGGATCCGCTCGTTGCTCGATCGGCACGGACACCGCTTCGTCGGACGAGATCTCTCGCAGCGGACGTGGCGCGAGCAGCCGGCGGTCGTCGTCGAGATGGTGCGCAAGCTGCTGGACTCGGGCCCGCGCGAGTCGCCGGCGGAGCGGCAGAGCAGGCGTGCTGCGGCGGTCAGGCGGACCGCGGAGCGCGTCGGCGCCGGCATCGGCGGAACCGTCAAGCGGCTCGCGTTCGAGCGTGTGCTCGCGTGGTGCGAGCAGTACTACGTGCTGCGCGAGAACATGCGCTATCACGCCGACCGCTTCCTCGCGGCGCTGCGGCACCTCGCGCTGGTCGGCGCGCAGCGGCTGGTCGCGGAAGGCGCACTGCACGTCGTCGAGGACGTGTTCCTGCTCGAGGTCGACGAGCTGCGCGCACGCCTGCTCGGGGCCGGTGAGGCGCCCGGCGTCCTGGCCGCGCGTGCCGTCGCGCGACGGGCGGAGCAGGCGCGGTTCTCGGCCGTCGAGCCGCCCGAGTGTCTGGTGGGTGACGCGTTCCCGCCGGACGTCGTTGGCGGCGACGTCCGGGCTGCGGGCAATCCGGTGCAGTGGCCCGGGGAGCTCTCCGGGGTGGGGGTGTCGCCCGGGCTCGCCAGGGGAATCGCACGCGTCGTGCGCTCGCTCGACGAGCTGCAACACCTGGAGCCCGGGGAGATCGTCGTCGCGGGGGCCACCGATCCCAGCTGGACGTCGATGCTCCTCTGCGCTGGCGGGCTGGTCCTCGAGGCCGGCGGACCTCTGTCGCACGGCGCGATCGTCGCGCGCGAACTCGGCATCCCCGCGGCGGTCAACGTCGCCAACGCGACGCGACTGGTGGCTACCGGCGAGCTGCTGGCCGTCGACGGCGCAGCCGGAACGGTCCGCCGCGGCTGATCCTCCTCAGCGCGTCGGAGGAAACGCCGTGCCGGTTCCATCCTTCCCGGTCGGCGAAGCCGGTGCGGACGTCAGTCCGGAGTGGCTCTGCAGCTGCTCGATGCTTCCGGCGGCATCCTTGCCCTGGCTGGTTCGGGTCTCGCGCTTCACGAGGCCCACCCCCCTGACGTACCACTCCAGCAGCTGCTGGCGCGCGTAGCGCGTGTCCTTGCCGCGCTGAAGCGTGAGCGTCTGGACCGTTGCGACCTTGAGCGCGTCGGGAAACGTGCCGGCGGGAACGGTGACACTCTCGACTCCCTCGACGCGGCTGCCGCGCGCACCCTGCGCGACGACCCGCGCCCCCGCGTCCATCGTCTCGACCTCGGTGTCGCCGCGCCAGCTGAAGCCCGGCTTCAGGTCGCTGTCCGGAGGAAGCCCCGGCAGCTTCGCCTTGATGACCCCCGAGGTCTCGCCCCCGACGCCGGCCGATCCCTCGACGGTGAGGGTGACGCCACTCGCGTCGCACCTCACTCGCGTGATCGCGGTGCCGGCGATCACGTCGGGGCGGCCGGGCAGCGAGACCTGCTGCTGCAGCTCGGCGGTGGTCACCTCGCTGCCCGCCGCCACCGACATCACGGTGATCGTGCGGAGCATCGTCTGGCTCGTGCCGGCCGCACCCTCCGAATAGACCCAGCGGGCGTCCGGGCGGAGCGGGAAGTACGCGTTGCACTCGTCGCCGCGGGCCGGCGTCGCCGCGGCGACGAGAAGCAGGAACGCGGGAAGGCGGCCCAGGCGGTGGGGCATGGCGATCAGAGGTGGGCTGGATCGCGATACTCGCCGAAGACGCTGCGGTAGATGTCCGAGATCTCGCCCACGGTGCAGCCGACCTGCACCGCCTGCACCAGCGGAGGCATCAGGTTCGCATCGCTGACGGCCGCTGCACGGACCCTCTCGAGCGCGGCCTGCACGCCAGCACGGTCTCGGGTCTGCTTGAAGCGGCGCACCCGCTCGATCTGCCGCTCCTCGAGATCGATCGGGATGCGCAGGATGTCGAGTGGCCGCTCTTCCGGGACGGTGTACTTGTTGACGCCGACGATCACCTGCTCGCCGCGATCGAAGCGCTGCTGGTCGCGATACGCAGACTCCGCGATCTCGAGCTGCGGGTAGCCCTGCTCGATCGCCTTCACCATGCCGCCGCGACGATCGATCTCTTCGATGTACGCCGTGGCCGCCTTCTCGATCGAATCGGTGAGCGCCTCGATCGCGTAGCTGCCGCCGAGGGGGTCGACGGTGTGCGCGACGCCGCTCTCCTCCGCAATGATCTGCTGCGTGCGCAGAGCGACCATCACCGACTCCTCGGTGGGGAGAGCGAGCGTCTCGTCGAACGAGTTGGTGTGCAGCGACTGCACCCCGCCCAGCACCGCGGCGAGTGCCTGCAGGGTCACGCGCACGACGTTGTTGAGCGGCTGCTGCGCGGTGAGCGTCACGCCCGCGGTCTGCGCGTGCATGCGCAGGCGGCAGGCCTCGTCCTTCGTCGCGCCGAAGCGCTCGCGCATGATGCGGGCCCACAGGCGTCGCGCCGCGCGCAGCTTCGCGACCTCCTCGAGGAAGTCGTTGTGCACGTCGAAGAAGAAGGACAGGCGGTGGCCGAAGTCGTCGGCCGAGAGGCGCCCGCGTCGCAGCACCTCCTCGACGTAGGCGATGCCGTCGGCGAGGGTGAAGGCCAGCTCCTGGACGGCCGTCGCCCCCGCCTCGCGGATGTGGTAGCCGCTGATCGAGACCGCATGCCAGCGCGGCGCTTCGGCCGCGCAGAACTCGATCATGTCGGCGACCACGCGCACGGAGGGCTCCGGAGGGGAGATCCACTCCTTCTGCGCGATGAACTCCTTGAGCATGTCGTTCTGGATCGTGCCGCCCAGCTTCTTCCAGGAGATGCCGCGGCGCTGCGCGATCGCGAGGTACATCGCGAGCAGAACGGACGCGCTGCAGTTCACCGTCATCGACGTCGTCACCTCGTCGAGCGGGATGCGATCGAAGAGGCGCTCCATGTCCTCGATCGTCGAGACGGCGACACCCTCGCGTCCGACCTCGCCGCGCGAGCGCGCATGGTCGGCGTCGTAGCCCATGAGCGTGGGCATGTCGAAGGCGGTGGACAGTCCGTTCTGTCCTTGACGCAGCAGGAAGTGGAACCGCTGATTGGTGTCTTCCGGGGTGCCGAAGCCGGCGAACTGGCGCATCGTCCAGCGGCGGCTCAGGTACATCGTTTCGTACGGCCCGCGCAGGAACGGCCAGGTTCCCGGGCTGCCGATGGGCTCCGAGGCGTCGCGCGAATCGAAGACCGGCTTCAGGAGGAGGCCGCCGTGCGTCGTGCGCTCGGATGGCTCGGTGGGTGCTTCGGATCGAAGCGGACGATTGCCGGCTGCCACTGGAGTCTCCTAGTAGGCGAGGGGTGAACCGGAGCTCGCGGATGCGGGGCGCTGATCCTCCTCGGAGTCGCGCAGCGCCTTCACCTCGACCTCGGGATTGATCTGGCGTTGCTCGATCTTCGCGATCGCGTCGCTCACGAGCCGCTGCGTGGTCTCGTCGCTCGCACCTTCGCCGACACGCCTCAGGTCCGACACGCTGCTCGGGTCGCCGATCTCGCCGAGAGCGTAGAGAGCCGTGCCCCGCGTGGCGGCGTCGCTGTCGCGCGAGAGAAAGTCCGCGATGGGCTTGGCGCTGCGCGTGTCGCCGATCTTGCCGAGCGAAACCAGCACGCGCTGCTGCAGCCAGGGCTCGCTCTCGCGCATGTAGAGCACCTGGATCAGCACGGGCGTCGCATCGGCCGCGCGCAGCGTGCCGAGCGCGTCGATCGCCTTGATCTTGACGCGCGGATCGAGGTCCGCGGTGGCCTCGATCAGGTGCTCCACGGCCTTCTTGTCCTGCGAGGCGGCGAGCGCCTTGACGGCCTCCAGGCGGACCGCCGGATCCTCGTCGCGAAGATTCTTCGTCGACTCGTCGATGTCGCTGGCGCCGGGATTGGTCTGTCGTGTCGAGCGTTGCGGGTTCGCCCCGGGCAGTCCCATCTGGGCTGCAACGGACGATGCGCCGAGAGCCACCACCGAGATCGCGAACGCGGTTCGCGCGAGCTTCTTCCCAAGCCTCATCACGCTCCGAGTAACGACAGAAACCCCCACGGCGTGCAAGGTCGTGATCGGCGCGGCAGCGCCGCGGATCAGAGCGCCAGCGCGACAGACGCGAATGAAAAAAAAGGGGGCCCGGGTTTCCCCGGGCCCCCTTTCCTCTTGGATGTCAGCGGCTCAGTCGAAGAGGCTCGCCGGCGCGTCGATGAAGGCACGCGACGCCGACGGATCGCCCAGCTTGACCTTCGCGCTGCCGCTCGCACCGAACGGACCGACCGCCTGACCGACGATGCTGTACAGGTAGTCGTTCGGGCCCAGGCTCGAGATCGGGTGCAGCCGGATGATGCCCGACGTGGTCACATCGACCGTGGGCGGGATCAGGCCCGTGGTCTCGGCATCGCTCGAGATCTGCGCGAACCGCACGCAATTCGCATTCTGTTCGGGCAGCGAGGTCGGGATCTCGTTGGTGTCGATGAACGTCGTGGAGAAGCGCAGGGGCGTCGGATTCGGCTCCACCTGTCCACTCGAGAACTCGCGAAGGTGCGACAGCACCACCACGCTCGACTCCACCGAGGTCGGATCGAACACCTCGATGTTGAACGAGTCGACCTCGGCCGACGGCGGCAGAACGACTGCCGTACCGGCTCCGTTCAGCCCGAGGCCGAACGCGTCGTTGCCGAACGCGTAGCCGACCTCGGAGTCGGCGATCGTGAACGTGCCGACGATCGCGTCGTCCGCGAGCACCTGACCGGTCTGCCTGAAGTCCCCGCAGGCCGTGTTCGTCCTGTAGGCCGTCACCGTCACGATACCGCGCTTGCCGGTGAGGTCGATGAGCGGACCGCCCGCCAAGTTCGCCGCGTTCAGCGCTCGGGCGTTCGTCGGATCGACGACGACCGTGTCGTTGAGCGTGAGGCAGATCGAGTAGTTCGCCAGCTCGTCACAGGTCTCGGACCAGAAGGTCCAGTGGGTCGTGATCTGAGCACCGCCCGCCGGCGACGTCCCGTGAATGTTGCTCACGAGCAGGAAGGTCGCCTTCCCCTCCGTCGAGTCGAACGGCATGATGAGCTCTGCCCCGGGCTGCGTGTAAGAGAAACCATCGTTGGGAAAGATTGCCGAGCTCGTGCCCGCGCTCCCCGTGACGATCGCACTCACCATTGCCAGGGCGAACAAAAATCTCCTCTCGCGCATCACCTTCATCAGCTCCTTTCTCCCCCGCTCGCTTAACGCTCACGAGCTGCAGGAACGCCAAACCTGCGTTTGCTTCGGTCCAAGTGAAATCGTGTAGAAGTGTTTCGCGGCGTTCTTGCCGGCTGGCCCCCTCGTCCGCGCAGGATAACGTCTTCGGTTCGCGACGCAGGCCGCCCCCCCCCCGAGACCACGGAGCCTTAGCAACTCGGGTACGTCATTACAACCAGCGGACGACTCGCCTTTCCCCTCCGTTCGCGCCCCGTGCGTACGTCGACTGAGGGTCGCCCCGGCCCACGTGCGACCCGTGGGGTGAACGACGATCGGGCGAACTCAAACCTTACCGAGTCAGGGTACGGAAACCCGGCTCAAGGCAGCTGGACGGTTCACCGAGCGGGCGGAACCGGGGCTTGAGCGCTCGCCGGGACCGCGGCCGGGGCCGGCGGGAAGGCCCGGGCGACCGGGCGCCGGACGTCGATCCAGGTCTCGCTCGCGCTCCAGCCAAGAGCCGGCACGGATAGCACCGGGTCCGGACGGACCCGGGGGCCCGCGAGCGGGGACGCGGCGATCGGCAGGGTCGAAACCGGCGTAGTGACCCCTGACGTCCGTGCCTGGGTCTCGGCGTCGGCGGTCTGCCAGCCGCGCCGCTTCAGCTTCTCGAGCAGAGTCGTGCGATTGACCTGGAGAAGCCGAGCGGCCTCGCGCTTGCTTCCCGCGGCGAGCTCGAGGGCCCGGCCGATCATGCGGCGCTCGAACGTCTCGAGCTCCTGGTAGAAGTTCGTTCCCTCCGGGCCGAAATCCCATGGCCCCGAGCTGGTCGCGGTCGCGACCGGTATCACCGGTCGGAACGTACCTGCGATGGCGGACGAGCCGATCGGGGCTGGGAGGTCGCTCGGCAGGAGGACGCCAGGCTGCTCGCCGAGCAGGACCGCGCGCTCGAGCACGTTGCGCAGCTCGCGGACGTTGCCCGGCCAGTCGTACGCCATGAGCGCGGCTGCGGTCTCGGGGGGCAGCTCGACCGGCGGGCGGTCGCTGCGGAGTGCGTTCTGCGTCAGGAAGTGCAGGGCGATCAGCGGGATGTCCTCGCGCCGCTCGCGAAGCGAAGGCAGGTGGATGCGGACCACGTCGAGGCGGTAGAACAGGTCCTCGCGGAACGTCCCCTGACGAGCCGCGGCGTGCAGGTCGCGATGGGTGGCCGCCACCACCCGGACGTCGGTGTGCCGGCTGGTCTGGCTGCCCACCGGGTCGAAGGTTCCGTCCTCGAGCACCCGCAGCAGCTTCACCTGGAAGCGCTGGCTCATCTCGCCGATCTCGTCGAGGAAGACGGTACCGCGGTCTGCGCTCTGGAAGCGGCCGGTGCGTGCCGCGATGGCACCCGTGAACGCGCCCCGTACGTGACCGAAGAGCTCGCTTTCGAGCAGCTCCTCGGGAATCGCGCCGCAGTGCACAGGAACGAAGCTCCGGCCCGCACGGGTCGACAGCTGGTGCAGCGCGCGGGCGACCAGCTCCTTCCCGGTGCCGCTGTCACCGGTGACGAGAACCGGCGCATCGGACGCGCCGACCCGGCGCAGGACGTCGAAGACTCGACGCATGCTCGGGTGATCGCCTACCAGGCTCATGAAGCCCGGTAGGGTAGCGGAGGCTGGCTCGGCCGGGGGGCTGTTCTCGGAAAGCATGGTGGTCCTCTCGGGGGCTGGATCGCGATCGGCGGCGGCGGTGACAGCGCCGGCGCATTTGCAAGGACGGCGCCAGGGCGACGGGTCCGCCGCCTGCTGTTCGGAACCCCTGCCGATTCAATGGCCTGCGCCCGCTCTGCCGCATCCCGGCCGTGCTGCGTCGACGGTACAAAAGTGACGGTCGGGGCTTGGTTCGTTCATTTTAGTGACGACCGAGCCTTCCGCTGCGGTGCTGGGCGCCCCCCCCCGGCACCCATGCGGAGGCGAATTATCGTTGGCCGCGCGGTGATGACGCGATGCGCTTCGATGCTGGGAAGGGCTCGGCCCTTTCAGCCCAGCCCGCTGCGCACAGGATTGAACGCAGATCGAGTCAAAGGCGTCTTCGCGTCGCACGGCGGGATGCCTTCGCGGCCGCCGTGTCACGAGCAACCCCTCGTCGCTGCTACGCTTTTTTCGTCCTCGAGCGGATCCTTCCGACACATCACGGGTCCGCGCGGCGCCGCGGGCGGGTTCTTCCGGCGCCGGCGCGGCGTTCCGTGCGGCGTGTGTCACCCGGACACCGCGATGCGGAACGCCCGGCCCGTCTCGACTCTGCCGCCACGAGGCTCCATGGCGATCGTTGCCGCCACCGGTACACGATGGGGGCCGTGGTCGGAACCGGTCCGATCGGCAGGGCGCGGATCGCGGCCGAGGTGGTGCCGGAGCTCATCGAAGCGTTCTCCGGCGGCCGCGCAGCCGGCGATCCGGGGCGGCGGGCTCACGATCGACCGGGTCGCGCTGCGTTGAACGGCCGAGCGCGACGAGGCGTTGCGAACCTGCACCGGCGCTGCGGCGCGTCGACGAATCCTCGAGCAGGGAGGGGCGAGCTTGCTGCCCCCGCCTCAGGGTGTTAGCGACCCCGGAAAATGGCGCGGATCGTCAAACGATATGCCAACCGGAAGTTGTACGACACGACGACGAGTCGTTACGTCGCTCTCGACGACATCGCCGGGCTGATCCGGAACGGCGAGGAGGTCGAGGTCACCGACAACGAGACCGGGGCCGACCTGACTGCCGTCACCCTGGCGCAGATCATCCTCGAGGAGGAGCGCCGGAACAAGGACCTTCGCTCGCTGGTCGTCCTCCGCGAGCTCGTCCGGTACGGCGGCGACGCGATCTCGAGCGTGACGAGCCGCGGCATGGAAGCGCTGGGTGACATGCGCGGGCGCGTCTCGGAGATCGTGGCCGAGGGCGCACGCCCGGCCATCCTCGACGAGGTGCTCAGCACCTCGCGCCGTCAGATCGAAGACCTGCAGCGGCGCGTCGACCAGGGCATCCGGCAGTCCGTCGAACGCTTGCGCAGCTACCCCGGCATCGGTGCCGAGGTGGAGCGGCTCGAGGGCCGCGTCCGCGACATCGAGATCCGCATCCGGCGGCTCCTGGCCGGCGAGAACGGCAAGGTCGACGAAGGGGCGGCGGACTCGCCGGTCTCGATCACCCCGTCCGACGACTGACCCTCGGACCGGTCGCCCCAGACCATGGGGGACGGGCTTCCCGTCCAGGCTCGTTCGATGGCCCATCCGTGTCTCGTGGCTCGTCCCATGCGCGCATCCGTGCCGCGATGCCCCTGACCGGATGGCGAGCGCGCCGCCGTCCATCCAGACGCGTCGCGTTGTCCCCTGACGCGTTGCGTTCTGCTGGCTCAGCGGTTCAGGAAGACAGGGCACGGCGCGTTGCGCAGGACGTACTCCGTCGTGCTGCCCAGCACGAGCTCGATGATCCCTCCGTGGCCGTGCGAGCCCATGAACACCAGGTCGTAGTGCTTGGCGCGTATCTCGCCGGGGATGCTCTCGTATGCGTGACCCGTGATCGCGTAGGGCCTAGTCTCGATCGCGTACGACGACAGGTAGCGCCGCGCCTGATCGAGGGTCTTCTCGCCCTGCTCGGCGTCGCGGCAGACGGTGAGGATCGACAGCGGGAGTGCGAGCGCGCTGCACACCTCCGCGGCGGCCTGCATGGCGGCACTCGCGCGCTGGCTCCCGTCGTAGGCGAGGACGGGTGACCGGATCTCGCTGAACTCGAGCGGCGTCACGAGCACCGGCTTCGGGCACTGGCGAGTGACGCTTTCAGCCGCGCCGCCGAGCAGCCCGGTCGAGAATCGCTGATTGACGCCGCGGTGTCCGATCACGACCAGGTCGGCCTCGCGCGCGCGCTCACAGATCTCGCTCGGCACGATGCCGATCTGCAACGCCGTGTCGCAGCGGACGTTCTCGGCGGCGCAGGTCGCACGAAACTCGTCGAGCAGGGCGCCGCCACGCTCCTGGAGCGCCTCGCGCATCTTGGACGTGAAGTCGAGATAGGGCTCGAAGCCGAGCGAGCCCGAGATGTCGTGGAAGAAGGACCCCTCGATGGACACGATGTCCACGACGTGCAGCCCGGTGATGGTCGCGTCGAGGCGCCGCGCGAGCCAGGTGGCGTAGCGGAGCGCAGTGCGCGCGTGCTCCGAGCCGTCGATTCCGACGAGAATGCTCTTGATCATGGCACATGCCCTCGTTCGGCCTGCCCGGTTTCTTTACTTCGTCGTGTCACCCCGATACTAAAGTGAGGGGGTGGGCGCATCCAGCAGTCAGCAGCGTGGTGGCGGAACCGCGACGGCCAGGTCGAGCCGCCGCGCCGGACGGGGGGCGGCGACGCCGAAGCGTCCGAGCGCGCGTGCGGCACGCCTCGCGGCGCTGATCGCCGAGCTCGAGAACGCGGTCGAGGCGCTGGGCATCCGTGTGCGGCGCGAGCGTCTGATGCGCGAGGTGGGCTATCACGCGCGCAGTGGCCTGTGCCGGGTCGGTGGTGAGGAGGTCCTCTTTCTCGATCACGATCTCTCCCCGGACGACGAGATCGAGCTGCTCGCGGTGGTCCTCGCGGATCGGGACGTGTCCGCCGTCGAGATGTCTCCGGAAGCCCTGCGCCTGATCGCGCGGGTACCGCGTCCTGAGCATGTTGACAAAGCGGAGCCCCGCCCGTAACGCCTGTCCATGCTCTCGCGCGCGGAGCGTTTTGCCGCATTCCGCAAGGCGCTCAAGGACAAGAGCCTCAAGACGACGGCGCAGCGCGACGACATCGCGCACGTCTTCTTCGGCGGCCATCGTCACATGAGCATCGACGAGCTGTACCGCGAGGTCCGCAAGATCAACGCGCGTGTCGGCTACGCGACCGTCTACCGGACCATCAAGCTGCTCAAGGAGTGCGGGCTCGCCGCCGAGCAGCACTTCGCGGACGGCCAGACGCGCTACGAGAATGCCGACGTCGGCGAGCAGCACCACCACGATCACGTGATCTGTGACCGCTGCGGTCGCATCGTCGAGTTCTCCGACGACGAGCTCGAGCGGCTGCAGGAGGACATCGCGACGCGGCTCGGATTCGTGCTCGCTCGCCACCGGCTGGAGCTCTACGGAATCTGTCGTGATTGCCGCGAAGGCGTTCGGCCGAGCGCGTCGGCCGATCGCATGGCGATCACCTCACGGCGCTGACGGGGATTCCGTGCGTGCCGACGACACCCCCTTCGCCGGACGGTGGTACGTGCGTCGAGGCGGGGGGAGATGCCGCAGCCCTCTGGAGCCAGCTCCGTCGAGGGGGATACTCACCTTCACTCGATGAAGACGCCGGGAGAGGAATCCGCGGCGGCGCTCGGCGAGCACCGGTGCGTGTGTGGCAGCCTGCTAGCGCGGCTCCGCCAAGAAGGGGTCGAGCTGAAGTGCCGCCGCTGCAAGCGTGTGGTCGTGGTGCGCTGGGACAGCGGTGCCCGATGGCACGGCGTCGACGTCGCCTGGGAGCCTCCCGACTCCGAGGACTGACGTCCGCAACGGCTTTGCCGGCCACGAGCGAGGAAGCTCGACCGGCGCTCCATCCGACGTCCGCACCGGCTGCGGGGGCGGTGCCGCGACGAAGGTAGGGCGCTTGCTCAGCTGCGTCGCTCGATCGCGGTGCTGCCCCCGGTCTTTCCACCGCTACCGACCTTGGCGGCGCCCGCGGCGGTCTCGACGCGAGGGAAGAGGCTCACCGGCTGACCGATCCGGTGCCCGGTCGGGAAGGCCGCGCCCCACGTGAGACCGAGATCGGCGAAGCGAGCTTCGTCGAGGCCGAGGGCGGCGCGCAGCCGCTCCGCCGTGTCGGGCAGAAACGGCGCGAGGAGCTGCGCGCTGACGCGCAGCGACTCGAGGCAGCCGTGCAGAATCGCCCCGACGCGTGGCAGCTGCGCGGGATCCTTCGCGAGCGTGAACGGCGCCGTCGTGACGATGTACTTGTTCGCCGCGTCGAGCGCGCGCCACACCGCCTCGAGCCCGCGGTGGAATGCGAGCGCGTTCACGTGCGTGTCGAGATCCCTCCGGGCACGCGCGAACGCCTCGGCGAGATCGTCGTCGTCCGTGGTGCGCGGGTCGAGCGGCTGTACCTCCCCGGCGAAGTACTTGTGCATCATGGCGAGCGTGCGGCTGGCGAGGTTGCCGAGACCGTTGGCGAGGTCCGCGTTGATGCGCGTGATCAGGGCCTGCTCGGTGAAGTCGGCGTCGTTGCCGAACGCCATCTCGCGCAGCAGGTAGTACCGTACCGCGTCCATCCCGTAGGTGTCGCGCAGCTCGAGGGGCTTCACGACGTTGCCCAGCGACTTCGACATCTTCTGTCCGCCGCTCGTCCAGAAGCCGTGCACGTTGAGGTGCCGGTAGAGCGGATAGCCTGCTGCGAGCAGCATGGTCGGCCAGAAGACGGCGTGGGTCTTCAGGATGTCCTTGCCGATGAAGTGGCTGGCGACCGGCCACAGATCCTCGCGCCGGCCGCGAGCCTCGAGGCCGCTCACGTAGTTCAGCAGCGCGTCGAACCAGACGTACGTCACGTAGCCGTCGTCGAACGGCATCTCGATGCCCCACTCGAGGCGCGACTTCGGCCGCGAGATGCACAGGTCTCCGATCGGTTCGCGCAGCATCGCGAGCGCTTCCGACCGGTAGCCGTCGGGGCGAATGAAGTCCGGATTCGCCTCGATGTGGGCGCGCACCTGGTCCTGATACTTCTCCATGCGGAAGAAGTAGTTCGGCTCGCTGACGTCGACCGGTTTGGTGAGATGCTGCGGGCAGAGCCCGTCGACCAGCTCCCTCTCGGTGTAGAGACGCTCGCAGCCCACGCAGTACAGGCCGGAATAGGCGCCGAAGTAGATGTCGCCGCTCGCATGGATGCGCGTGAGCACGTCCTGCACGAAGCGGACGTGGTGCGGGTCCGACGTCCGAATGAAGTGGTCGTAGCCGATCCCGACCGAGTCCCAGACGGAGCGGAACGTGCTGCTCACGCCAGCGACGAACTCCTGCGGAGAGATCCCGGCGCTGCGGGCGGCCTCGGCGATCTTCTCGCCGTGCTCGTCGGTGCCGGTGAGCAGGAACGTGTCCTCGCCGCGCTGGCGATGGAAGCGAGCGAAGCTGTCGCAGACGACGTTGGTGTAGGTGGAGCCGAGGTGAGGCTCGGCGTTCACGTAGTACAGCGGCGTCGTGATGTAGATCCGTCCCGGCATGGCGTCCCGTCGGTGTTCAGCCGTCGGTGTCGTGACGGCGCTCGACCAGATCCTCGAGCGAGCACTCGACGACCAGTCCATCCTCGTCGCGACGCAGCAGCACGTGCTGCTTGAGCGTCAGGTGCTTGACGATCTCGCCGTCGCCCTTCACGCTCTGCACCTTCTTGCCGATTCGGGGCAGCTCACGGCGCAGCGAAAGGTAGGTGTCGTACTCGTAGCGCAGGCAGCACTTCAGGCGTCCACACATGCCGGCGAGCTTCGACGGGTTGAGCGAGAGGTCCTGCTCCTTCGCCATCTTGACCGAAACCGCGGCGAACTCCCGCAGCCAGGAGCTGCAGCACAGCTCTCGGCCGCACGGTCCGACGCCGCCGATCAGGCGCGTTTCGTCGCGGTCGCCGATCTGGCGCATCTCGACGCGCGTGTGGAGAGCCTGCGCGAGATCGCGAACGAGGCCCCGGAAGTCGACCCGCGTGGCCGCCATGAAGTAGAACACGGCCTTGCCGCCGTCGAACCGGTAGTCGGCCCGGATCAGCTTCGCCTGCAGCTGGTGTTTCGCCGCGAGGGAGGCGAAGACCCCCTGCGCGCGACTCTCCTGCGCCCGGTTGTGGTCGGCGCGGCTCCGGTCGCGTTCGTCGGCGCGGCGCAGCACGCGAGGCAGTCGCAGGCCGACCTCGTTCGGCCAGCGCGGGCGCAGATGGCCGGTCACCTCGCCGAGCTCGGGGCCGCGCTCGGTCTGCACGACGACGAGGTCGTGCATCGTGAGGTCGAGCGTCCCGGCATCGTACGTGCCGGCTCGCCCTGCTACGCGGAAGCGCACGTCGACGACGTCACGCACGGGCTCGGCGGCGACGGCATCGGTGCGGAAATCCTGCGGCAGATCGGTGTCCATCGTCGGCTTCAGGCCCGGAGATCACCGAGCCCGAGCAGGAGCTTGTCCCAGGCCAGGTTGGCGTTGGCGTTTCGCTCCACGTCGCGAACGCTAGCATAGACCTTCGCCAGCCGGCGATGCGCACGGCGCGCCGCCGCCAGGCGATCGTAGTCGCCATCGGGGCCGGCTGCGGGGCCGGCGTCGCGGGCGGCTGCCACCATCTGGTCGCGGAAGAGCTCGAGCACGGTCGCCGTGGTCAGTGCCTGCTGGGTCCGGTTGCGTTCGCCGCGCGGGCTCAGCTCGGCGGCGAGGTCGAGCCGCTCGGGTACGCCGAGCCGGTCGACCCGCTCGAGGCGCGAGCGGAGGTCCTCGCACCGTGCCCAGCCCTCTTCGCTGGTGAGCTCGCGCGCGCGGTCCAGGCTGCCGCCGGCGAGCGCCGCCGCGCGTCGGGCGAGGTCGGCCGCGACCCCCTCGCGCTCGAGCAGGGTGGCGACCAGCGCGTCGGCGAGCGGCGCGAACAGCAGCCGCTGGCAGCGCGACCGGATGGTCGGCAGGAGTCCGTCGAGGTTGCTGGTCACGAGAACCAGCGTCGCGCGACCGCGCGGCTCCTCGAGGGTCTTGAGAAGCGCGTTCTGTGCCTCGGCGGTGAGCCGCTCCGCCTGGTCGACGATGCCGACCTTGGCCGAGCCGCGGACGGGGCGCAGTGCGAGCGAGCCGCAGACGCGGCGGATCTGCTCGATCGACAGCATGCTTGCGGTCGCGCGCTCGGCCTGCGCGGCGGCGAGGTCCTCGATGAACAAGTCCGGGTGCGAGCCCGCGCCGACGAGCCGGCAGTCGATGCAGCTGCCGCAGCCGACGCCCGGCTTCTCCGGGCACAGCACCGAGCGCGCGATCGCGAGAGCCGTGGCCCGCTTGCCGACGCCGGCTGGCCCGGCGAACACGAACGCGTGCGCGAGGCGGCCGTTCGCGATCGCACGCCGCAGCAGGCCGATGGCGTGGTTCTGGCCCTGGATCTCGTCGAGCGTCACGCGGCGGCTGCGAGGCGCGCCCGGGCGTGCTCCGCGAGCTCGCGCGCCAGGTCGGCAATCTCGAGCCGCGCGTCGAGCACGACGACCCGACCGGGCTCCGCGGCGGCGATCGCGCGGAACCCTTCGCGAACGCGCCGGTGGAAGTCGATCGCCTCGCGCTCGATGCGGTCCGCGGGCCCCGTCGCTCGCGCGCGCTCGAGGCCGGCGTCCGGCGGGAGGTCCAGGAAGAACGACAGGTCCGGAGAGACGCCGCCCCGGGCGAAGGCGTCGAGGCGAGTGACGGTCTCGAGGGGCAGGCCGCGCCCGTAGCTCTGGTAGGCGATCGTGGAATCCGAGAACCGATCGGCGATCACGATCGCACCGCGGGCGAGGGCGGGCTGGATCAGCCGCCGGACGTGCTCGGCGCGGTCTGCGAGGTACAGCAGCAGCTCCGTCTCCGCCGTCGGGCCCGGGGAGTCGTCCTCGAGCAGCATGCGGCGGAGCGCGCGCCCCAGCTCGGTGCCGCCGGGCTCGCGGGTGAGGACGACCTCGCGACCGTCGCGACGCAGCGCGTCCGCGAGGCGTGCGGCCTGGGTGCTCTTGCCGGCGCCTTCGACGCCGTCGATCGTGATGAAGTTCGCCATGGTTCGGACGGAGTCCGGCGTCATGCGCTCGCGGATCGTCGGCGGTCGAGGTAGCCCACCAGTGCGTCGGCCGCGGCCTCGCCGCTGCGAACGCAGTCGGCCAGGCCGACACCATGGTAGGCGTTGCCGGCGAGCGCAAGTCCCGGCAACGCCGCGGCCCGGCGCCCGGCCTCGGCGACCCGTCGAGCATGGCCGACCAGGTACTGGGGCATCGACTCCGGCCAGCGCTGCACCCAGGTGAGGACGGGCTCGGCGGCGATGCCGAGCAGAGCGCCCAGCTCGTCGCACGCGCCGCGGACCAGCGCCTCGTCGTCAAGCGCGAACTGCTCCGGCTGGAGCGCGCCGCCCACGAACAGTCGCAGCAGTACGGTGTCGGCGGGAGCGCGGCCGGCGTACTTGACGTCGGTGAACGAGCCCGCGATCACGCGCCGGTGCTCCGACCCCGGGACCACGAAGCCGAACGCACGCGGCGGGTCGGGTACCTGGTCGCGGCGGAAGGCCAGGGTGACGACCGCGCTCGACGCGCACCGGATCTGCTGCAGCAGGCCGCCGAGCGCTGCGTCCGCCTCCTGCAGCAGACGTCCCGCGACGGGCGCGGGCGATGCGACGACGACGGCGTCGGCGGCGATCTCCTCGCCGCTCGCGAGCGTCACTACCCACGCCGAGCCGTGCGCAGCTTGCCGCCCGGGTGCGATCGAGCGGACCGCGGCGTCGAGGCGAACGGTTCCCTCCGGCAGGCGCGCCGCGAGCGCGCTGACGAGGGTCGCCATGCCGTCGCGCAGCGTGACGAAGAGGCCGAATCGCGCACCGCTCGTTCCCGCCGCGGCCGCGGTGCCGGCGCGCCGGGCCTGCGCGCGCAGACCCAGGATGACGCTCCGGTGCGTGCGCTCCAGCTGGAGAAAGCGCGGCATGGTCGTCGCGAGCGACAGGGTCTCCGCGTCCGCCGTGTAGATGCCGCCGACGAGCGGCTGCGCCAGGCGCTCGAGCACCTCCGTGCCGAGCCGCCGCCGCACGAAGCTCGCGAGGCTCTCGTCGCCGTCCGGTGGCGGTCCGCCGCGCGGCAGAAGCAGGTCCTTTGCCGCCGCGAGCTTTCCTCTCCACGAGAGGACCGGCGAGCGGAGAAACGGCAGGATGCGCGTCGGCCCGAGCAGCTGGAAGCCGTCGGGCAGGGGGATCAGCCTGCCGCCGCGCACGATCAGGGTGCGTCGGTTGGCGTCGTTGGTCGGCAACAGCTGGTCCTCGAGGCCGATCCGGCGGCAGAGCTCGATCGCTTCCGGCTTCTCGCTGATGAACGAATCGGGGCCTCCTTCGAGCAGGAACGGGCCCCGGCGCTCGGTCGAGATGACGCCGCCGAGACGTTCGCCTGCCTCGAGCAGCAGGACATCGGCGTCCACGCCGCCGCGCTCGACGGCGCGGTTCGCGGCGGCGAGCCCGGTGATGCCGCCGCCGACCACGACGAGGCGGGCTCGCCGCCGGCGCGCGTCCGTGCCGTGCCCGGTTACCGGGGGCGTCCCCACGCGTTCTCCACCAGCCCCGCGAGCATGGCGATGAAGCCGGGATGGTCGTTGACGGTGCCGGCGCGCGTCATCGCGATCCCGCACCGCGCGGCCGTCGCCTGCGCCTCGTCGTCGAGGTCGTAGAGCACCTCGACGTGATCGCAGACGAAGCCGATCGGCGCGACGACCAGGCGACGCTCGCCTGCGGCGGCGAGCTGCTCGATGACGAGATTGATGTCGGGCTCGAGCCACGGGTCTTGCGGGCGCCCGCTGCGCGACTGGTAGGCGAGCTGCCAGCGCGCGTGCCCCAGCCGCTCCGCGACGAGACGCGCCGAGCGCGTGAACTGCTCGACGTAGCGCGACGCCGACGCCATGTCGGCGGGAATGCTGTGCGCCGTGAAGACGAGCGGCGTCGCCGCACGCTCGCCGCCGGGGATCGGCTCGAGCGCGGCCGCGATGCGCGCCGCCGACGCGGTGACGTAGCCGTCCGCATCGTGCCAGTTCGGCGCGAACTCGACGTCGGGACAGGATTCGCCCGCGTCGCGGATTCCGGCCTGCGCGGTGAGCACGTCCTGCAGGTAGCGCTGCCAGCCGGCCTCCGAATCGTGCGCCGACAGGATGATCCCGAAGGCGCGCGCGACTCGGGCGTCGCGCATCCCGCGCAGCGTCTCGGCGAGGTACGGGTGCCAGTTGCGCATCCCGACGTACACCGGCAGCGGCAGGCCCGCCTGCGCGAGTCTTGCGCGCAGCGCGTCCGCCTGGCGGAAGGTCAGCTCGTTCAGTGGCGACCGGCCACCCATCTTGTCGTAGTGGTGGGCCACCTCCTCGAGCCGGGCGGGCGGAATGGGACGTCCGCGCGTGACGTTCTGCAGGAACGGGCGGATCTCGTGCGGCGCCGTCGGGCCCCCGAACGCGATCAGCAGGACCGCGTCGAACGGCCGCGCGGGCGACGTGACGGCGTCCCTCATCGCGCGCTCAGCTCGTGCACGGCGTCGACCAGGGCACGGACGTTGTCGGGCGGCGTCTCGGGCAGGATGCCGTGGCCGAGGTTGAACACGTGACCGGGGCGGCCGTTCGCCTGTGCGAGGAGCGCACGGGCCCGCTCGCGGATCACGCTTCGCGGACCGAGCAGAACGCTGGGGTCGAGGTTGCCCTGCACGGCGCGGTCGCGGCCGACCCGGCGCCAGCCGTCCTCGAGGGCGATCCGCCAGTCGAGTCCGACCACGTCGCCGCCCGCCGCGGCGACGAGCTCGAGAAAGCCCGCGGTTCCGGTGCTGAAGTTGACCACCGGCACGCGGCCGCCGATGCGACGGAAGAGCTCCTGCATGTGCGGCAGCACGCTCGTGCGGTAGTCCTCCGGCGCGAGGTTCCCGACCCAGCTGTCGAACACCTGCACCGCCTCGACTCCCGCGTCGATCTGGCCCCCGAGGTAGTCGGCCGTGACGTCGACCAGGCGCGCCATGAGCGCGTGGAACGCTGCGGGCTGCGCGTACAGGAAGCGCTTGGTGTGCGCGTAGTTGCGCGAGCCGCTGCCCTCGATGGCGTACGAGGCGAGGGTGAACGGAGCGCCGGCGAAGCCGATGAGCGGCACGCGTCCTGCGAGCGTGTGCTTGACCAGGCGGACCGTCTCGAAGACGTACGACAGCGAATCCGCGACGTCGACGCGCGGCATGCGCTCGACGTGCGCTGCGTCGCGCACCGGGTGCGCGATCACCGGACCGTCGCCCTTGGCGAAGCTGAGGCCGAGCCCGAGCGGCTCGAGCACGAGCAGGATGTCCGCGAACAGGATCGCGGCGTCCACGCCCATGTGCTCGACCGGCTGCAGGGTGACCTCGGCCGCCGCGGACGGAGTCTTGCAGAGCTCGAGGAACGAGAGCCGCTCGCGGACGGCGCGGTACTCCGCCATGTACCGACCCGCTTGCCGCATCAGCCAGATCGGCGTGAACGGAACGGGTTGGCGCCGGCAGGCGAGGAGAAACGGGGCGGAAGACGGCATTCGGCAAAGGATGGTAGCGCGGCCCGGTCCACCCACCAACCCGTGGCTCTCCCTGCGGGACGCGGGACTCGGAGTCCGTGAATCCATCACCTCCCGGCTCGGTCCGGGGATGGATCCGCGAGCTCTCAGCGCGGCGTGCGCCGCGCGCGCTTCGCCGCGACGAGCGCTGGCGCCTGCTCGGCGATCACATTGGCGAGCCAGCCGAGCTTCGGGTGGACCGGCGTGACGTCGACCGGCAGCCCGGCTTCGCCCAGCGCTTCCGCCACCGTGGGCCCGATGGACGCGACGACGACGTCGTCGCGCAGCGCCGAGCGTACCGCGTCCGCGCCGCCCGGGGACTCGGCGGCGACCCGCAGCAGGTGGTCGAGCTGCACGGCCGTCGTGAACACGACGACCTCCGCGTCGCGCGCGACGAGGCGCGCGATCGCCGCACGCAGCGGCGCCAGATCGTGCGGCAAGGCCCATCGATAGACCGGGACGCGCAGCACGTCCGCGCCACGCGCCGCGAGCCCGTCGAGGAGCGCCGGGTTGGCCTTGCCGTACTCCTGCACCGCGACGCGGAGTCCGTGCACCGGCAGCTCGCGGTCGAGCGTGTCGAGCAGCTCGCGCCAGGTGTTCGGCTCGGGAACGCGAACGTCGGGCACGAGGTCGAGCGCGCGCAGCGCGGCGACCGGCTTCGGGCCGCGCGCGACGATCCTGACCCGGCGCAGCAGCTCGACGAGCCGGTCGGTCGGGCAGCGCGGACGCACCGCGTCGACGAGCGCGCGCGTTCCGACGCCGGTCAGCAGGATCACCACGTCGAGCTCGCCGCGTTCGAGGCGGGCCACGAACTCGACCGCGTCGGCGTTCGCCTCGATCGGCACCTCGCGTAGCGCTGGTGCCGTGATCACCCGCGCGCCGTGGCGCGCGAGCAGCAGCTCGAGCTCCGCCTGGCGCCGGCTCTCGAAGGCAATCACCCGTAGACCCGCGAGGGGCTCCGGGGACGTGGCGCGTGTCGACGGCATGCGCCGTTCGTACCGGTCGGGCGCGGTCCGGGAAACGCCCAGGGGCCGCGGTGCCGCGTGGCTTCAGAAGCGAGCGGCGAACGGGTAAGGTCCGTCCCATGCGCGTCGTGGCGTGTCCGCAGTGCGGAACGCAGCTGCCGTGGGACGGCAACCGGTATCGTCCGTTCTGCTCGGAGCGCTGCCGGCTGGTCGACCTCGGCGCCTGGCTCGACGAGAAGTACACCATCCCCGGTCCGCTCGACGACGAGAGCGCGGACACGGGCGACGTTGCCCCAATACCCGGACGCGACCGACGGAGCGGACCCGAAGATGGCTGAAGCGACACGCGTCGACGCCCGAGCAGCGGTGAGCCCGGATGCCGTTCTCGGTGAGGGGGTCGAGATCGGCCCGTTCGCGGTGGTCGAGGCGGGCGCGGTGATCGGCGCCCGCACGCGGATCCTCGCCCACGCGCACGTCTGCGCCGGTACCAGGATGGGTGACGACAACGTCGTGCACCCGGGAGCCGTCGTCGGTGACGACCCGCAGGACCTGGCGTACGACGGCTCGCCGACCTTCCTCGAGGTGGGACACCGCAACGTGATCCGCGAGGGCTGCTCGCTGCACCGCGGTACGGCCTCCGGCAGCCGTACCGTCGTCGGCGACGACTGCTACTTCATGGCGAACGCGCATGTAAGCCACAATTCCCGCGTCGGCGACGGGGTGATCCTCGCGAACGGAGCGGTGCTGGGCGGCCACGTGCAGGTGGGCGAGCGCGCCTTCCTGTCCGCCTACGTCATGATCCACCAGCACACGCGCGTCGGACGGCTCGCGATGATGCAGGGCGGCGCGGCGGTCTCGATGGACGTGCCGCCGTTCTGCGTCGGCGTGTACGGCACCAACCGGGTCGGCGGGGTGAACGTCGTCGGTCTGCGCCGCGCCGGCTTCGATCGCGCGCGCATCCTCGCGATCCGCAGTGCCTACCGGAAGCTGTTCCTGGGCCGCCCCAACCTGAGCGTCGCGCGGCAGAGGGTGCTCGAGGAGGCCGCCGCCGAGGGCGGGCCGACCGCGGACGTGCAGGAGATGCTCGACTTCATCTCGGCAGCGAGGAAGGGCGTCTGCGCCGCGCGCGGCGCGCCGGGCGAGGGGGGCCGCGATTGATGTCCGCACCGGCTTGGCCGACCGCGAAGGATGGCACTGGCAGGGCGTTCCGTCTGACGTCCGCACCGGCTTCGCCGACCACGAAAGGACGAAGACGCGCCGGGCGTCTTCATCTGACGGGCCGGGACGTCCGCTCGGGCTTTCCGGTCCTGCCGGCCGACGGCCACGCGGTCTACCGGCTCGGGCCGGGTCTGCTGCTCGTGTTCAAGCCGCGCGGCCACATCGAGGAGCCGCACGCGCACGCGTACCGGCAGACGCTGCGCGTCCTGCGTGGTGCGCTGCGGGTTCGCACGGCTCGCGGGATGCGCGTGCTTCGGCCGTCGAGCGCGGCGCTGACGCTGGTCGCGGGAAGGCGCCACGCGACCGAAGCGATCGACGACACGTGGCTGGTCGCGGAATCGCCGCGCCGGCGGTGACGCGGCTGCACCGCGCCCGACCGCGGCGTCGACGACGGGCGAGGACCGGACTCAGCCCGGACGCCGTCCGACGAACACCTCGACGCGCCCCGGCTCGACCTCGCTGTGCACGAACGGCTCGGAGCGCGCCGCGAAGCCCGCCTCGCTGAGCACCCGCAGCCAGTCGGCGCGCGCGAAGAGCCCGAACAGGTGCCGATCGTGCACGACGCGCGGTGCGCCGCTCCCGTCGCGGAGCAGGCACGCCCAGTCGGCGACGAAGGTGTCGTCGGCCGGGTCGGGGTCCCAGAGCCATTGCAGATAGCGCAGCGCCCGCGTCCCGTCCTCGCTGCCGCCGCAGTTCGTGGTTTCGCGGAACGTCTCGCGGAGCGCGTCCGGCGCGAACAGCGCGACGCCGCCCGGGCGGCAATGCACGTAGGCCGTGCGAACCGCGCGGGCGAGATCCTCGAGCGAGGTCATGTACGAGACCGCGTCGTGCACGAAGACGGCGTCGAACGCGCGTCCCAGACGCACGTCGCGCATGTCGCCCAGCACGTGCTCGCACTCCGGGTTCAGGTTGCGGCTGACCTCGAGCATGCCGGGCGCTCGGTCGACGAGCGTGAGCGCGAAGTCGAGCTTCAGGTGGCTCGCGTTGCCGCCGCCGCCCGAGCCCAGCTCGAGCAGCGTGCGAGGGGGCGTGTCGGACGCGCTCAGCAGCAGCGTCCGGTAGGCGTGCGCTTCCTCCAGGTAGTGCGCCGGTGACGAGAAGAGCGGCCACCAGTCCGCGAGCGCGCCGTAGATGCAATGGCCGTCGTCCGCGCCCGGGCCGGGCTCCGCGGGCTCGTCGTTTCCCATGAGCGGGCGTGTAGCTGCCCCGGCCGGCCGCTCAAAGCTCACCGATCCCCGGCGCGCGCCGGCTCTGTTCGACGCTCCGCCCCGGCCGCCGCCCGCAGGTTCTTCGTCGCTATCCTTCGTGCAGCCCGGCATCGGCGCGACGTCGGAGCTGCGAACGCCCGCGCCGATGCCGGGCGAGGCCTTCGATCTCGACCAGGAGCTCTGGCCGACAGATGTCCGCGCGCAGATAGGTGACCTGTGTCCCGTCGCATGCGTAGGGCGCGAGCCTGGCCCGGATCGCGGCAAGGTCGCCGGCACGGCGCAGGTAGACGCGGAGGTAGGGAATGTCCTCGGCGTCGGGCGCGTCGTCGGCGCCGATCAGCGCGCCGATGTTGCGCAGCGTCTCCTCGACCTGGGCTTCGAGGTCGCCGGGGTGCATGCTGTGGCTGCCCACGACGCTCGCCGTGCCGGATACGAAGAGACCCGTTCCGAGCGCGCCGGGCGCCAGAGTCGCACGCGCGAACGCGGGCGGCTGCGGGCCGTAGCGCTTCGGGTAGCGGTACGCCTCCACCTGGCGCGGGTTCTCGCGATGCTCGCCCTCCGTGGGGCTCGCGATGAACCACACCGAGAGCGGACCGGAGTCGCTGCCGACGGCCGTGCCCGCGCACAGGCGCGCCTCGAATCCGCTCCCGTAGGCAGACTCGAACGTCGCCGCGCGGCCGCGGCAGAACAGCATGTAGCGGTCGAGTCGCGATCCGCCCGGTGCCGGAGCGCCGATGCGTGGCACGACGTTCCAGACGCGCAAGAGGTGCGGGTAGCCGCGCGTCTCGATGATCTCGATCAGGGCGCCGTAGACCCGGCACGCCGCGTCCTCGAGGTCGTCGCCGTCGAGCTCCGCGGCGCCGAACAGCACGTCGTTCGTCCAGGAGAGCCTGAAGCCGAGCGCTTCGCCGTGCTGCGCGGGCTCGGCCGTCGACCACAGCTCCGCGGGGGTGTCCGGCGTCAGCGCCGCGAGCCGGGGCCGGACGGTGAGCGCGCTCGTGATCGGTCCCCCGAGATGGTCGTGCACGACCACCGCGAGCGGGTGACGCCCCGGCGTGGGCGTCGACGCGTCGCTGAGGAACTCGAGCTTGAGACCACTGTCGGTGACGGGCGACGGCATCGCGGCGGCGGAAACGTACGGCGCGACGCGCCCACCGTCAATCCGAGGCGAGAGTCGAATCGCCGCGCTGGTGAAGCCTGCAGCGCGAGCGCGCGCCGCGCTCAGTCGGCGGTCCGTTTGCGCGCCAGCAGGAGTCCGTCCCGGACCGTGAGCGTCACGATGTCGACCCTGGGGTCGCCGCGCACGTGCTCGTTGAACGCGGCGACCGCCCGGGCGCCGCGA
>VGTK01000019.1 GCA_016874715.1 Deltaproteobacteria bacterium | reverse complement strand
GCCGCCGGTCGGTGGTCGCAGCGGCGCCGTGGCGACGCTCGCCGGGTCCGCGTCGTGGCGACAGCGGACCCGGCGAGCGGCACGGCACCCCGGCGCCCGCTCATGGCGTGGTGAAGATCTGCGTCGTGTAGCGGATGCGATCCTTGCCGAGGATCAGGATGCCGTGCGTCCCGGACGGACCGGCCAGGCTGCCGCTCGGCAGCGGCACGCTGCAGATGATCGCGCCCGCGGCGGTGGTCGTCGCCGAGCACGGCAGGACCCGCTTCCCGCTCGTTCCGGCGATGTAGTAGAACGACTTGGCGGTGCTCTGCGGCCTGAAGCCGTAGGCGCGAATGGTGACCATCGACCCGGGCTGCGCCACCGAGGGGTTCACCGCGACGCCGGTCTCGAAATCCCACGCGGTGGTCACGGCGCTGGCCGTGATCGCGAAGTCGTCGACGTTCACCTGGCCGCCGCCCGTCACCGGGCCCCCGAGGCGGAACAGCAGATTGCCGCCGGCTGAAGAGTCGTTGCGGATCGCGGCGTTCGGGAAGTTCAGCAGGACCTGCGCCCAGGTGCAGGGCGTCCCTTGCGAGCAGACGGAGTTGCCCGGCGTACCGGTCGCCCACCAGGTCCCCGCGAGCGCGTTCACCGCGGTCCAGGTGTCGAGCGCCGGCGGCGTCGCGATGTACGTCACCAGACGGCCCTGCCAGGCGGTGCTGAGGTCGGTCGAGTCGTAGTCGACGTCGAACTGCAGCGGCGGCGCCTCGGCGCCGCCGATCGACGAGACTTAGCGCGAGTATTCGAGCTGGGTGATGTTGTCGAGGCGGGTTCCCTTGTAGAGCGCGCTTCCGAACGAGGCGCGGCCGGTCGCGTCGACCGTCAGCTCGGCGCTGCCCGCCCCGACCGGCAGCACCCCCGGACCCGGCACGAACGCGACGGTGCCGACCGACCCACTCGGGCCTTCGTTGCCGCCGAACCAGTTGTCGAGCGAGAGCTGATTCACCACCTCCGCCGCCGCCGCAGGGCCAGCGCCCACGGCGACGAGCGTGGCCGCGGCGGCGGCGAGGATCGTCATGCGGGTGTTCGACATCGAACTCGTGCCTTTCCCTGGCATCAGAGCCCCGGCGCACCGAGATCAGGTACAATTTTGATGGTCCGGGCAGGCGCGCTGTTTCGGACGCGTCTCCGGGATCTCCCGGACGTCAGTGAACGAGTTAGTCAGGATAAAATAGAGCTGCACACGGACGACTCCGCGACGAGCGACTGCCGGGGCCGGGGCCGCACCAGCCACGGAGGAGCCTGAATGAGAAAGATCTGGTCTTACAGATTTGGTCTTACCAGTTGACCAGCGGACCTCGGTCGACTATTCCGACCTCGTGCTCCAGCCCGTGCGCAGGCGATCCCTGTCCGATGCCGTGTTCGATCAGCTCCGCGAGCAGATCGTCAGCGGCGCGATGCAGGCCGGCGACCCGCTGCCCGCCGAGCGCGCCCTCTGCGAGACCCTCGGGGTGAACCGGGGAGCGGTCCGCGAGGCCCTGAAGCGGCTCTCGCAGGCCCGCCTGGTCGCGGTCCAGCACGGCGGCGCGTCCCGCGTGCTCGACTACCGGGCGTCCGCGGGCCTCGAGCTGCTGCCGGACCTGCTCCTGACCGACGCCGGCGGCTTCGACCCCGTCGTCGTCCGCAGCGTCGTCGAGATGCGCTCGGCACTCGCGCCGGACATCGCGCGACTCGCCGCCCTGCGCGGCGGGACGGCGGTCGCCGACGCGCTCGACGCGATCGTCGAGCGAATGGACGCGGCCGCCGGCGACCTGCCCTCGCTACAGGCGCTGGCGATGAACTTCTGGTCGGCGCTCGTCGACGCGACCGGGAACGTCGCCTACCGCCTCGCCTACAACTCGCTGCGCGACACGTACGCGAAGTGCATGGACCTGCTCACCGGCGTCCTCGCCGGTGAGCTCGACGACCCGACGGGCTACGGCGCGATCGCCGCGGCGATTCGGCGCGGCAACGGAGCGACGGCGGAGCACCACGCGCGCGAGCTCACGCGACGCGGCGAGCGCAGCCTGCTCGACGCGGTCGCCGCGCTGAGCGCACGCGACGACACCTCTCCGGTACCGAGCGCGCGCAACGACACCCCGCTGACGCTGAGCGCGCTCGAGGACACCCCTCGGGTGCCGAGCGCACGCGACGGCGGCCGCCCGGTGCCGAGCGCACGCGACGAGACCCCGCCGGTCACGACTTCCCCGAGGAGACGGCCATGAGAACCAGCGAGAGCCCCACCACGCTCACCGACGCCTTCCGCCGCTTCTTCGACTTCCTGAGCCCGCGCGTGGTCGCGGGCGCATGCGCGATCGCCGTCGCGGTGCGGCTCGCGCTCGGCGACTGGACCGTCTGGGACGCGGCGATCGTGCTCGGTCTCGTCGCGCTCTGGCCGCTGCAGGAGTGGCTGATCCACGTCTTCATCCTGCACTACCGGCCGGTCACCGTGCGCGGCCGAACGCTCGACTTCGCCGTGCCGCGCTCGCACCGCCGCCACCACCGCGACCCGTGGAACATCGACATCCTGTTCATCCCGTCGCACGTCTTCCTCTACGCGATCCCGCTGCAGCTCGCGCTGTGGATCGGCCTCGCGCCCACGCTGCCCCTCGCCTTCACCGGGCTCGCGGCATTCCACGTTCTGACGCTGCACTACGAGTGGGTGCACTACCTGGTGCACACGCGCTACCGTCCGAAATCGTGGCTTTACGATCGCCTGTGGCGCAACCACCGCCTGCACCACTGCAAGAACGAGCGCTACTGGTTCGGCGTCACGATGCTGTCCGGCGACCGCCTGATGCGTACGGCGCCGGCGCTGGACGACGTACCGACGTCGAGCACCTGCCGGACGCTCGGCCTCGAGGACGGCCTCGACGTCGGCGCCCGCGCCGCCTGACGCCGGGGCTTCACTCCACTGGCCCTGCCCGGTATCGCTGAGGCGTTGACGCTCCCCCTCGCCGTCCCGCCGATCGAAGGCTCCTGCGACCCGCGCTTCGCGCGCGTGCGCGAGGCCTTCGCGGGCAACTTCGCCGAGCACGGCGAGGTCGGAGCGGCGGTGGCCGTCGCGGTGGACGGCCGTACCGTCGTCGATCTCTGGGCCGGCCACGTCGACGCCGCGCGACGGACGCCGTGGCAGGGCGACACGCTGGTCAATGTGTTCTCGGTGACCAAGGCCCGCACCACGATCTGTGCCCTGCGCCTCGTCGAGCGCGGCGCGCTCGACCTCGACGCTCCGGTCGCGCGGCTGTGGCCGGAGTTCGCCGCGGCCGGCAAGAGCGCGATCACCCTGCGGCAGATCCTCGCGCACCGCGCCGGCCTGCCTGCGGTGCGCGCGCCGCTCCGCGAAGGGGCGATGCTCGACTGGACCGCGATGACGGCGGCGCTCGCGGGTCAGGAGCCCTGGTGGAGCCCCGGCGAGCGACACGGCTATCACGTCACCACGTTCGGCTTCCTCGCCGGCGAGCTGATCCGCCGCGCGAGCGGGGTCAGCGTCGGCGCGCTGCTGCGCGACGAGGTCGCCCGCCCGCTGGGCGCGGACGTCCACATCGGCCTGCCACCCACGCAACACGGTCGCGTCGCCGAGTTCCTCTGGACGGCGAACGTGCCGCCCGCACCGCCCGACCCCGCGTCGCTGCCCGGCGATCTCGCCCTGCAGTGGAACACCTACTTCAACCCGCCGGGCATCTCGGGCTCCGGCGGCTGGGTGAACCGCGCCGACTGGCGGCTCGGCGAGGTGCCGAGCACCAACGGCCACGCGACGGCGCGCGGCATAGCGCGCGTGTTCGCAGCCCTCGCCGCGCACGGATCGATCGACGGCGTCCGGATGCTCGCACCCGAGACGATCGCCGCGGCGACCGTCGAGCACTCGTGCGGCGACGACCTCGTGCTGAACCGTCCGTCGCGCTTCGGGCTCGGCTTCCAGCTCACCCAGCCCGAGCGTCCGCTCGGGCCGAACGCGCACGCGTTCGGCCACTTCGGATCGGGTGGCGCGCTCGGATTCTGCGACCCCGACGTGCGGCTGTCCTTCGGCTACGTCATGAATCACATGGGGCCGCGCTGGCAGAACCCGCGCAACGCGGCACTGATCGAGGCGCTGTACGCGTCCCTCTGAGCCGCGATCGTCCCGGCCCCGCGGATGCCGATGGACGCCGGGCCGCGATTCACGGCGGGAATGCGTCCGGACACGCCTTGCCGGATGAAGCCTGCGCCCGGAAGTTCGTCATTGTGCAGCACGACGCAGCGAGGAGACGGGCCTCTTGAAGACTGAGCAACGCAACGGCGGCATCCTCCTCCACCCGACGTCCCTTCCGGGGCCGTACGGCATCGGCGACCTCGGCGCGGAGGCGCGTGCCTTCGTCGACTTCCTGGTTCGCGCCGGCCAGACGCTCTGGCAGGTGCTGCCGCTCGGCCCGACCGGGTATGGCGACTCGCCCTACCAGTGCTTCTCGGCATTCGCCGGCAACCCGCTGCTGATCAGCCTCGAGACGCTGGTCGAGGACGGGCTCCTCGAGCCCGAGGACCTCCACGACGCGCCCGCGCTTCCCGACGACCGCGTCGACTACGGCGCGGTCATTCCCTGGCGGACGGCACTTCTCGCGCGCGCCGCGGAGCGCTTCTTCGATGGCGCGGACGCCGACCTCGGACAGGACTTCGACGCGTTCTGCGCGGCGCAGGCACCGTGGCTCGACGACCACGCGCTGTTCATGGCGCTCAAGGAGCAGCACGCGCTCGCGACCTGGAGTACCTGGCCGGCCGAGCTGGTCACGCGCGACCCACTGGCGCTCGAGGCGGCGCGCGCACGCCTCGCGAACGCCGTTGCCAAGCATAAGTTCTGCCAGCTGGTGTACTTCCAGCAGTGGGCGGCGCTGCGGCGCTACGCGAACCAGCGGGGCGTGCGCATCATCGGCGACATCCCGATCTTCGTCGCCTACGACAGCGCCGACGTCTGGGCGAACCCCGAGCAGTTCTTTCTCGACGAAAAGGGCCGCCCGACCGTCGTCGCCGGCGTGCCGCCCGATTACTTCAGCGCCACCGGACAGCTCTGGGGCAACCCGCTCTACCGCTGGGACGTGATGGCGGAGCGCGGCTACGACTGGTGGCTGGCCAGGCTCCGCATGTCGTTCACGCAGCTCGACGTGCTGCGCATCGACCACTTCATCGGCTTCCACCGCTACTGGGAGATCCCGGCGCGCGCGAAGACCGCGGCGAAGGGCCGCTACCGGCCGGGACCGGGCGCGGCGTTCCTCTCGGCGGCGCGCGAGGCGCTCGGCGACCTGTCGATCATCGCGGAAGACCTCGGCGCGGTCACTCCCGAGGTGGAGTCGCTGCGCGACCGGTTCGAGCTGCCGGGCATGAAGGTCCTGCAGTTCGCGTTCGACGGCGACGCCACGAACCCGTTCCTGCCGCACAACTATCCGAGGCGGTGCGTGGCCTACAGCGGTACGCACGACAACGATACCACCGCCGGGTGGTTCGCGAAGGCGTCGCCGGACGAGCGGGCGCGCGTGCAGCGCTACTTCGCCCGCAGCGGCGAGGACGTCGCCTACGATTTCATCCGCGGCGTGATGAGCTCCCGCGCCGACACCGCGATCGTGCCGCTGCAGGACGTGCTCTCGCTCGGCAGCGAGGCCCGGATGAACACTCCCGGCATCGCCGGGGGCAACTGGCAGTGGCGCTTCCGCTCCGGCGACCTGCGCGACTGGCACGTCGGGCGTCTCGCCGAGATGGCCGAGCTGTACGGCCGCGCGCCGGCGCAGCGGGGGCCCGGAAGCACGCCGGCGGCGGCGGCCGGCACGGCCGCACCCGACGCGTCCGGCGCCGAGCGCCGGTAGGGATCTCGTCGCGAACGGGCTGCCGCCGCGCGCACCGGCCTCGCGATCGGGTCGACGGCGCCCGTGCCGGCTTCGCGATCGGGTCGACGGCGCCCGTGCCGGCTTCGCGATCGCGTCGACGGCGCCCGTGCCGGCTTCGCGATCGCGTCGACGGCGCCCGTGCCGGCTTCGCGATCGCGTCGACGGCGCCCGTGCCGGCTTCGCGATCGCGTCGACGGCGCCCGTGCCGGCTTCGTCGACCACGGCCTCGACGACGACCCTGCAGGTCCACCGGGATGCGCCGGCGCGCGCGCGTGGTACCGTGCGGCGTTCGATGGACGCCACGACGAAGACCGGACCGCGGCCGTGACCGCGCTGCTCGCGGCAGGCGGCGCCTTCCTGCTCGCCGTCATCTGGATGGACCTGATGTTCGACGTGCAGGCGCTGCGTTCGCCGCGTGGCGCACCGCTGCCGGACGCCGCGCTCGGGTCGATCGCCGCGTACTACCGGCGCGTCACGACCGACGCGCGGCCGATGAACCAGCTCGTCGCGGCCGTCATGACCGTGACCGTCCTCGGCTCGCTGCAGCAGGTCGCGAGCGGCGACGGCGCCTTCACGTGGCGGCTCGTGGCGCTGCTGCTCTGCGTCGTGCCGATCGTGCTCGCGACGGGCCGCGTGTTCCCGAATGCGGCGCGCCTCGGCACCGGTCGGGAGCCTCGCGTGGTCGAGGAAGCGCTCGCGCGGGAGATCGCGGTGGCGCACGTCTGGTGCTTCGCCGCGATGCTCGCGTTCGTCGCGATCCAGCTCGGCCGCGCGAGCTGAGCCTCTGCCGACCGGCCGCGGCGGTGCGCACGCGCTCCCGCGTGATAAGGTCCGCGCTCCCCTCACGATGCCGTCGCGCGCGGCCGGAGAGCTCGCATGGTCAAGTTCGACAATCGCATCACCCGCATGCTCGGCGTCGAGATCCCGATCGTGCAGGCGCCGATGGGCTGGATCGCGCGCGCGCAGCTCGCGTCGGCCGTGTCCCGCGCAGGCGCACTCGGCATCATCGAGACCTCGTCCGGCGAGCTCGACGCGATCCGCGGCGAGATCCGCAAGATGCGCGAGCTCACCGACCGGCCCTTCGGCGTCAACATCGCGCAGGCGTTCGTGCGCGATCCCGCCATCGTCGACTTCGTGATCGAGCAGGGCGTGCGCTTCGTCACGACGTCGGCCGGCGATCCGACGAAGTTCACGAGGCAGCTGAAGGCCGCGGGCCTCACCGTGTTCCACGTCGTGCCGACGCTGCGCGCCGCCCTGAAGGCCGTGGATGCGGGAGTCGACGGCCTCGTCGTCGAGGGTGGCGAGGGCGGCGGCTTCAAGAACCCGAACCCGGTCTCGACCATGGTGCTGCTGCCGCTGGTGCGCTCCAAGGTCGACGTGCCGATCGTCGCGGCGGGCGGCATTTGCGACGGCATGTCGATGGCGGCGGCGTTCGCGCTCGGCGCCGAGGGCGTGCAGATGGGCACGCGCATGGTGTCGGCCGCGGAGTCTCCGGTCGGTCAGGGCTGGAAGGACGCGATCGTCGCGGCAGAGGAGACCGGCACGGTGTTCCTCCGCCAGGAGCGCGGGCCCGCGCTGCGCGCGCTCCGCACCGAGCGCACCACGCGCCTCGAGCGCGGTGAGGGCAACGCGATGGCCGACCTCGTCTCGGGCGTGCGCGAGGTGTACTTCGAGGGCAACGTCGAGGCGGGCGTGGCGCTGTCGGGCGAGGTCGCGGGGCGCATCGAGAGCGTCGCGCCGGTCGCGGACATCGTCGCCCGGACCGTCCGCGAGTACGCGGCGACGGTGGTGCGGCTCGCGGAGTCGATGCGCGGCTGACCGCGAGCACGGCGACGTCGCGACGACGTGTCAGGCACGCGTTGCCGCGTACAGCGCCGCGAATGACGTGCCGCGCGCCTTCTCCGCGACGATGCGCTCCGACCCGCGGCGCACCAGCGGGTGCTGGTGATCGTCCATCGCGCTCGCGTAACTCGGCCGGCCGCGTAGCCGCTCCCAGTACGCCGCGACCGCGGGCCGCGGCACGATCAGCTCCGCGACCCAGTCCGCCTCGCGCAGACGCTCGAGAATCACGGCCCAGCTCACGTCGGCGAGCGTGAGCTGCGCGCCGGTGATCCACGGTCCGCCGCTCTGCGCGAGCTGCTGCGCGAGCGCGTCGAGGTGGCGCTCCATGTGGCGACGGCTCGCGAGCACGGTCTTCCGCACCGGCAGCAGCGACGGCACGCCCGCGAGGCCCTTCGCCTTCAGCAGAAGGAACACCAGCGGCCGCTGCTTCAGGCGGTGAAACAGCAGGCCCTCGAGGATCCGGCGCGTCGGGATGTCGCGGATCATCGCCGCGAAGAGCGGCACCGTGAGGCCGGCGACGCAGTTGCCGGCCGAGGCCTCGAACGCCTGCGTCGGGTCGTCGCCGGTGAGCGACGAGCGGTCGATCCACTGCTGCATGACGGCGCGGGTCGGCTCGTCGGGCGGGACGAGCGCGCCGGGCGCCGCCGCGTGGCGCGCGGCGTACAGCAGGATGTCGTGCGACTCGTAGACGGGATGCCCGTCGTGCACGAGAACCGGCACCAGCGCCGCCGGATTGACGGCCAGGAAGCGGCGGCTCAGCGTCTCGTAGCTGCCGGTCTCGATGAGATCGACGTGGTGGCTCGCGTACGGGATGCCGAGCTCCGCGAGACACATGCGGATCTTCTTCGAGCACAGCGAGAAGTCGTTGTGGTACAGCTCGAACTCCACGTCGTGCGGGAGCGCGCGGTCCGCGTGCAGCCCGCCCGCCATCGCGTGCGTGCGGCGCAGCCCGCGCTCGCGCCAGTACCAGGCGCCCGCGCCGAGTGCGGCAACGGCCGCCAGCGGGCCGATCACCGCTTGGCCCTCCGTGCGCGAGCCTGCTCGCGGGCGGGCGCGACCGGGAAGAACATGCGCTCGAGCGTCGCGACGTGCTCGTCGATCAGCGCGTCGCCGCACGGATCCGATCCGGTCAACAGCTCGAACTCTGCGCGCATGACGTAGGGCGACGTCGCGGCGCCGATCAGGATGTAGTGCAGGTGCGCGGGGCGTCCGGCGGGACCGAGGCCTTTCCTGCGCGCGTCGACGGTGATCGCATTGACGAAGTCGTACATCGGGCGCACGTGCGTCTCGACGAGCCACGCGAGACGGTCGCTGCTCGTGAACGCCACCTGCATCATGAAGCGGTGCAGCGCGGGGCGCTCCGCCGAGAAGCGCACGAACTCGCGTAGCACGAGGCGCAGCTGCGTCGCGCGGTCCACGCCGTCGAGCCCGTCGAGGCGCTTGCCGATGCGCGACGTCAGCTCGCCGAAGATGCGGTCGGCCGCGGCGCGCCACAGCGCGTCCTTGGTGGTGAAGTGGTAGGGCAGCGCCGCGAGCGCGACGCCGGCGCGGCGCGCGATCTCGCGCGTGCTGGCACCCTCGAAGCCGAGGTCACCGAACACCGCGAGCGCCGCTTCGACGAGGCGCTCGCGCGTGTCCACGCTGCGCCGCTGCGGGCGGCGCTCGGGCTTCGCCGTGCACTGCGACCCGCGCCGGGAGCGGGGCGGCGGCGCCGGACGGACGGGGCGCGCCGGCTTTGCGGAACGGGCTTGACGCATCGCCGCGAGATATTGTACGAACGTACTGATCTGTCGACCTCTCCCGTACGGGCGTACACGAGGCGAAACATCGACATGGACTTCCGCGAAGCGGCACGTGTGCTCGATCCCGGCCAGCTCCACCTCGGGATGGGCATCGAGCGGCTCGCGTCGGGGGGTGCTGTGCTGCGCAGCCACCTCTGGATCGGACAGGACCTCGCGGGCATGGCGCCCCCGGAGGCCATCGCGGAGATCGCCACCGAGGAGCTCGGCTTCGGGCTCCTGCGCCACGCCTACAACGAGATGAGCTTCCTCGCGCGCTTCCTGCCGTCGCTCTGCGTCGCGGCGAACCGCGCGACGGAGCGTCCGGTGCTGCCGGGGGCGGCATGAGGAGCCGGGAAGGAGCGAACGCATGAGCCACGAAGACCGCCAGAAGGCCCTCGATCCGAAGCGCGGACGGCTCGCGCCGACCAAGCTCGCGCACGTGGTGCGGCGCACCTCCCGCTTCCCGGAGATGCTGCGCTGGCACGAGATCGTCTTCGGCGCCTACCCCGTCTACGCCGACGACACGATCGCGTTCGTCACCTACGACGACGAGCACCACCGCTTCGCCTTCGTCAACATGCCCGGCCTGCCCGACCAGCCCGAGCTCGCCACGGGCACCGATCACGTCGCCTTCACGCACGCGTCGCTCGGCGACCTGCTCTACACCTACGAGCGCCTGAAGGCCGAGGGCATCGTGCCGTTCTGGTGCATCAACCACGGCGTGACGACGTCGCTGTACTACAAGGACCCGGACGGGAACCGCATCGAGTTCCAGGCCGACAACTTCCCGACCGTCGCGGAGGGCAACGCGTGGATCCGCAACAGCGACTTCGCGTCGAACCCGATCGGCGTGATCTTCGATCCCGACGACCTGCTGGCGCGCTTCAAGGCCGGCGAGCCGCTCGAGAAGCTCGTCGTGCGCCCGCCGCTGCCCGAGGGCAAGGGCCCGTCCGACATGCTTCGCTTCTGAGGAGGCCCTCATGACCAGCGAGACGGACGTCCTGGTCGTCGGCTGGGGTCCCGTCGGGCAGACGCTTGCGATCCTGCTCGCCGGGCACGGCTGGCGGGTCACCGCGCTCGAGAGGCAGCCGGCGCCCTACCCGCTGCCGCGCGCGGTGCACTTGGACCACGAGACGGCGCGCATCCTGCAGGCGGCCGGCGTCGCCGACGCGATGGCCGACGGTCGCATCGAGACGGCCGACTTCTACGAGTGGCGCAACGGCAAGGGCGACGTGCTGCTGCGCTTCACCAGCCGGCCGATGGGCATCTGCGGCTGGCCCGAGGCGAACATGTTCGCGCAGCCGGAGCTCGAGGGGCTGCTCGACGCGAAGGCGCGCTCGCTCGCGAACGTGACGCTGCTGCGCGGACACGAGGTCGCGTCGGTCGTCGAGCGCGACGGCGGCGTCGACGTCGCGGCACGCACCGCCGACGGCGCCACGGCGGAGTTCCGCGCGCGCTTCGTCGTCGGCTGCGACGGCGCGAACAGCTTCGTGCGCACGTCGATCGGCGCGCCGGTCACCGACCTCGGCTTCTTCTACGACTGGCTGATCGTCGACGTGCGGCCGCACGTGCCGAAGCTGTGGTCGCCGCTCAACATCCAGATCTGCGACCCGACGCGACCGACCACGCTGGTCTCCGGCGGACCGGGACGCCGGCGCTGGGAGTTCATGCGGCTGCCCGGCGAGGCGATCGAGGACCTGAACCGCGCGGACACCGCGTGGCGTCTGCTCGCGCCATGGGACGTGCACCCCGGCAACGCCGACCTCGAGCGCCACACGGTCTACCGCTTCCAGGCACGCTGGGTCGACAGCTGGCGCAAGGGCCGCGTGCTCCTAGCCGGCGACGCCGCGCACCAGACGCCGCCGTTCGCCGGACAGGGCATGTGCGCCGGGCTGCGCGACGCGATGAATCTCGCGTGGAAGCTCGACCTCGTCCTCCGCGGACACGCGCCCGACGCGCTGCTCGACACCTACGCGGAGGAGCGCCGGGCTCACGTCCGTGGCATGATCGGGTTCGCGATGGCGCTCGGAAGGGTCATCTGCGTGCCCGACCCGGCCGAAGCCGACGCGCGCGACGCGAGCATGATGGCGACCCGCGACCCGCAGGCGACGCCGCCGCTGCCCGGTCTCCTCGTCGGCGTGCTGCACGAGGGCGATCCGCTCGCGGGCAAGGTCTGCGTGCAGGCTCGCGTCCGCACGGGTGGGCGCGACGGGCTGTTCGACGACGTCGTCGGCCGCGGCTGGACGCTGCTGTCGCTCGACGGCGACCCGTCGCAGGCGCTGCCCGCGGAACTCGCGGCGTGGTTCGCGTCGCTGGGAGGCATCGCCGCCGGCATCGGGACCGGCGGCGCGCCGATCGGCGACGTCGACGGGCGGGCGACCGCGTGGCTCCGCGAGTCCGGTGCGGCGGTCGTGCTGCAGCGGCCGGACTTCTACGTCTTCGGCGGCGCGCCGACGCTCGCCGACACACCGGCGCTAGTGACCGCGCTGCGTGCTCGCCTCGAGTCGCGCGCCTCCTGAGCGACGCGGCGGCTCCACGACCGCCACGAACTCCGCTCGACGGCCGCGGATCGCAGTCACGCGACGCATCCGCAGCGCGCTCGGCGCCACGGGCCCGCCGGCGTGGGCACGCGACGCCCGGCTCGAGCGCTGCGTGGCCCGGCGCGCACGCGCGACCGGGCCTCGCCGCGGAGAACGACGCCGGCTACTTGCCGTCCTTCTTCGCCATCATCTCGACCATGTCCGCGCAGCGCGTCGCGTAGCCCTGCTCGTTGTCGTACCAGCTGACGATCTTGAAGAATCGGCTGTTGAGCTCGAGGCCGGCGGCCGCGTCGAAGATGCTCGAGTGGCGGTCGCCGATGAAGTCGCTCGAGACGACTTCCTCGTCGGTGTAGGCGAGGATGCCCTTCATCGGGCCTTCCGCCGCGGCCTTCATCGCCGCGTTGATCGCCTTGAGGCTGGTCTCCTTGGCGGTCCGGAACGTGAGGTCGACCGCCGAGACGTCCGCGGTCGGCACCCGGAACGCCATGCCCGTGAGCTTGCCCTTCAGCTCCGGGATGCACAGCGTGACCGCCTTCGCGGCACCGGTGCTCGCCGGGATGATGTTCTGGTAGGCGTTGCGGCCGCCGCGCCAGTCCTTCTTGCTGGGACCGTCCTGCGTCGGCTGCGTCGCGGTCGCGGCGTGCACCGTCGTCATCAGGCCTTCCTCGATGCCGAAGATGTCGTTCAGCACCTTGGCCACCGGAGCGAGGCAGTTCGTCGTGCAGGACGCGTTGCTCAGGATGGTGTGCCTGGCCGGGTCGTACTTCTCGTGATTGACGCCGAGGCAGAAGGTCGGGACTTCCTCCGGGCCGCTCTTGGTCGGCGCCGAGATCAGCACGCGCTTCGCACCCGCGGCGATGTGACCCGCGGCCTTCTCGCCCTCGGTGAAGAGGCCGGTCGACTCCAGCACGTAGTCGACGTTCATGCTCTTCCAGGGCAGCTTGGCCGGATCGCGCTCGGAGAGGCAGACGGTCTTCTTGCCGTTGACGGTGAAGCCGTCGTCCTGCGCCGAGACGTCCGCCGGCTTGCCGCCGATCGTGAAGCGGCGGTGCGTCGTGTCGTACTTCAGCAGGTAGGCGAGGTTGTCGGACGGAACCAGGTCGTTCACCGCGACGACCTCGATGCCGCGCTCCGCGGCGACCCGGTAGAAGAGCCGACCGATGCGGCCGAAGCCGTTGATTCCAATGCGGATCGCCATTCGCTTTTCCCCTCCAGGATGGTGGCCGGACGGCCTGATCGGGATGGACCTTTCGCCCGTACGATAGGGGGAAGGCTCGCGCATCTCAATGGCCGAAGTCGGCCGAAGACGGCCGCAGGCGTGGTGCATGGCGCCACGATCGTGCGGTATAGGGTCGGGGTGTCGACGCAACGCGACGGGCGCCCCACCGACGTTTCCGGCTGGATCGCCGACCGCCTCGCCAGCGCGCGGGACGACGCCGCGCGCATCGCCCGCGAGCTGCTCCGGGACGGGCGCATCGGCGAGGACGAGGTGGCCGCGCTGGCGGCCGCCGTGGACGAGGCCGTGGAGCGCGGGCGCGTGCTGATCGGTGACGCACTGCACGAGCCGCGCCGCATCCTCGCGGGCCTCCGCCAGGTGGCGCTCGAGGCGGCGGCCCGCGCCGACGCCGCCGCACCGGCCGCAGGCCACGATGCCACCGCGCGCGTCGCCCGGCTCGAGGCGCGCATCGCCGCGCTGGAGGCGCTCGTCGGCGGCCGGACGGCGGGCAGCCCCCGCGGCGAGGGCGACGGGTTCTGAGCGCGATGCGGGTCTCGACGCTGTTCCGCATCCCGCAGACCGTGCGCAACCTGCAGCGTCTGCGCGAGATCGCCGCCGTGCTCGTCAAGTACGGCTGGGGCGACCTCGTACCGCGCCTCGGCCTCGCCTTCGGCATCGAGCGCGTGCGACGCCGCCTCGCCGGCGTGGCCGAAGACCCGGCCGCCGAGACGCTCACCACCGAGCAGCGCATCCGCATGGCGTTCGAGGAGCTCGGCCCCACGTTCATCAAGCTGGGACAGGTCCTCGCCACCCGCCCGGACCTCATTCCGATGAGCCTCGTCGAGGAGCTGCGCCAGCTGCAGGATCGCGTGCCGCCGTTCCCGGGCGACGAGGCGAAGCGCGAGATCGAACGCCAGCTCGGACGCCCGGTGGAGGAGCTGTTCGCACGCTTCGACGTGGTCCCGCTCGCCGCCGCCTCGATCGCCCAGGTGCACCGCGCGACGCTGCAGGACGGCAGCGAGGTGGTCGTGAAGGTGCGCCGTCCCGGCCTCGAGACGCAGATCGCGCGCGACCTCGACGTGCTCACCAGCCTCGCGGGACTCCTCGAGGACAACGTTCCCGAGAGCCGGCAGTTCTCGCCGCGCGCGATCGCCGACGAGTTCCGGCGCTCGATCTGGCGCGAGATCGACCTCACCAGGGAGGCGCGCAACATCGAGCGCTTCGCGCGCAACTTCCGCGGCGACCGGACGATCCACGTCCTGCGGACGTACCCGGAGCTGTCGGGCAAGGCCGTCCTGACGCTCGAGCTCATCGACGGCATCAAGGCATCCGACGTCGCCGCGCTCGAAGGCGCGGGCATCGACCGCCCCGACCTCGCGCGCCGCGGCGTCGAGTTCGTCGTCAAGCAGATCTTCCAGCACGGCTTCTTTCACGCCGACCCGCACCCGGGAAACATCTTCGTGCTGCGCGACGGCCGCATCGCGCCCATCGACATGGGCATGATGGGGCAGCTCGACCGCAACCTGCGCGACGCGCTGCTCGAGCTGCTGGTCGGCGTCCTGCTGGGCGACGGCGGCAAGATCGTCGCCCTCTTCCGCCGCCTCGAGCTGGTCGACGAGGGCGCCGATCTCGCCGCCTTGCGTCGCGATGCGCAGGAGATGATCGACGCCTACAACGAGCTGCCGCTCGAGGAGGTCGACGTCGGCGTCTTCATCGGCGAGCTGTTCGAGGTGCTGGCGCGGCACCGCGTCCTCGTCCCGCCCGAGCTGCTGCTGACGGGCAAGGCGCTCGCGACCGTCGAGGGGGTCGCGCGCATCCTCGACCCGCGGCTCGACCCGATGCAGGCGATGCGGCCGCTCGTGCTGCGCTCGTACCTCGAGCGCCTCGCCGACCCGCGCTTCCTCGCGCGCGACGCGATCCGCGCGGGCGAGGAAGCGGTCAGCCTGCTCGCGACCTTGCCGCGCGAGCTGACCACGATCGTCACGCAGCTCCGCAGCGGGCGCCTGAAGGTCGCGACCGAGGTCGACGGATACCGCCACGCGGAGCTCGAGCGCGCGCGCAGCGCGAACCGCGTGGCACTGAGCCTGATGGTGAGCGCGCTGCTCGTGGGCTCGTCGATCCTGCTCGGGTCGGGGGGCGGACCGAACGTCCTCGGCATCCCGGCGAACCCGGTGCTCGGCGTGCTCGGCCTCCTCGCCGCGGGCGGCGGCTACCTGATCGTCGCGTGGGGGTTCCTCCGGTCGGGCAGGTTCTGAGCGGCCTGCGCGCCTGCCGCGCCGCGGCCGGCCGCGGGGCGTGGCACGGGCGGACCTCCGGCTCCGCCGGCACCCCGAGCGCCGGGCACCCACGCAGGCTAGTGTGCTCGGGGTGACTTCCGTGACGCCACGCGGCGACGACGGTGGATTCGCTGTGCTCGGCCTCGATCCCCGGCTCGTCGAAGGGCTCGATTCGCTCGGCTACGAGGAGCCGACCGAGATCCAGCGGGAGACCATCCCGCGGCTCCTCGAAGGGCGCGATCTCGTCGGTCAGGCGGCGACCGGAACGGGCAAGACCGCGGCGTTCGCGCTGCCGCTGCTGCAGCGCTTCACCGAACGGCGGGGCGGGAAGCGTGCGCCGTTCGCGCTGGTGCTGGTGCCGACGCGCGAGCTGGCCATGCAGGTCGCCGAGGCGGTGCAGCGCTACGGTCGCGCGCTGCAGGTGTCGGTGTTGCCGATCTACGGCGGGCAGTCGTACCAGCCCCAGCTACGTGCGCTCGAGCGTGGCGTGCACGTCGTCGTGGCGACGCCGGGGCGCGCGCTCGACCACCTGCGCCGCGGCACGCTGTCGCTCGCCAGCATCCAGGTTCTGGTGCTCGACGAGGCCGACGAGATGCTCGACATGGGCTTCGCCGAGGATCTCGACGCGATCCTCGAGCAGGCTCCGCCGGAACGCCAGACGGTGCTGTTCTCGGCGACGATTCCCGCACGCATCACGTCGATCGCCCGGCGCTACCTGCGCGACCCGCTGCAGATCCGGATCGCCGGCGAGCGCCCGGTCGCGGGCAAGGCGCCCAAGGTGCGCCAGACCGCGTTCGTGGTCTCGCGGGCGCACAAGATCGCCGCTCTCGGCCGCATCCTCGACATGGAGGACCCCGACGCGGCGATCGTCTTCTGCCGCACGCGCAACGAGGTCGACGAGCTCGGCGAGGCGCTCGGCGCGCACGGCTACCGCACCGAGGTCCTGCACGGCGGCATGTCGCAGGAGCAGCGCGACCGCGTCATGAAGAAGCTGCGCGGCAAGGCCGCCGATCTGGTGATCGCGACCGACGTGGCGGCGCGCGGCCTCGACATCCCGCAGCTCACCCACGTGATCAACTTCGACGTGCCGTCGGCGCCCGAGGCCTACGTGCACCGGATCGGCCGCGTCGGCCGTGCCGGCCGCGAGGGCATCGCGATCACGCTCGCCGAGCCGCGCGAGCACCGCCTGATGCGCAACATCGAGCAGCTCACCAAGCGGAGGATCGACATCGCACCCGTCCCGAGCGTCGCCGACCTGCGCGCGCGCCGCCTCGAACGGGTGCGCAAGGCACTGCACGAGGCGCTGGTCGCGGGCGAGGTCGAGGTCGAGGGCTTCCGAGCGGCCGTCGAGTCGCTGGCGGGCGAGTTCGAGCCGGCGCTGGTCGCGATGGCCGCCGTCAAGTTGCTGGCCGAAAGCGATCGCGCCGCTGCGGACGAGGTGATCCCGGCATTCGCAGGCGGCGCCTTCGGCGACCGCCACGCGGAGTCCCGTCCGGCGCGTGGTGCGCCCCCGCGCGGCAGCGCGCGAGCGCCGTATGCTGAAGGGCCCGGGGGCGATCGGGCGAAGCCCGGGATGACGCGCGTGTTCATCGGCGGCGGGCGCGAGATGGGCATCCGACCCCAGGACATCGTCGGGGCGATCACCGGCGAGGCGGGAATCAGCGGCAGCGAGGTGGGCGTGATCACCATCTCCGACCGCTTCTCGCTGGTCGAGATTCCCGAGGGGCTCGCGAGGATGGTGGTCGGGGCGCTGCGCGGCCGCCCCGTCAAGGGCAGGAAGGTGACCGTCCGCCTCGAGCGCGCAGCGGGCGAAGGGTTCGCCTGGCCTCGCGAGCCCGCCTGGGGACGCCCGCCGAGGCGCGGCGACGACCCGCCCGCGCGCAAGCCACCCCGTCGGGGTCACCGCTTCCCGTGACGGTCCCCGGATGTCCGCACAGGAGCGCGTCCCGCTGCTCGGCCACGGCGCGGTCAGAGCAGGTAGCGATCCCCGAGCGTCGGCTCGCGCGACCGATCGATCGTCGCAGCCCACGACCTCGTCGCCCGCCTCGCGGAAGGCGATGAACCCCTCGAGCGAGCGCACCGGGGCGTCGGGCCGCAGGTCGCGCTGGGACGTGCCGCCAGCGGCGAGCGGCTCGGCCGCCCTGCTGCCGCGCTTCGTCGCGGGAGCGGGCGAGCGCATCGTGTAGAAACCGACGGTCTACTGCGCGAGGGTGCGAGCCAGGTCGAGCAGATCGCGATCGATGGTCTTCTTGCCCGCGACGACCTCGCCGAGCGGCGTCGCCTGGATGCGGTTGTCGATCGTTCCGACGAGCACGCCGTGCCCCCCGCGCGCGAGCTGCTCCACGGCCGCGGCGCCGAGCCGGGTCGCGAGCAGGCGATCGGACGCTCCCGGCCGCCCGCCGCGCTGCACGTGCCCGAGCACCGTGAGGCGCGGCTCGAAGCCGAGGCGCCCCTTGTGCTCGCGGAAATACCGGACCAGCGCCTCGCCGTCGTAGCGTGCGCCCTCGGCCACGACGACGATCGCGTGCGCCTTGCCGCGTTCGTACGACGCACGCAGGTCGGCCGCGATCACGTCGGGCTCGACGTCGATCTCCGGCAGCACGACGGCCTCCGCACCGCCCGCGAGCGCGGCCATCAGCGCGAGATACCCGCAGTCGCGCCCCATCACCTCGACCAGGAACGCACGCTCGTGCGACGACGCGGTGACCTTCAGGCGGTCGATCGCCTCGATCGCGATGTTGAGCGCGGTGTCGACGCCGATCGTCACGTCGGAGCCGCACAGGTCGTTGTCGATGGTCGAGGCCACTCCGACCACCGGGAATCCCATCTGGCAGAGCGCGTGCGAGCCCGTCTGCGACCCGTTGCCGCCGATCACCACCAGGCCCGCGATGCCGTCCTGGCGGAGGTGCCGCAGCGCTCGAACGCGGCCCTCTTCCTCGCGGAACTCGGGGCAGCGCGCGCTACCGAGGAAGGTGCCGCCGCGCTCGACGATGCCACCGACGTCGCGCGCCCCGAGCGAGACGAAGCTGCCGCCGATCAGGCCGGCAAAGCCGTTGCGCACGCCGGCGACCGACCAGCCGCGGCGCAGCGCGGTGCGGACGACGGCGCGGATCGCCGCGTTCATGCCCGGCGCGTCACCTCCCGAGGTGAGGACGCCGATCTTCATTCGGCTACTCCCGTGACCGCGGTCATGGAGGCTCTGTAGGAGATCGCCCCGGGACCGGCAAGGTCGCGGATCTCGCCCACCGCGGTCGGGTGTACCGACCCCCCGAGGACGCCCGCAGCAGGCCGCGCGGCGCCACGCCCCGCACGTCCGTCGACGAGATCGGGTCAGGCCGCGACGCGCTTGGCGAGCTCGTTGTGCTCCTTCCACATGCCGCCAGGCGTGTGGGAACCGAACTTCTCGAAGTACTCCTTCTGCAGCTCGAGCGCCTCGTGCCAGTCGGCCGCGTCCACCTCGAGCAGCTCCTCGACCTGCTTGCGCTCGATCGCCGCACCGTCGAGGTCGATTGCGTCCGCGGTGGGCACCCAGCCGATGGCCGTCTTGACGGCCTTACCACCACCGTCGCAGCGCTCGAGCACCCACTTCAGCACGCGCAGGTTGTCGCCGAACCCCGGCCAGATGAACTTGCCGTCGGGGTCGGTGCGGAACCAGTTCACGCGGAAGATGCCGGGCGGCTTCGTCAGCTTCTGCCCGACCTCGAGCCAGTGCGACAAGTAATCGCCCATGTTGTAGCCGCAGAAGGGCTGCATGGCCATCGAGTCGCGGCGCAGCACGCCGACTTTGCCGGTCGCGGCAGCGGTCGTCTCCGACGCGAGCGTCGCGCCGAGGAACGTGCCGTGCTGCCAGGTCTCGGCCTGGAACACGAGCGGGACGCGGCGCTGACGGCGTGCGCCGAAGAGGATCGCGCTGATCGGCACGCCGTTCGGGTTCGTGAATTCGGGCGAGATGCACGGACACTGCGCGGCGGGTGCGGTGAAGCGGCTGTTCGGATGCGCGGCCTTGTCGCCGCTCTTCGGATCCCAGGGCTTGCCCTGCCAGTCGAGCATCCCCTCGACCGGCGGATCGTCGTGCCCCTCCCACCACACCGTGCCGTCGGGCTTCAGCGCGACGTTGGTGAAGATGGTGTTGGTCCGGATCGTCCGCATCGCATTCGGATTGGTCTTCATGCTGGTGCCGGGTGCCACGCCGAAGAAACCCGCCTCGGGGTTGATCGCCCAGAGGCGGCCGTCGTCACCCGGATGCAGCCACGCGATGTCGTCACCGACGGTCGTGATCTCCCAGCCCGGCATCGACGCGGGCGGGACCAGCATCGCGAGGTTCGTCTTGCCGCACGCGCTCGGGAACGCGCCGGTGACGTAGTGCATCTTCCCCGCGGGCGTCTTCACGCCGAGGATCAGCATGTGCTCCGCGAGCCAGCCCTGGCGCTGGCCGAGCGTGCTCGCGATGCGCAGCGCGAGACACTTCTTGCCGAGCAGCGCGTTGCCGCCGTAGCCCGAGCCGACACTCCAGATCTCGTTCTTCTGGGGGAAGTGGCAGATGAAGCGGCGGTCGGGCGAGAGGTCGCCGAGCGAGTGCAGGCAGCGCGTGAACTCCTCCCCGCTGCCGAGGTGGTCGAGCGCGACCTGCCCCATGCGCGTCATGATGCGCATGTTGATCACGACGTAGACGCTGTCGGTGATCTCGACGCCGACCTTGGAGAACTTCGAGCCGACGGGCCCCATCAGAAACGGCACGACGTACATCGTGCGGCCCTTCATCGCGCCCTTGAACAGCGGCAGCACCTTCTTGTCCGCGTCGGCCGGCGACATCCAGTTGTTCGTCGGTCCGGCCTCCTCCTCCTTCGGCGAGCAGATGAAGGTGAGGTGCTCCGTGCGCGCGACGTCGCTCGAGTCGCTGCGGTGCAGGTAGCAGCCCGGCATCTTCTCCTGGTTGAGCGGCATCAGGACGCCGGTCTTCACCGCTTCTTCGGTGAGTCGCGCGCGCTCTTCCTCGGAACCGTCGCACCACACGACCCGGTCGGGCGTGGTCAGGGCGGCGATCTCGTCGACCCACTTCTTCACGTGCGTGTTCATGTCGATGCTCCGTCCTCGGGGGGCCACCGCTGGCCGAAGAGCCGCGGCGGGAGGCAATCCGTTCGATCTACAGGAGCGTGCGATCGAGGGAAAGCCCCTTGCTGGCCACGCCGCCCCAGCCTTTCAGCGGACGGATTCAAGACCGACTTAAGGGGAGAAGTAGCGGTCCCGCACATCCGATCGTGGGCCCCGGTGCGTATCGCGGCTGCGCGTGATCGAGGGCGGGCATGTCGTTCGCCCGCGTGCGCAACGGGCGCCCCCACCTCGCCGGCGCACGCTCCGCGCGAAGGAGGCTCCATGTCCCCACGGAACAGCTGCGCCCGCGTGCTCGCGGGCACGATCATCGGCTTGACGATGGCCGCTACGGCCGCTCCCGCCGCCGCGGCGGGGGCGCTGCCGCGCGTCGGCAGCTGCGGCGCTCGCTCGCTGCTCGGCGGCGGGCCACAGCTGACGTTCGTCGGGCTCACCGCGGACCAGCGTCTGCTCAGCTTCGGCGAGTGCAACCCGTCGCGACCACGCGATCTCGGACCGGTCACCGGCCTGTCGGGCAACGACACCGAGCTGGTCGGCATCGACTACCGCGTGCAGGACGGTCTGCTGTACGCCGTCGGCGACGGCGGCGTCTACAGGTTCGCTACCCCGGGCTCTGCGCTCGCGACCCGCGTGAACCAGCTCTCGGTCGCGCTCGACCCGGCCGCGACGTCGTTCGGGTCGACTTCAACCCGGCGGCCGACCGGCTGCGCATCGTCTCCGACAACGGTCAGAACCTGCGCCACAACGTGAGCGCCACCGGTACGACGATCGCCGACGGCGCACTCAACTACGTCGAGGGCATGCCGCCCGCGCCGGTCGCGGCGACCAACGTCGTCGCGGCCGCGTACACCAACAACGACCTCGACGCCGCCACCGCGACGTCGCTCTTCGACGTCGATGGGAACCGCGACCAGGTCGTTCTGCAGTCGCCGCTCAACGCGGGCGTGCTGTTCCCGACCGGCAAGCTCGGCGTCGACGCCACCGGCCCGATCGGGTTCGACATCTACTCGACCGTTCGCAACGGAGTGACCATCCGCAACGCTGGTTTCGCCGTCCTGAGCGTCGAGGGGACGCCGGGCTTCTACCGCGTCGACCTGCTCACCGGCGCCGCGGTGCGCATCGGCACCCTCGGCGGGAACGTGATCGGCGTCGCGGCCCCGCTCGACCAGTAGCCCCCGTCCGTCAGCGGGGACGCGGGCGCGTCCGACGCACCCGCGTCCCCGCTGACGGGATCCGGAGGCCAACCTGGAGAATCGAGCCTTTGTGCTTGAGTCGCGGGCCCGCGCGGCGTAACGCACGGGAAGCAGGAGGGTAGGCATGGCTTTCCACCACGTGGCGTACGGCACCAGGGACCTCACGGCGACGCACGAGTTCTACACGCGCCGCATGGGCTTCCGTCTGGTCAAGGTGGTGGCCGCCCCCACCCCGGGCGATCGGGGCTGGGCCAAATACCTGGTCTACGACACCGGCAACGGCCAGATGATCGCGTTCTGGGACCTGCACGACCCGCAGATCGGCGACGACTGGAAGGCCGATCACGCGCAGAGCCTGGGGGCCCCGGAGTGGGTGAACCACGTCGCCTTCGACGCGCCGACGCTCGACGACCTGCACGCTCGCCGCAAGATCTGGCAGGAGAGCGGCATCCGCGTGCTCGAGGTCGACCACGAATGGTGCACGTCGATCTACACCACCGATCCGAACGGCCCGCTGGTCGAGTTCTGCTGCACGACGCCTTCGTTCAGCGCGGAGGAGATCGCCGCGGCGAGCCGGCTGGTCCACGATCCCGCTCCGCCCCTCGAGGGGCTCGGCACCTCGTCCGTCCACGAGCCGATCACGGCCGGCGCAGCCTCCTGACCGCCGTGCAGCGTATCGAACGGTCGGTCCGCCACGCCCGGCTCGCAGGCGCCTCGTTCGCCGTGCCGCTGCTCGTCGCGGGGGTCCTGCTCGGGTCGGGCTGCACCCGGCACGGCGAGCCGCCGCTGCGCGGGCCCGATCCGGCGACGCGCCGCACCACGCAGAGCGGCGACGTGATCGGTGGCGAGGGACGCTACGGCTCGCTTGCGTGGCTGGGCATCCCGTACGCGAAGCCGCCGGTCGCCGAGCGGCGCTGGCGCGCACCCGAGCCGCCCGAGGCATGGACCGACGCGCGTGAGACCGTCGCGCACGGGGCGCCGTGCACGCAGTACGCGAGCCACTTCGCCGGCGTGACCGACCTCGAGCCCGGTACGCCGGCCGGTCAGGAAGACTGCCTGACGCTCGACGTCTGGACGCCACGCTTCGCCGACGACCGCGTGCCCAAGGGCAAGGCCCGGCTGCCGGTGATGGTCTGGATCCACGGCGGTGGAAACAGCATCGGCACGACCGCGTTCTACGACGGCGGCAACCTGGCGGTGCGCGAGAACGTGGTCGTCGTCGCGGTGCAGTACCGCCTCGGTCCGTTCGGCTACTTCCGCCACGCTGCGCTGCGCGCGGGCGCCGAGACCGCGGCCGAGCGCTCGGGGAACTTCGCGGTGCTCGACCTGGTGCGCGCGCTCGAGTGGGTTCGGGACAACATCGCGGCATTCGGCGGCGACCCCGGCAACGTGACCATCTTCGGCGAGTCGGCGGGCGGCATGAACGTCTACTCGCTGCTGCTGGCACCGCAGGCGCGCGGTCTCTTCCACCGCGCGATCGCGCAGAGCCCCGGGCTGCCGGTCGGCGACCCGGGCAAGGCGGAGCGCGCCGCCGATGCGACCGATCCCGGCCTGCCGCAGAGCTCGACCGAGATCGTGCTCCGGCTCCTCGAGCGGGACGGCACCGCGAGCGACCGCGACGCGGCCAAGGCACGCCTCGCCGCGATGAGCGACCAGGACGTCGCGGGCTACCTGCGCGGCAAGGGCACGATGGACCTGCTGACGGCGTACACTGCCGACCCGTCGGGAATGATCCGCATGCCGCTCGCGTTCACCGACGGAACCGTGATCCCGAGCGACCCGCTCGCGAATCTCGGACGCCCGGAAGGCCACGCTCCCGTTCCCGTGATGATCGGGACCAACCGCGACGAGAACAAGGTCTTCATGTTCGGGCAGCCCGATCTGATCACGTGGCGCTTCTGGGTCCTGCCGCGCTTCGTCGACGAGAACATGTACGAGGCGCGCGCGAGCTACCTGTCGCGCATCTGGAAGGCCACCGGAGCGGACGAGCCCGCGGCGGCGCTCGCAGCGTCCGGCCGCTCCCCGGCCTACGTCTATCGCTTCGACTGGGACGAGGAGCCGACGGTTCTCGGCAGCGACCTGAGCCGGATGATCGGCGCGGCGCACGGCTTCGAGATCCCGTTCGTGTTCGGCCACTTCGATCTGGGGAAGGAAGGCAACGTCGTCTGGACCGACGAGAACCTGCCCGGACGCGAGGAGCTGTCGGCGAGCATGATGGCGTACTGGGCGCAGTTCGCACGCACCGGCAAGCCCGGTCGCGGCGGCAGCGACCTGCCCGAGTGGCCGGCGTGGAGCGGCGACGACACCATGCTGCTCGACACGTCCGACGGCGGTGGCGTGCGCATGGCCGACGTTCTCGAGACGCGCGAGCAGATCCTCGCCGACATCGAGCAGGACCCGCGTCTGCCCGAGCGCTGGCAGCGCTGCGCGGTCTACCGCGACCTGGTCAACTTCTCGCGCGGCTTCGACAAGCAGCAGTACTGGCAGATCGCGGACGGCGCGTGCGCGGCGTTCCCGCTCGACGAGTACCCCTGGGGCAAGAGGTGAGGACGGCAGCGGCGCGGCACGGCTGCTCGCGACGCCGTGCGACGCGCGTCGCGGCCGCACTGTTCCTGCTGCTCGGCCTGCCAGCCGCCGCTCTCGCCCAGGTCATCCGCGACCCCGTCCAGCTGCGCATCGAGGGCTACATCGACGCGACGGCGGCGCAGGTGAACCCCTGGATGATGATCGACGTGTGGCTCGAGCGCGCGCCGGGCCGGCGCTTCGCGCTGACCAACATCATCGTGCTGTCCGCGGGGCCGGTGTCCGGCCCCGACGTCGTGGCCGCGATCCAGCCGCTGCACCCGAACCTGATCCTCAACGGCGACGCGTCCCTGCTCGAGAAGATCTCGACGGCGCAGCCGAACCAGTACCTGCGGATCACGGGCTACACGGCGTTCGGACCGCAACGCGTGCTGGTGACCAACGTCGAGCGCGGTGAGCCGATCGTCGGCCCGACGCCGACGAAGTCGATGGCAGAGAAGGTCTTCGGGGGGTGATGCGTTGATTCAACGAGGGGGCACGCGCCCCCTCGCCCCGTCAAGCGTAGCTTGACGGGGCCCCACTCCCCGCGCTCGCTGCGCTCGGCCGCTCGCCTGCGGCTTCGCAGGGGGCCCGGTGCCGTCCGGACTGCCGCTGCGATCGGCTCGAACGAGGGGCGCCGCGCAAGGCGGGGATCCGAGCTCTGGTGGCGTCGGCCCCGCGGGTCTGCAATTTCACAAACCCGTTGGGTGCGGGGACGGAAGAGGCAGGGCCGGGACGCCGCTGGGCGCGGCGGCTGGTGAAGCTGCTGGCTCTGGTCGTGGCGCTGGTGATGCTCGGGATCGGTGCGCTGCTGCTCCGGCTGTCGCGCGGCCCCGTGCCGCTCGACTTCCTGACTGCAACGGTGGTGCGCGCGCTCGAGCCGACGGACGGCTCGTTCACCGTCTCGGTCGGTGCCACCGAGCTGGTGTGGACCGACCGGTGGTACGACGTGGACCTGCGCGCGCGCGACGTCGCCTGCCGGGACGCGGCCGGTGCGATCCTGGTCGGCGTCTCGTCACTCGCGATGGAGCTCAGCGTGCCCGCGCTGCTGCGCGGCGAGCTCGCGCCGCGCGCGATCGAGCTCGCCGCACCGCAGCTCACCCTGGTGCGCGAGCCCGACGGCAACTTCGACCTCGGCCTCGGCAGCGGCGGGGCGCAGGAGGGTGGCGAGTCGGTGTTCGCCAAGCTGCTCGCGGGCGAAGCCGCCGACCAGGGCGCGGCCCCCGCCGCACGATTCCTGCAGAGCATCGCCGTGCGCGACGGGCGGCTGTCGCTGGTCGACCGCCGGAGCGGCTTCACCACCGAGGCCGACGCCGTGTCGCTCGACGTCTCCCGCGCCGCCGGCGCGATCGACCTGCACGCCGCGACCGCGATCGCCATCGCCGGACAGCGCATCCCGGTCGAAACGTCGATCACGCGCAACACGGCCGACGGCGGCGGCGGAACGACGCTCGAGCTCTCGTTCAGCGGCCTCGAGCCGGCCGCCGCTCTGCAAACCGCCAGCATCCTCCAGCCGCAGCCCGGCTCGGTCGCGGCCGCAGTCCTCGAGACCGCGAGCCACCTGCGGCTGCCGCTGGCCGGCAAGGTCACCGCCGAGCTCGACGCGGCCGACGCCGTGCGCCGGGTCGCGCTCGCCGGCAGCGCCTCTCAGGGCGTGATCGCACTGCCGGCTCCGTTCACCGATCCGCTCGCCGTCGAGCGCATCTCGCTCGACGCGTCGTACGACGCGGCATCCGACACCGTCGAGCTGGCGCAGCTCGTGATGGATCTCGGTGCGCCCGAGGTGCGCGTCACCGGACGGTGGTCGGGCCGGGACGCCGGCGCGCTACACGGCGACGCACGCGTGAGCGGTCTTCCGACCGGCGACCTGGCGCGCTACTGGCCGCCCACCGCCGGCGCATCGGCACGCAAGTGGGTGACGCGCAACGTCTCGGGCGGAACCGTCGGCAGCGCGAGCGTGGTCGTCGACGCGACGCTCGTACCCACGGCCTCGCCACCCGCGTTCGCGCTGCAGGCTCTGGCCGGAAAGCTCGCCTTCCGCGGCCTCGCGGTGCACTACCTCGACACCATGCCGCCGGCGACGGGCATCGACGGCACCGCCACGTTCTCGACCGATGGCTTCGATTTCGCGGTCACGGCCGCGAAGGTCGCGAACGTCGCGGTGCCGTCGGCGACCGTGGCCATCGCCGGCCTGACCAGGAAGATCACCACCATCGCGATCGACGCGCAGGCACGCGGCTCGATCCGCGACGCGCTGACGCTCGTCGACGCGGAGCCGCTCCACTACGCCCGGCAGATCGGCATCGACCCGAAGGTCGTCTCGGGCACCACCACGGCACGCGTGAAGCTCGGCTTCCCCCTGGACGGCGCGCCGATCCCACCCGACCTGGGTGCCAGCGTCGAGGCGCAGCTGGTCGGCGCCGGCTTTCCGAACGCCGTCGCAGACTTCGCCGTGAGCAACGGTGCGCTCTCGCTGCGCGTCGGCGGCAACGCGCTGTCGCTCGACGGCAGCGCGCGGCTCGCCGGTGTGCCCTGCGACGTGACGTGGCGCGAGACGCTCGGAGCGAAGTCCGGCGTCAACCGCACCATCGACGTTCGGAGCACCGTCGACACCGAAGGACGCACGGCGCTGGGCCTCGACCTGCACCCGTGGCTCCTCGGACCGGCGGCGGTCAGCGCGCACGTCGAGCAGCGCACCGACGGCAAGGGGACGGCGACCGTGGACATCGACCTCACCCGGGCGACGCTCGACGCGCCGGAGCTGCGGCTCGTCAAGCAACCGGGGACCGCCGCTCGGGTCGACATGACGCTGTCGCTGGCCGGCAGCCGCATCGCCACCGTGAACCCGTTCTCGTTCCAGGCGCCGGGCGCGTCCGCATACGCCAGGGCGACACTCGGCCCGGGTGCCAGGCGGATCGCAACGCTCGACCTCGACGGCGTCCTGCCGCCGGCCGACCCGAAGAACCCCAGCCCGCAGTTCTCGCTCGACCTGACTCCGGCGCAGAAGGGAAACGGCTTCGTGCTGACGTCGAGCGACGCGAGCACGCTGCTCCGCCTGCTCATGCCGGACATGCAGACGCAGGGAGGGCGGCTGAAGTTCACCGGCAACGTCGATCTCGAGGCCGCGGGAACACCGTTCTCGGGCGACCTCGTCGTGCGCGCCTTCAAGCTGACGCGATCGCCGGTCCTGGCCCGCCTGCTCATGCTGTCGTCGTTCGGCGGCCTCCTCAGCACGATGCAGGGCCAGGGACTCGGCTTCGACTCGCTGACCGGCGGCATCGCCTACAGGTCACGCGCCGTCACCTTCAAGGACGGCGTCGCGGACGGCCCGTCGGTGCGCCTGGTCTGGAACGGCACGGTCGACGCCGCGAACGACGCCGTCACGCTCGACGGAACGCTCGTGCCGTCGTTCTACGGCCTCAACACGGCGGCGGCGCGGGTACCGATCATCGGCAGCCTGTTCGGCGGCAACGACGGAGTGATCGCGGTCGACTTCACCGTGAGTGGCCCGACGCAGGACCCGAAGATCGGCGTCAAGCCGCTGTCGTCGATCGCGCCCGGCGCGCTGCGGAGCCTCGCGCGGCGCGTTCCCTGGTAGGGTACCGCCCGCCCCGCAGGCGCGGTCGCGACGCCTCAGCCTGGCGCGCCGGCCACCGGCGCCGGCGGAAAGCTCTTGACGCAGCGGAAGCCGAGGTGGGTCGTCCCGCTGCTGACGTCGCCCTTGCCGCGGCCGCCGGGGACGTAGCGTGAGCAGTACTGGTCGCTGCACAGGTACGATCCGCCGCGCTGCACGCGCTTGGTGACGCCGGGCTCGGACGGGTCGAAGCTGTCCGCCGGGCCCTGCGGGTTGCGGGTGACCTCGCTGGCGGCCGCGTCCTTGCCGTAGGCGTCGGGGCGGTACCAGTCCGCGCACCACTCCCACACGTTGCCGGCGAGGTCGTGCAGCCCGAAGCCGTTGGGCGGGAACGACCCCACCGGCGCCGTCCCGGCGAAGCCGTCCTCCTTCGTGTTCTGGTCCGGGAAGTGGCCCTGCCACGTGTTCGCCTGCGGCTTGCCGCCTGGCCGCAGCTCGTCGCCCCAGTCGTACCGCCTGCGGTCGAGGCCGCCGCGCGCGGCGCGCTCGAACTCGGCCTCGGTCGGGAGACGCTTGCCCGCCCGGGCGCAGTACGCCGCGGCGTCCTCCCACGCGACGTGCACGACCGGGTGGCGCGCTCGGCCGGCGACGTCGCTCTGCGGCCCCTCGGGATGACGCCAGCTCGCGCCCGGCACGTAGCTCCACCACGCGAGGTGGTCCTGGAGCGGCACGGGCCCCGCGGGCGGCGAGAACACGATCGAGCCCGGCCGCAGCGCGTCCGCGGGCACGCCCGGGAAGTCCTTCGGGTCGAGTGGCCGCTCCGCGACGGTCAAGTACTTCGTGTCCGCGACGAAGCGCTCGAACTGCTCGTTGGTGACCTCCGTGCGGTCCATCCAGAACCCGTCCACCCAAACGCGGTGCAGAGGGCGCGCGTCGGGCATCGTCGGCTCCTCGGTCCCCATCCAGAACTCGCCCGCCGGGACCGGCACCATGCCCGCCGGCGGCACGGGGGACGCCGGCGGCGCCGCGAGCGCGGACGATCCCCGAAGCAGCAGGATCGCCGTGCACGCGGCGAGCATCGACCGGCGGTCCATCGAGCGCGCTTAGCGGCCGCGGGTGCGCGTCACAAGCGGCATCGCGCGCCGGACCGCGACCTTTGTCGGGCGGCGATTTTGGGGTAAGGGAGGCGCGAGCGAGCGGACGGCGTGAACACCGAGGGACATCCGGCTCGCGGCGCGGCCGGCGACGCGACCGCAGCGACCGCCGACGTGGCGCGCGAGCACGACGGCACGATGGTGGTCCGGCTGGCGGGAGCCTGGTGCCTCGGCGGCGGCCTGCCCGCAGTCGAGCCGGTTGCCGAGCAGCTCCGCGGCACGCGCCCGCGCGCGCTGCGCTTCGACGCGAGCGGCCTCGCCACGTGGGACACCGGGCTGCTCGCCTTCCTCGACCGCCTCGAGGCGGCGTCGGCCGAGCGCGAGATCCCGGTCGAGCGCGACGCCCTGCCCGAAGGGGTCGTCCGGCTCCTCGACCTCGCGCACGCGGTGCCGTCGCGGACCGGACTCGAGGGCACGAAGGTGCGCGTCGGCCTCCTCGCCCGTGCGGGCGAGCGCACCCTCGCGCTGCTCGCCGGCGGACGCGCGGTCGTCACGTTCGTCGGGCAGCTGGCGATGGCGATGGGACGGCTCGTGACCGGACGCGCGCGGTTTCGCAGCGTCGACCTCGCCGTGTTCCTGCAAGACACGGGTGCGGCGGCTCTGCCGATCGTCACGCTGATCAGCTTCCTGGTCGGCGTGATCCTCGCCTTCGTCGGCGCCGTGCAGCTGAACCAGTTCGGCGCGGAGATCTACGTCGCCGATCTGGTCGGGCTCGCGATGGTGCGTCAGATGGGGGCGCTGATGGCCGCGATCATCATGGCGGGGCGCACCGGCGCCGCGTTCGCCGCCCAGCTCGGTGCGATGAAGGTCAACGAGGAGATCGACGCGCTCACCACGATGGGCATCCCGCCGCTCGACTTCCTCGTCCTGCCGCGCTTTCTCGCGCTGTGCCTGATGATGCCGCTGCTCTGCATCTACGCCGACGTGCTCGGCATCGTGGGCGGATTCGTCGTCGGCACGTCGATGCTCGACATCTCGTTCTCGCAGTACTGGAACCAGACGGTGAACGCGATCGGCCTCCTGGACTGCCTGCCGGGCCTGATCATGAGCGTCTTCTTCGGGGCGCTGGTCGCGACCTTCGGCTGCCTGCGTGGCATGCAGTGCGCAGGCAGCTCGAGCGCGGTCGGAGACGCGGCGACGTCGGCGGTCGTCTCCGGCATCGTGTCGATCATCGTCGCCGACGCGATCTTCACCGTGCTCTTCGACGTGCTGGGAATCTGAGTGGCGGCGCATCCGACGGCGACGAACGACGCGCCCCGCATCTCGGTGCGCGGCGTGACCATGGCGTACGGCGACTTCGTCCTGATTCGCGAGCTCACCTTCGACGTCCGCCGTGGCGACGTGTTCGTGATCATGGGGGGCAGCGGCTGCGGCAAGAGCAGCCTGCTGCGCCACATGATCGGCCTGCACGAGCCCGCCGTCGGCGAGATCCTCTACGACGGCGACAGCTTCACGCGGGCGACGCCCGAGCACCGCGACGAGCTGCTGCGCCGCATGGGCGTGCTCTACCAGCAGGGTGCCCTGTGGAGCTCGATGACGCTCGCCGAGAACGTGGCGCTGCCGCTCGGCGAGTACACGACTCTCGCGCCGCGCGAGATCCGCGAGGTCGCGCACCTGAAGCTCGCGCTGGTCGGGCTCAAGGGCTTCGAGGACTTCTATCCGTCGCAGATCTCCGGCGGCATGCGAAAGCGAGCCGGACTCGCGCGCGCGATGGCGCTCGACCCCGACATCCTGTTCTTCGACGAGCCGTCGGCAGGGCTCGACCCGATCAGCTCGCGCCTGCTCGACGACCTGATCCTCGCGCTGCGCGACAGCCTGGGCTCGACGATCGTCGTCGTCACCCACGAGCTCGCGAGCATCTTCACCATCGCCGACGACTCCGTGTTCCTCGACGCGGACACGCGCACCATGATCGCGAACGGCGATCCGAAGCAGCTCGTCGAGCACTGTCCCGAAGAGAAGGTCCGGCGCTTCCTCACCCGCAGCGCTGAGCCCGTGGAGCATCCGGCATGAACAGACGCGTCAGCCCCACCATGATCGGGGCCTTCGTCATCGGCGCGCTGGCGCTCGCCGCCGCCGCCATCGTGGTACTCGGCTCGCTGTCGCTGTTCGGCACGGTGTACCGCTACGCGCTGTACTTCGAGGATTCGGTCGACGGTCTGATCGTCGGCGCACCCGTCAAGTTCAAGGGCGTCCAGATCGGCAGCGTCGAGCAGATCCTGCTGGTGCCGGGCGAGGCGGCGCTGCGTCCGCGCATCGCGGTGGTCATCGGTCTGGACGCGACGCGCATCCGGAGCCTCAGCGGACGCTCCGTCCACTTCACCGACGGCGAGGTGAGCAAGGCGGTCGCCAGCGGGCTGCGCGGCATGCTCGTCTCGCAGAGCCTGCTGACGGGCCTCCTCTTCGTGTCGCTCGACTACGACTCCGACGCGCCGCAGCCCCCGCCGCCGGTGGCTCCCGACACGCTCGGCTACCTGCAGATTCCGACCGTGCCGTCACGCGTGGAGCAGCTGGCGCATACCGCGAACGACATCTTCAAGAAGCTGCAGGCGCTCGACTGGCAGGGCCTCTTCGACTCGATCCACGACACGATGGACGGCCTCCGCAACCTCGTAGCCGACCAGCAGACACAAGACGTCACCCGGCAGCTCAACGAGACCCTCGCAAGCGTTCGCGAGCTCGCGAAGCGCGTCGACACGCGCATCGACCCCCTCGCCAGGGACGTACAGGACCTCGGCAAGAGCATGCAGCAGACGCTCGCGAAGATCGACCGGGTGGCCGTCGATCTCGGCAACATGCTGCAGCAGGACTCGCCGTTCACCTACGACGTGTCGCGCACGCTGCGCGAGCTCGAGTCGGCGGCGCGCTCGATCCGCGAGCTCGCGAACTCGCTCGAGCAGAACCCGAACCAGGTGATCTTCGGCCGCGAATGACGCCGAACGACGTGCGAATGACCCGGGAGATGCCGATGCGTCCGTTCTCGCCCCGCCCGTTCCCCCCGGCCGCGCTGCTGCTGGCCGCCGTCGCGCTGTGCCTCGCCAGCGGCTGCTCGTACCTGCTCGGCGCGAGCAACGATCCGCCGCGGCTCTTCGTCCTGAGCACCGCTCCCGCCGACGGCACGCTCGCGCTGCCGCCCGGGACCGTGCTCGGCCTCGGGCCCGTCGACCTGCCGGCCTACCTCGACCGCCGCGGCATCGTGTGGCGGCTCGACGCGAACCGCATCGACGAGTCCCGCAGCGATCTCTGGGCCGAGCCACTGGCGGCGGGCTTCCGGTCGGTCCTCGAGCAGAACCTCCGTCTCCGTCTGCCGGGCGTGCCGATCCGGGCTTTTCCCTGGCCGCTGGCACACCAGCCCGACCTCGCGGTGGCGATCGAGGTGTCGCGCTTCGAGCTGACGCACGGCGAGACCGTCGAGCTGAACGCACGCTGGAGCGTGCGTAGCCCGCAGGACGGCGCCGTGCTGCTCGACCGTAACGCGGCGCTGGTCGAGCCCGTCGCCGGCCCGGGCACCGAGAACGCCGTCGCCGCGATGAGCCGCGCCGCTGCCGGGCTCGCCGACCAGATCGCCAGGGCTCTCGGGCAGCAGTCCGGCGCCCGGCCGTCGCCGCGCCGCACCACCGGGGCGCGCTGAAGACGGCGGGCCGCACGGTGCGCGAGCGCCGGGGCCGCAGCCGGCAAGGCGAACGCGCGCACCGCGAGCGGCAAGGCGAGTGCCTTCGTCGCGCAGCGGCGCGAGAGACGGCCGCACCGTTGCGCGGCTGCCCTGCGGCCGGGCGCCTCGAGGCCGGGGACACGCGCACGCGGGCGGCCCCGGGCTTGCAGAGCGGGAGTGACATGCCGTTCGCACGCCCCCTCACCACCCCGACCCGCCGCCGCAGACCGTCCCATCCTCACTGCATGCGAACGGTGTCCGTCCTGGCGCTGCTGATCGCCGCCGCGCTGGTCGCGGCGTCCGCTCCTGTGACGGCCGCCGCGGCGGGCGCAGACGACGCCGTCGCCGGCGCGTGCCCCTGCGCGGGTCCCGCCGCCGGCGGGTCGTGGCGTAGCCACGGCCAGTACCTCTCGTGCGTCACCCGCGCGGCGCGGCGGGAGGCGCACGTGTCTTCGCTGCGCAGGGACGAGGTCCGGGCGATCGTCCGCGACGGCGTCCGCAGCACCTGCGGCGCGCGCTCGCGAGAGGAGGCGAACGTCGAGGTGTGCGCGCCGAAGCCGTCGCTACCCTGCCCCGTCGTCCGCACCGCGCACGTCGACGACTGCTCGGAGTGCAGCGCAGCACTCGCGGGCGAGCTCGTGCACTGCGCGCGCGTCGACGGCCCATCCGGAATCCAGGGCGACGTCTGCGGCACGGCGACGCGCATCGGCGCGCTCGGCAAGCGCACGGTCGAGCGTCGCACGGCGGTCGACTGCAACAGCTGCAAGGCCAAGCTGGGCACGCCCCGGGGAGAAGGCACCGACTGCGTCGCCGCGCTCTGCGACTCGTTCGCCGGGCACTGAGAGGAGGCGACGCGGTCACCGCGGCGCGAGCGAGGCTCGTTCGACGAGTCCCCGCGCGCGCCGCGGTGCACGATCACGGCGCGAGCCGCGCCCCGTGGCGCACGATCACGGCGCGAGCCGCGCCCCGTTTCGCGAGATCACAGCGCGAGCGTCGCGCTGCCGATGATCGACTTCGTTCCGGGCTTGGTCTCGCACTGGATCTCGACGTCGACCAGCTTCTGACCGCCCTCCTCGCGCTTCGCCGTGACCTTGCCGGTGCAGGTCACCGGATCTTCGGGCCACGTGATGGCGCGGAACTGCACGTCGAAGCGCTTGACGCTGCCCGCGCCGCCGAACGCGACCAGCACGTTCGACAGCAGGCCCATCGAGAACATGCCGTGGGCGAACACCGACGGCAGACCGACGGCCTTCGCCAGCGTCTCGTCGTGGTGCATCGGATTGTAGTCACCGGACGCGCCAGCATACTTGACGAGGTCCGTGCGGGTGACCTTCTCGTGGACGTACTTCGGCAGCTCGTCTCCGACGTTGACGCTCTCCCACTTGGCCGCCATGGTCACTGTCCCTCCGAGATGCGGAGCAGGAGGGCGCACACGCGCTTGCCCTGCTGGTCGTAGAACGCGCTCTCCATCGTGTAGATGGTGCGCACGCCGTTCTTGCCCTCACGGGTCGCGATGGACTTGAGCATGCCCTTCGAGGTGAGCACGTCGCCGGCGAAGATCGGCCGGTCGTAGATGATCTCCGTGCCCTCGTGCAGCAGCTTCCGCACGTCGTACTTGACGGCCGGCATGGCGCCGCCGCCCGGCTCGTTGTCCTGGCCGATGGCGATCGGCAGGGTCGGTGGGGCGATCAGGCTCGGGTAGCCGGCGGCCTTCGCCGCGGCCTCGTCGAAGTACACGGGATCGGTCAGGCCGACCGCCTTCGCGAACTGCCGGATGCGCGCCTTGTCGACGTGGACCGTCGACGGCGGCCCCTCCTTGCCCACGAGGGGCTGATTGACGTTCTCGGCCATGGCTGGGTGGCTCCTCCTACGGGTTGACGCGGATCGGTCTACCATCGCGCAGGGACCGGCCCACGCGCAAGTTCGATCGGTCGACCGACGACGCCGGGGCGAGAGGCTCTCGCGGCTACCGGGGAAGCGAATCCGCACCCGGGAACGTCCGGCCGGGGGCGCTCAGAACGTCGTCATGCCGCCGTCGACGGTGTACAGCGAGCCGTTCACGTAGCCCGCCTCGTCGCTGAGCAGGAACGCGACGATGCCCGCGACTTCCGCGGGCTCGGCATAGCGCCCGAGCGGGATCTGCGACGCCATCATCTGCTTGAGCGCCGCCGGCTGCCCGGGCAGGAAGCCCTCCTCGAGCGAGCGCATCATGCGCGTCTCGACCGGCGCCGGCAGCACCGCGTTCACGCGGATGCCGGCCGCGGGATACGTCGTCGCGGCGGCGCGCGTGAGGCCGACCACCGCGTGCTTGCTCGCGATGTACGCGCTGATGAGTCCGTTCCCGGTGATTCCCGCGACCGACGCGAGGTTCACGATCGCGCCGCCGCCGCGCGCCTTCATGGCGGGATGCACGTGCTTGAGGCCGAGGAAAACGCCCCGGACGTTGACCGCCAGCACGCGGTCGAACACGTCGTCGGGATACTCCTCGAGCGGCTTCACGACACCCTCGATGCCGGCGTTGTTGACCAGCAGGTCGATGCCGCCGAAGCGCCGCACGCCCTCGTCGACCCAGCGCGCGACGTCCGCCGCGACCGAGACGTCCGCCGCCACCGCGTGCGCCTCCGAGCCGAGCGCGCGTACGGCGGCCACTACCGGCTCGAGGTCCCCGGCACGGAGGTCCACCGCGACGACGCGAGCCCCTTCGGCGGCAAGGCGCTCGCAGATCGCACGCCCGATGCCGCCCGCGGCTCCCGTCACCGCGGCGACCTTGCCCGTGAGTCGCTTCGAGCTGGTGTGCCCGGTCTGCTCCGACATTCCGACGCTCCTGTTGCCGAACCGAGCCGCTCTACTGCGGCAACGCGCGCAGCGCCTCGAGCGCCTCGTCGATGTGCTTCGCGATCCCGAACTCGCTCTGGATCACGCGGCGCACGATCCCCTCGCGGTCGATGACGAACGTCACGCGCTTCGCAGGGAACCAGCCGCCGAGGCGTGCCACGCCGTAGGCCTTGCAGATCGTCGCGTCGCGATCGGACACCAGCGGGAAGTTGAGGCTGAAGTCCGCGATGAACTTCCGGTGCGCTTCCTGGGAGTCCATGCTCACGCCGACGATCGCCGCGCCCGCCTCCTCGATCTCCCCCGCGTGATCGCGGAAGCTGCACGCTTCCTTGGTGCAGCCCGGCGTGTTGTCGCGCGGGTAGAAGTACAGGACCAGCGGCACCCGGCCGCGGAAGTCGGACAGCGACAGCGTGCTGCCGTCGGCCGTGGGCGCCGAGAACTCCGGCGCGGTCTCTCCCTCGCAGATCATCGAATCTCCCCCACCGCGCGCTTGCGCGTCAGCAGTAGCCCGTCGGCGATCGGAACCATCACGCACTCGACCCGCGGGTCCGACGCGACGAAGTCGTTCAGGGCTCGGATCGCGACCGTGTCGTCCTTCTGGTCGGTTTCATCTACCACACTGCCACCCCAGAGAACGTTGTCGAGCACGATGAGCCCGTTCGGCCGGAGCCGTCTCAGGATCTCCTCGTAGTACGTCCTGTAGCTGACCTTGTCGGCGTCGATGAATGCGAGGTCGACGGTCTCGCTCTCGGGAAGGGCGCGCAGCGTCTCGGCGGCAGGGCGAATCTCGAGGCGAATCCTGTCGTCGACTCCGGCACGCGTCCAGAAGTCGCGCGCGATCGCGGTCCATTCCTCGCTGACCTCGCAGCACAGAAGCCGCCCGCCCGGCGCGAGCCCGCGCGCGATCGAGATCGCGGAGTACCCGGTGAACGTCCCGACCTCGATCGCGCTCGTCGCGTTCGTGATACGCGCCAGGAGCGTGAGAAAGGCGCCCTGCTCGGGAGCGATCTGCATCATCGACAGGCCGCCGAGCTTGCCGGTCTCCGCGATCAGCTCCGCGAGCACCGGATCGCGCTCGGAGCGGTGCTCGAGCACGTACGCGTAGAGCTCCGGCGTGAGGCTGACGAACTTGTCGGGCACCCGCCGAGATTGGCGCCGGCGCGTTCGCGTTGTCAACGCGCAGCGGGCCGCGGTGCACACCCGTGAGCTCGCGCGCGGCGCTTGTCCGGGCGGCGAAACGTCGCCACGATCGGACACCCGTGCCGCTCCTGCTTCGTCCGCATGCCCGCCTGCTCGCAGCGACGCTGCTCGCGAGTGCGCCGGCCGTGTCGCTCGCGTCCGACGTCACCACCTGCGCGCGGTGGGCGACCGAGGCGCGCCGCACCGGCACCGTTCCGAAGGAGCTCGGCGAGCTCTCCGGCATCGCGGCGAGCCGCCGCCATCCGGGTGTGTACTGGGCGCACAACGATTCCAACAACGCAGGCGCGCTGGCCGCGATCGACGAGACCGGCCGGATCCGCGCGACGTTTCCCCTGCGCGGGCTCCGGCCGCGCGACATCGAGGACGTCGCGGTCGGTCCCTGCGGCGCGAGAGACCGCCGCAGCTGCATCTGGCTCGCCGACACCGGCGACAACCTGCACCGCCGCCGTGAGGTGTGGCTCGCGCGCGTCCCCGAGCCCGATGCGCTCGACGGACGCGTCCTCGACGTCGACGCCAGCTCGTTCCGCTACCCCGACGGCACCCGCAACACCGAGAGCCTCGTGGTCGATCCGCGGAGCGGCACGCCCTACGTGATCACGAAGTCGGTCGACGGCCTCGGCGAGGTCTTTCGCGTCGAGGGCCTCGGCACCAGGGGCGGTGGCCGCGCCGTGCCGGTGGTCGTGCTGCCCGCGCCGGGCGCGCTCGCGCGGCTCGCGACCGGCGCCGACGCGCACCCGGACGGCGACCGTGTCCTGCTGCGGACCTACACCGGAGCCTGGGAGCTCGTTCGCCCGGGTGCCCGCTCGCTCGCGGACGTTCTTCGCGCACCGCCCGTCGAGGTGACCGGCGCCCCGCAGCTGCAGTCCGAAGGCATCGCGTACACCCGCGACGGACGCGGCTACCTGCTCGCGTCGGAAGGCGCGGGCAGCGGCCTCTACCGTGTCGACTGCGCCGACGGCGCGGCGGCCTCGCCGGACTGATCGGTCGGCACGAGCCGCAGCGTCAGCGGGTGGTCGACGAAGCGCACGAACACGTCGCTCCAGTACTTGTCCGCACTTGTCCGCCATCGCCTCGGCGACCGGACCGACCATGTCGGGCACCGGCGTCCCGGTGACGTCGTCGAACGCGAGGCCCGCGATGCGTACGCCGATCACCGGTCTGGTCGCGTTGCCCTCGAAGCGTCCGGCGGCACGGCCGCCGAGCCGCACGTAGAGCTGGCCGTCGAGCACCACCAGCCACACCTTGAACCAGTGCGGCTCCTCGCCGGGTGCAGCCGTGCGCAGCTCGACGGTGTCCTCGCCGCTCCAGCGCACCGGCTCCCAGGCCGTCGCGGGCGCGTCGGCCCTGGCCAGGGTCGCGAGCACCAGGAGCGCGACGGGCGTCCCCGCAAGCGACGAAGATCCGTTCCGCACGAGAACCTCCTTCCGCAGCGACCGTACGCCACCCGTCCCGCCGCGACTCCCATCGCGGATCGAAAGCGTTCCCAAGCTCGTGCGCGCCTCGCTTTTTCGTGCCAAGGTCGGGGTCGCATGGCGAACGTGGGAGGTGGTGCGCGCGCGCGGACGAAGGTGCGGATGGCGATCCTGGGGCTCGTGACGGCCCTCTCCGCCGGCGGGGCGATCGCCGCCGAGCCGACCGCGGCGGTGCAGGTCGTCGAGACCATGCACGCCGGGATGGTCGATGTGATGCGGACGTCGGCGACGACGCCGTTCGACGAGCGCGCAGCGAAGCTCGAGCCCGTGATCGGGACCGCCTACGACCTCGACTTCATGGGCCGCAAGTCGCTCGGCAAGAGCTTCGATGGCCTGTCTCCCGAAGACCAGAAGCGCTGGCTCGAGGCGTTCCACCGCTTCATGGTCGCGAACTACGCCGGGCGCTTCACGAGCTTCTCCGGCCAGTCGTTCGAGACGCTCGGGGAGGATCCTGCGGCGCAGGACACGGTGCTCGTGCGCACGCGCCTGGTCGACCCCGGCAAGGAAACCGTCGACCTCGCGTACCGCCTGCGCAAGCAGGGCAGCGCATGGAAGATCATCGACGTCTACCTGAAGGGCACCGTGAGCGAGCTCGCGCTGCGACGCTCCGACTTCACCGCGATCCTCGACCGCGAGGGCTTCGCCGCTCTGATGGCGAACCTGAACGGCAAGATCGCCGACCTTCAGGCCGGCAAGGCCAAGTAGGCGGCGAGCGTTCCGCGATCCGCCGCCGCGGCGTCGGACGCGGGCGCGGACTCCGGCTCCGCCGCGAGCTTCGCCATGCGGTCCTGATAGTAGGCGCTGCGCAGCGCCGCGTAGTAGTCGAGCGACGCCTGCTCGAGACGCTCGAGGTCGGCACCGTGCTGCTCGCGCAGGGTGAACCCGGCCGTTCCCTCCTGCACCGAGGCGACGAGCAGCGGCGCCGGTCCGAGCAGGTAGATGGTGGGCTGCAGCGCGACGTCGACGATGCTCCCGAGGCCGTCGCGCACGGTGGTGGGGCCCAGCACCGGCACGATGAGGTACGGTCCGCTGCCGACGCCCGTCCGGGCGAGAGTCTGGCCGAAGTCCGACGAGTGCCCTGCCAGGCCGAGGCTCGTCGCCGGATCGAAGAACCCCGCGCAGCCGATCAGCGTGTTGATCGCGAAGCGCCCGACGGTGACCGCGGCGTTCGCCATCTCGCCCTGTAGCAGGTCGTTGATCAGGATCGCCGGCGACTCGAGGTTCGCGAGGAAGTCGCGCACGCTCTTCTTGGCGAGGTCGGGCAACGCCGCGCCGTACGCGTCGGCGACCGGATCGACGACCCAGCGGTCGAGCGTCTGGTTGAAGGTCAGCGTCGAGCGGTTGATCGACTCGAACGGGTCCGGAAAGGACGTCGGCCGCTCGTCGAGCTCGAGCTCCAGGTCGTCGGCGGTGGGCTCCGCCGCGCCGGCCGCGGTCGCCGTCCCGTCGGATGCGGCTGCGGCCGCTCCGCCGGCGGACGGGGCGGGCTCTGCGGCGCCGACGGCGTCGACCGGCAGCTGGATCTCGTGCGCCACGGCCGCGACCGGTAGCTGGATCTCGTGCGCCACGGCCGCGACGGGCGGAACGATCGGTGCGACCGCTGGCGCGCCCGGGGCCGGCGTCACCGCGTGCGCGCGACCCGGTGCGCACACGATCGCCGCGAATAGGACCACGACCACCACGTACCCGCCATGGACGGATAGCGACGGAGCTCGCCGCGCCGCTGGATGACGGATCCCCATCTGCACCGTCAACATACGCGAAAGACCGGGGTGCAGCCAGCCCGCCCCGGCCGCGCCCGATCCGGCCGCCGGCGTGCTCCCGACGCCGCGGTCGGCAGCCGCCCGGTCAGCGCAGCTCGCCGAGCACCCAGGCGGCGGTATCCTCGGGCAGATCCGGCAGGAAGCGCAGGAACTCCTCGACGTCCTCGCCGACCAGGCTGCGGCTCACGTTGGCGCGCAGGAAGTCGAGGTAGTGCGCGGCGACGCGCTCGCTGAGGAGGCCGCAGCGGCGGAGCGTCGGGATGACGAATCCCTGTACCGGGCCGAGTCGCCGACCCTTCTCCTGATCGCGCGTCAGATCGTCCATCTCGCGCTGCAGGCAGGACAGCAGCTCCCCCGCGTCGATGCCCACTTCGGCCCAGACGCGCAGGATCTCGCCCATGAACGCCTGCTGGTTGCGGTTGTCGATCAGCGTGCGCGAGGCTTCCAGCGCGAAGTCCTCGAGCTCGGTGCGCTCGGCGGCGGACAGGCAGGGAACGCAGCGATCGATGTACTGCACGCCGTACGCGTGGTGGCGCGACTCGTCGCGCGCGACGTAGGTGAGCAGGTCCTTCAGCAGCGGCTCCTCGGTCAGCGAGCGCATCTCCTTGAACGAGAAGAGCGCCAGACCCTCGACGACGATCTGCATGCCGACGAGCTTCTTCATCCAGTCGCCGGTCGCGAGCGTCGAGTCGAGCACGCGGCGCAGCGGCAGCGAGATCGGCCGGATCTCGTCGAGCTTGTCGATGTACTTCGCGAAGACCTCCACGTGGCGCGCCTCGTCCATGGTCTGCGTCGCGGCGTAGAACTTGGCGTCGGTGTGCGGCACGGCGTTCACGAGCTGCGCGGCGGTCATGAGGGCACCCTGCTCGCCGTGCAGAAACTGGCTCAGGCGGAACGACGCCGTCCGACGGGTGACCTCCCAGAGCTGCTCCTCCGAGAGCGACTGCCAGTACGAGCACTTCTCGATCGGCAGCGCGGCACCGAGCGGCGTGGTCGCGAACTTCGCGTGATCGATCGGACGGTCCCAGTCGAGGTCGCGCTCGGCGACCCACTGCGCCTCGGTCGCTTTCAAGTACAGATTACGGAGCTCGTCGACCTCGGGGTCGTAGCTCCACTGGTAGATCACCTGCATCGCCGTATCGAGCGGCGGCTCCTGGGTCTCTGTCTGGATGTGAAAATCGCTCATGGGTTGCTCCGGTGGTCGTTGCTGCGGCCCCGCGGGGCGGTGACCGTGGTGTCGCCGATGGTGCGGATGACCTGCACGAGGGCCGCGAGCGCGTCCCGCGTGCGGCCGGCTTCGAGGGCCGCGAGCGCCAGGTCCATCGCCGCGGTGATGCGCCCCGGGTCACGGCGCAGGCGACTACGGGCCTCGCGCAGCGGCTCGGCCTGCAGGAATGCGTGGGTGCGCCGCGCAAGCATCTGCCAGACGCGGTTGCCCGTCATGTCCGACAGGACGACCAGCACGTCGTGCAGCGCGCGCGCCCGCTCCTCGTGCTCTCGCGTCGCGTCGCCGAAGATCGCGCGCAGGCGGCGCAGTTCGACGATGTCGGCGGGCCGGCAGCGCTCGATCGCGAGCCGGCCCATCTCGAGCAGCAGCGGGCCGATCACCTCCGTCAGCTCGGCGAGCATCGCCAGGTCGACCCGGCCGCCGCGGAAGATCGTCGCCGGCAGGACATCGAAGGAGGCGTCGATCAGCGGCAGCACCGTGGCCCCGTCGCCCTGGCGAACCGACACCAGTCCGAGGCCCTCCAGGACCTTGATCGCCTCGCGGACCGAGGTCCGGTTGACCTGGAACTCCTCGGCCAGCTCGCGCTCCGCCGGCAGCTTGTCACCCGGGGCGAAGCGACCGTCGAGGATCGCGTCGCGCAGCTGGTCCGCGACGTCCTGGTGGAGACGGCGCCGGCGCGGCGGCTGGAAGGGCAGAACGGCTCGCGGGGCAGCGGTCACGATTGGCTCTCTTATTGGGTGGTCCAACCAATTGTCAAGCCCGCGGCGCTTGCGCTTCGGGCAGTCGAACCCGACAGTCGACGCCGGGCGTCGCAGGCGGTGCGGACGGGGTCCGGCCGGCGACCGGGTGCGGGGACCAGACGAGAGTGACGACGACACCCAGCAGCGCGTCGACGGCGCGCGAGCCGCACACGGACGCGGCACCACCCGCTCGTCCGCGCCGGCTCGGAGCGATCGCGCGGGTGGCGATCGCCTTCGCGCTACCCTGGCTCCTCCTCGAGACCGGGCTGCGCGTCACCGACTGGCAGCCGCCCGACCACTGGGACTTCGCCGTCGCCGGGGCGTTCCTCGACGTCGGCGACCGGCACGCGTGCGGCGGCCTCGCGATCACGCCGCCGCGCAACGCCGGCTACGCGCTCATCGCCGGCAACTGGGAGCGTCGCCCGCACGGCTTCTACTTCGAACGCCTCGCCGACGCCTGCGTCTACGACGGGCGCGATCCCGCGTGCCCCGGCGAGCACGCGTTCCTCGCGCACGAGTTCGTGCCGGACGAGAGCTTCGTGCTCGACCTCGCTCTCGCGCGGCACGACGACGCCTGGTGGCTGGTCGCGACCGTGGCGTCGCCGGACGACGGCACGGGAACGCGCGAGCTCGGCCACATGCGGCTGCGCGTCGACGAGCCGTGCTGGCTCGCCGAGGACGACGCGGGGCGCGCGGCGGTGATCGTCATCCCGGGCGCCGATCCGGCCACCCTGCGGCACGGCACACGCGTCGACGTCTCCGAGTTCGCGTGGGAGCGCGTGGGGGAGGTGCCGGCGTGACACTGCTCGACATCGTCTGGCGCAGCGCGAGCGACGCACTCGACTGGCTCGCCTCGATGTTCTCGCCGGCCGACGCGGGTGCCGTGCGCGGCATCGACGTCGTCGTGCCCCTGCACGACGCGCGCGAGGACGTGCAGCGCTGCCTCGCGAGCGTGCTGCGCCACGGCACCGGCGACTTCCGCCTCGTCGTGGTCGACGACGCGAGCACCGATCCGGTGCTGGTCGCGTGGCTCGACCACCTCGCGCAGAACGAGTCGCGCGTCGTGCTGATGCGCAGCGCCGTCAATCAGGGATTCGTGAAGAGCGCGAACCGCGGCATGAACGCCGACTCGACCCGCGACGTGCTGCTGCTCAACAGCGACACCGAGGTCCCCGCCGGCTTCCTCGACCGCCTGCGCGGCGCCGTGCGGCACACCGAGCGCACCGGCATCGTGTCGCCGTTCACCAACGACGGGACGATCCTGAGCCTGCCGCGGTGGATGGTCGCGAACCCGCTGCCCGACGGCCTCGACCTGGACGCCTTCGACGCGCTGGTCGCCGGCACCAGCCCGCGGCGGCGAACCGAGATCGTGACCGCGCACGGGTTCTGCATGCTGATCCGGCGCGACGTGCTCGACCGCGTCGGCGTGTTCGACGAGGCCTTCGGGCGCGGCTACGGCGAGGAGAACGACCTCTGCGAGCGCGCCAAGGCCGCCGGCTTCGAGATCCGGGCCTGCGACGACCTGTTCGTCTGGCACCGCGGCAGTGCGTCGTTCTCCGGCGAGACCGATGCCCTGAAGACCGCGAACCTCGAGGTGCTCGGCTCGCGCCACCCGCGCTACCACGCCGACGTCCAGCGCTTCATCGGCTCGAATCCGCTCGCCGAGCTGCAGGAGAACGTGCGCTACCAGCTCGAGCGCCGCGCGCGGCGCAGGTCGCCGGCGCTGCTGGTGGTCCTGCACGCCGACCCGTTCGCCGACCCGCACACGGAGCCGGTCGGTGGTACGCAGCTGCACGTGCTCGAGCTGGTGCGCGCGCTCGCGCTGCCGCGCGCGATCGTCGCATGGCCGGCCGCGGACGGGATCCTCGCGGCCGAGGTCGCCGATGGCGACCTCGGTACGCCCGTCGAGCACTTCTTCCCGTACCCCGCCGACGTGACGCTGCCGGTGACCGACCGATTCGCCCTCGCCGACCCGGCGCGCGAGCGCGCGTTCGGCGCGCTGCTCGACTCGCTCGACGTCGGCGCGGCCCACCTGCACCACCTGTCCGGCTGGCCGGTGCGCGCGTGGCGGCAGCTCGAGCAGCGCGGGCTCCCGTTCGCGTTCACGGTGCACGACTACCTCTGCACGTGTCCGTCGTTCTACCGGCTCGACCTCGCGCGCGGGAAGCCCTGCGCCTGCCTCGACGGTGACGCCGACGTCCAGGGCTGCCTGACCGCGTTCAACGCGGCGTGCGGCCTGGCCGCACCGGGCGACGCGCGCGCGCGCGTGGCGGCGCAGCGAGAGGAGTTCGGCGCGCTGCTCGAGGCGGCCGCCGCGGTGATCGCGCCGTCCGCGGCCGCACGCGACGTGGTCGCGCGCGCGTATCCGGGCCGTAAGCTGCCCCTGCACGTCGTGCCGCACGCGCTCGCCGTCCCGCTCGCCGGGATTGCGGCGCGGTGCGACGAGGGCGTGCTGCGCGTCGCCCTGCTCGGCGCACCGTCCGCACCGTGGAAGGGCGCCGACGACGCGCTCGCGGTCATGTCCGCGACGCGCGACCTGCCGCTCGAGTGGCACGTGTTCGGCGACGCGGATGCGCACGGCTTCCTCGAAGGTGCGGCCGCGGCGCTGGGCACGGCCGTCGCCACGCGCCTGCGGGTGCACGGGCGCTACGTGCGCGACGAGATCGCGGCGCGCCTCGCCGGCGCGGCGGTCGACGTCACGCTCGCGCTGTCACCGTCGGCCGAGACGTTCTCCTACACCCTGTCGGAGTCGTGGGCGGCGGGCGTACCCGCGATCGTGCGCGATCTCGGCGCGCCCGCCGACCGGGTCCGCCGCAGCGGAGCGGGGGTCGTCGTGCGGGACGCACACGAAGCCGCGTCGGCTCTGCGCCGCCTCGCCCTTCGCGCCGA